>NZ_MUBA01000617.1 GCF_002154575.1 Streptomyces bobili
CCCGGTACCGGGGATCACCGTTGGCCGGGAAGTACGGGTCCGGCCCACCTGCCTGCTGAACTGCCACTTCCGCGTCCGCTCCCTGCGCCGTACTGCCACTCCTCGCCGGTGTGCCGTCGTCCGGTTCGAAGGGGCAGGCGTTCAGGGACGCCATGCTTCGATCGGGTTTCCGAGCCAGCGGGTGTCGTCCGGGACGGACTCCGCGGCCATCACGAGCGACGCGGGACCCAGGGTCGTCCGGGCCCCGACCGTGCTGCCNNTCCCGCCAGGGCCCAGCGTGGCACCCTCACGGAGGACCACAGTATCCGTCCGCAAGATCCGGTCGTGGAAGAGGTGAGTCTGGAGCACACAGCCGCGGTTCACCGTGGCCGCGTCCTCCAGCGTCACCAGGTCCGTCTCCGGCAGCCAGTAGCTCTCCACCCACACGCCCCTGCCGATGTGCGCGCCGAGCCCGCGCAGCCACGCCGACAGCACCGGCGTACCCGGCACGAAACCGGCCAGCCACGGCACCGCCACCACCTCGACGAAGGTGTCCGCCAGCTCGTTGCGCCACACGAAACCGCTCCACAGCGGGTGCTCCCCGCCGCGGTGCCGCCCCACCAGCAGCCACTTCGCGGCCATGGACACCAGCCCCGCCAGCGCCCCCGCCCCCAGCAGCACGAACCCGGAC
>NZ_MUBA01000618.1 GCF_002154575.1 Streptomyces bobili
GGCACGGCGTCGGCGGGTGGGGGCGGAAACGATTCGCATGACTCGCATGAAGTCGGGTAGCCGCGCGCCCATGGCTCGACCACAAGCACATCGATCCGGAACCCACGACAGACCGCACGACAGTCCCCGCACGGGACTCAGCCGCCGCTCCCTGCTTGCCGGAGCGGTGTCGCTGGGCGCGGCGGGAGCCCTCGGGGCGGCCGGCTGCAGCCGCGTCCCGGACGACGGAAAGGTACTGGGGGGCAGTCTCCTGGAGACCCTGCGCGATCAGGGGTCCGTGAAGATCGGCATCGCCAGTGAGCCGCCTTTCGGATATGTCGGAGACGACGGGCAGGCCACCGGAGAAGCTCCCGCGATCGCGGAGGTGATCTTCAAACGGCTCGGCATCGACGAGGTCAAGCCGGTTCCGGTGGATTTCGGCGCCCTGATACCCGGACTGAAGGCCCGGCAGTTCGATGTGGTGTCCGCCGGGATGTACATCAATCCGATCCGGTGCGAACAGGTGCTGTTCGCCGACCCGGATTACCTGATGCTGGACTCCTTCATCGTCAGGAAGGGCAATCCGCACGGCATCAGGACCTATGAGGACGTCAAGAAGAAGGGCCTCAGGCTCGCCTCCGGCAAGGCGTACGCCCAGATCGACTACGCCAAGGCCGCCGGCATCGCCGACGTCCTGGTCCTGCCGGACCAGGTGGCCGGCATCGACGCGGTGGCCCAGGGCCGGGTGGACGCCTTCGCGGGCACCCGCATCACGGTGAAGTCGGCGGTGGAGGGCTCCGGCCGGGTGTCGGCGACCGAGCCGTTCCAGCCCGTGATGGACGGCAAGCCCGCCTACGGCGCGGGCGGATTCGCCTTCCGGCTGTCCGAGAAGAACTTCCGGGACGCCTTCAACAAGGAAGTGCTGAAGCTCAAGCGCGACGACTACAAGGAGCTGCTGGAGATCGTCAGCCCCTTCGGCTTCGGCATGGCCGACATGACGGACCTCACAGCGAAGGAGCTGTGCGGCTGATGATGAGTTCGGAGTTCTTCACCACCTGGTTCCTGCCGGGCATCTGGGTCACCGTCCAGGTGACGGTGTACGCCGCCGCCCTCGGCGCCGCGATCGCGTTCGGGATCGGCCTCGCCCGCGGTTCGCGGCACTGGATCGTCCGCTTCGTCGCCGGTATCTACTTCGAGGTCTTCCGGGGCATGTCGGCGCTCGTGCTGATGTTCTGGATGTTCTTCGCGCTGCCCCTCCTCGGCTGGCAGCTGGTGCCCATGTGGGCCGGCGTCAGCGCGCTCGGTCTCACCTACGGCGCCTACGGCTCCGAGGTCGTCCGCGGCTCCCTGGCCGCCGTCACCCCGGCGCAGAGGGAAGCGGGCATCGCGCTCAACTTCACCCGCTGGCAGCGGCTGCGCCTGATCGAGCTGCCGCAGGCCTGGCCCGAGATGGTGCCGCCGTTCAACAACCTGCTGATCGAGCTGCTGAAGGGCACCGCCCTTGTCTCGGTCATCACGGTGGCCGACATGACGTTCGCCGGCAACCTGCTCCGGCTCGGCACCAACGAGACCACCCCGGTCTACACCCTGCTGCTGGTCCTCTACTTCGTGCTCGCCTTCCTCATCACCCGCGGCATGCGGCTGCTGGAGCGCAGGGCGAAGGCCGGGATCGGACAGCGTCCGGAGAAGTCCGGCGGGATCGGCCGGAAGCCCGTCGCCCGCGACGAGAGCCTGGGGGCCGGTTCGCAGTCGCAGTCGCATTCGCAGTCCGCGGGAGGTACGGCATGAGCTGGGACTGGAACGTCGTGGACGATTTCATGCCGCGGTTCTGGGACGGCGTACTCGTCACCCTCCAGGCCCTGGCCGTCGGCACGCTGATCGCCTTCGCGCTGGGCCTGGTGTGGGCGCTGGCGCAGCGCTCGCCGCGGGTCTGGGTGCGCTGGCCGGTCGTCGCCGTCACGGAGTTCATCCGCAACACACCGCTGCTGGTGCAGCTGTTCTTCCTCTTCTACGTGGTGCCGAACTTCGGCCCGTCGATGTCGCCGCTCGCCACCGGCATCGTCGGCCTCGGGCTGCACTACTCCACGTACACCGCCGAGGTCTACCGGGCGGGCATCGACGGCGTCCCGGCCGGCCAGTGGGAGGCCGCGACGGCGCTGAGCCTGCCCAAGGGCCGCACCTGGCGGGCGGTGATCCTTCCGCAGGCGATCCGCCGGGTCGTGGCACCGCTGGGCAACTACGTCGTCGCCATGCTCAAGGACTCGCCGATGATCGCGACCATCGGCGCCTTCGACATGCTCGGCGAGGCCCAGTCGTTCAGCAACGAAACCTTCACCACGGAGGCGCTCACCGTCGTGGGGGTGGCCTTCATCGTCATCGCCTACCCCGCCTCCCTCCTGATCCGAGCCCTGGAGCGACGCCTTGTCCGCTGACACCAATCCCACCGGCACCAACCCCGCCGGCTCCGACCCCGCAGAGAACGGCCCCGCCCTGGTCAATCCGCCGGTGGACGGCAGCGAACTGATCCGCTTCGACAAGGTCACCAAGCGGTTCGGCGACAACACCGTCCTCGACCGGCTCGACTTCTCCGTCGACTCCGGCAAACACGTCACGCTGATCGGCCCGTCGGGTTCCGGCAAGACGACGATCCTGAGACTCCTGATGACCCTGGCCGAGCCCGACGAGGGCACGATCAGGGTGGGCGGCGAGTATCTGACCCACGAGGAACGCGACGGCAAGCTGGTCCGGGCCGGCGAGAAGCACGTCCGCGAGGTCCGCAAGAACATCGGGATGGTGTTCCAGCAGTTCAACCTCTTCCCCAACATGAAGGTGCTGCGCAACATCACCGAGGCCCCGGTCACCGTCCTCGGCCTGTCCAGGGACGAGGCCGAACAGCGGGCCCGCGACCTGCTCGAACTCGTGGGCCTGACCGAGCACCTGGACAAGTACCCGACCCAGCTGTCCGGCGGCCAGCAGCAGCGGGTGGCGATCGCCCGCGCGCTGGC
>NZ_MUBA01000619.1 GCF_002154575.1 Streptomyces bobili
GGGAGGGGGAGGTCCGCCGCCAGGAACGAGGCCGCCGCTCCGTCGAAGGGCATGCCCGTGAGGTCGCCGCGGAGGTGGAGGAAGAGGAGCAGGGCCAGCAACGAGCCGACGGCGGTGGACAGGGCCGTCGTGGTCGCCGAGATCGCCATCAGGCGGGCCGGGCCCAGACCGATGGCGGCCAGGCCGGGGCGGGGGCGGGTGCCCGGGTCGGTGCGGGCGACAGCGAGGGCGAAGTGGACGGTGGCGGCCAGCGGGACGGTGCACCAGGCCAGCCGGAGCGCGGAGCCCGCCGTGGTGCCCGGGTGGCTCAGCGCGTGGCCGAGGGTGCTCAGCAGGAGGAAGCCGGTTCCGGCCGAGGCCGTCGCGACGAGCAGACGGCGCAGTTGGACGGCCGGACGGGCGCTGCGGGTCAGGCGGAGAGCGAGCACGCCGCCCGGCCTTCCGACTCGGTGACCGGCGGCAGATGGACGGTGCGCACCCGGCGCCCGTCCAGGAGGGAGACCGTGCGGTCGGCGAGGGCCGCGGTGTCGGGGTCGTGGGTGGCCAGGACGACGGTGATGCCGTGCGAGCGGGCCGCCGTGGTCAGGGTGCGCAGGACGTGACCGCGGTCGGCGCGGTGCAGGGGGGCCGTCGGCTCGTCGGCGAAGAGGACCGACGGGGCCGGTGCCAGGGCGCGGGTGATGCAGACGCGCTGGCGTTCCGACTGGGTCAGTTCACAGGGCCGCAGGCGGGACTTGTCGCCGATGTCGAGGCGTTCCAGCCACTCCAGGGCGGCGACCTTGGCGCGGCGTCGGCTGGTGCCGCGCAGCATGAGGGGGAGGGCCGCGTTCTCCCACACGTTCAGCTCGGGGACGAGCACCGGGGCCGGGTCGATCCAGCCGAAGCGGTCGCGGCGGAGCCGTTCGCGGGCCATCGGGCCCATGGTGTGCACGGGGACGCTGTTGAACCAGACCTCGCCGCGCTGGCCGCGGGCGAGCCCGGACAGGCAGTGCAGCAGGCTGGTCTTGCCGCTGCCGCGCGGCCCGGTGACGGCGAGGATCTCGCCCTCCCGCACGCCGAGGGACACTCCGCCGAGCGCGGGGGAGCCGTCGGGGTGCGTGTAGTGCAGGGAGCGTGCCCACAGCACGTCGTTGTCCGGCGGGGCCTCCATGGGCGTACACCTTCGTTCAGATCCGTAGTTCCCGTGTCGTCCCCCGTCCGGGGGAACGAAGGCGGGGCCGATCGGTCACTGGCACGCTAGGCAGCCCGGCTCGGGCATCCGGACAGCACACGGCCCCGGGTCGCCGTTTCTCACTCGAACGGACGGCACCGGGGCCGGTGTTGATCACCTGAGAGGAAGATCCCGAAAGATCAGCGGGGAGTCCCGTGGACCGGGGACCGTCAGAGCTTCGTCCACGCCTCCGTCAGGGTGGCGCGCAGGATCTGCTCGATCTCGTCGAAGGTCTGCTGGTTGGCGACCAGCGGAGGGGCGAGTTGGATGACCGGGTCGCCGCGGTCGTCGGCACGGCAGTACAGGCCGTTGTCGAAGAGGGCCTTGGACAGGAAGCCGTACAGGACGCGCTCGGTCTCCTCGTCGGTGAAGGACTCCTTCGTCACCTTGTCCTTGACCAGCTCGATGCCGTAGAAGAAGCCGTTGCCGCGGACGTCGCCGACGATCGGCAGGTCGTACAGCTTCTCCAGGGTGGCGCGGAAGGCGCCCTCGTTGTCGAGGACGTGCTGGTTGAGGTTCTCGCGCTCGAACAGGTCGAGGTTGGCGATGCCGACGGCCGCCGAGACCGGGTGGCCGCCGAAGGTGTAGCCGTGCAGGAAGGTGTTGTCGCCCTTGTAGAACGGCTCGGCCAGGCGGTCGGAGATGATGCAGGCGCCGATCGGGGAGTAGCCCGAGGTCATGCCCTTGGCGCAGGTGATCATGTCCGGTACGTAGTCGAACTTGTCGCAGGCGAACATCGTGCCGAGGCGGCCGAAGGCGCAGATGACCTCGTCCGACACGAGCAGCACGTCGTACTGGTCGCAGATCTCGCGCACCCGCCGGAAGTAGCCGGGCGGGGGCGGGAAGCAGCCGCCCGCGTTCTGGACCGGCTCCAGGAAGACGGCGGCGACCGTGTCCGGGCCCTCCATCAGGATCTGCTGCTCGATCTGGTCGGCGGCCCAGCGGCCGAAGGCCTCCGGGTCGTCGCCGAAGAGCGGGGCGCGGTAGATGTTGGTGTTGGGGACCTTGTGCGCGCCCGGGACGAGCGGCTCGAAGGGGGCCTTCAGGGCCGGCAGGCCGGTGATGGACAGGGCGCCCTGCGGGGTGCCGTGGTAGGCGACCGCACGCGAGATGACCTTGTACTTGGTGGGCTTGCCGGTCAG
This sequence comes from Streptomyces bobili, assembly GCF_002154575.1. GTDB lineage: Bacteria > Actinomycetota > Actinomycetes > Streptomycetales > Streptomycetaceae > Streptomyces > Streptomyces bobili. The sequence goes on from NZ_MUBA01000619.1 coordinate 2,353, forward strand.
CTTGAAGTACTGCTTGGCGAGCTTCCAGGCGGTCTCGACCGCCTCGCCGCCGCCGGTGGTGAAGAAGACCTTGTTCAGGTCGCCGGGCGCGTGGTGCGCGAGGCGCTCGGCCAGCTCGACGGCCTTGGGGTGGGCGTAGGACCAGATCGGGAAGAACGCCAGCTCCTGCGCCTGCTTGAAGGCGGTCTCGGCGAGTTCCGTGCGGCCGTGACCGGCCTGGACCACGAACAGGCCCGCGAGACCGTCGAGGTAGCGCCTGCCCTTGTCGTCGTAGATGTAGGTGCCCTCGCCCCGGACGATCGTCGGGACGGGCGCGTTCTCGTACGAGGACATGCGGGTGAAGTGCATCCACAGGTGGTCGTACGCGGTGCGGCTGAGGTCCTTGGTGCTCACGGTTATCGGGTCCTCACGGTTATCGGGTTCCCCACATGTAGGTCTGCTTCTTGAGCTTCAGATAGACGAAGCTCTCGGTGGAGCGCACGCCGGGCAGGGCGCGGATGCGTTTGTTGATGACGTCGAGCAGGTGGTCGTCGTCCTCGCAGACGATCTCGGCGAGGACGTCGAACGAGCCCGCGGTCATCACCACGTACTCGACCTCCGCCATGTCGGTGAGCGCGTCGGCGATTGCCTCGGTGTCGCCCTCGACGTTGATCCCGACCATCGCCTGCCTGCGGAAACCCACGGTGAGCGGGTCCGTGACGGCGACGATCTGCATCACGCCTTGGTCGAGCAGCTTCTGGACGCGCTGGCGCACGGCCGCCTCCGACAGACCGACGGCCTTGCCGATCGCGGCGTACGGCCGGCGGCCGTCCTCCTGGAGCTGCTCGATGATGCCGAGACTGACGGCATCCAGCTGAGGGGTGCCGTTCTTTGACTCGCGGGAGTCCCGGTGCTCTGCGCTTCGACTGGCCACGACGTCACTCTGCACGAGGTCTCGATAGTTGCGCAAGGTGGAGGCGATGAAATTCGTTGTTTACGTCGCTGAGACTTGCGGATTTCGCAGGAGTGGCGCGAACGGGGGTGTTGGAAACCTCGGTGGGCCGATTAGGGTGGGTGTCTCAGTGATTGGACACTTCGACCCCGACACCTTCGACCCTGACACAGGAGGCCGGCAGTGAGCACCGAGCCGCGTGGGCTGCGCACCCTACGGAACTACATCGCCGGTGAGTTCCGGGACGCCGCCGACGGACGGACCACCGAGGTGGTCAACCCCGCGACCGGCGAGGCGTACGCGACCGCGCCGCTGTCCGGGCCGGCGGACGTGGACGCCGCCATGCGGGCGGCCGCGGCCGCCTTCCCGGGCTGGCGCGACACCACCCCGGCCGAGCGGCAGAAGGCCCTGCTGAAGATCGCGGACGCCTTCGAGGAGCGCGCCGAGGACCTGATCGCCGCCGAGGTGGAGAACACCGGCAAGCCGATCGGGCTCACGCGGTCCGAGGAGATCCCGCCGATGGTCGACCAGATCCGCTTCTTCGCGGGCGCGGCCCGGATGCTGGAGGGTCGCTCCGCGGGCGAGTACATGGACGGCATGACCTCGATCGTGCGCCGCGAGCCGGTCGGCGTCTGCGCGCAGGTCGCGCCGTGGAACTACCCGATGATGATGGCCGTGTGGAAGTTCGCCCCGGCGATCGCGGCCGGCAACACGGTCGTGCTCAAGCCGTCCGACACCACCCCGGCCTCCACGGTCCTGATCGCCGAGATCATGGGCTCGATCCTGCCCAAGGGCGTCTTCAACGTCGTCACCGGCGACCGCGACACCGGCCGTCTGATGGTGGAGCACCCGGTCCCGGCGATGGCCTCCATCACCGGCTCCGTGCGCGCCGGCATGTCCGTCGCCGAGTCCGCCTCGAAGGACCTCAAGCGCGTCCACCTGGAGCTGGGTGGCAAGGCGCCCGTCGTCGTCTTCGAGGACACCGACATCGCCAAGGCCGTCGAGGACATCTCCGTGGCGGGCTTCTTCAACGCCGGCCAGGACTGCACGGCCGCCACCCGCGTCCTCGTCCAGGAGGCCGTCCACGACGAGTTCGTGGCGGCGCTCGCCAAGGCCGCCTCCGAGACGAAGACCGGTCAGCCGGACGACGAGGACGTGCTCTTCGGCCCGCTCAACAACCCCAACCAGCTCCAGCAGGTCACCGGCTTCATCGAGCGGCTCCCCGCCCACGCCAAGGTCGAGGCGGGCGGCCACCGGGTCGGCGACAAGGGCTACTTCTACGCCCCGACCGTCGTCTCCGGCCTGAAGCAGGACGACGAGATCATCCAGAACGAGGTCTTCGGCCCGGTCATCACCGTCCAGTCGTTCACGGACGAGGAGCAGGCCTTGGAGTGGGCCAACGGCGTCGACTACGCCCTCGCCTCCTCGGTGTGGACCAAGGACCACGGCCGCGCGATGCGCATGTCCAAGAACCTCGACTTCGGCTGCGTGTGGATCAACACCCACATCCCGCTCGTCGCCGAGATGCCCCACGGCGGCTTCAAGAAGTCCGGCTACGGCAAGGACCTGTCGGGGTACGGCTTCGAGGACTACACGCGGATCAAGCACGTGATGACGTCGCTCGACGGTTAGGTCTGCGACGGTTAGGCCTGCGACGGTTAGGCCTGCGGCGGCTGGGCCGCCCTGTCCTACTTCGCCGCCCCGGACGGGAGTTCTCGTCCGGGGCGGCCCCGTGTGAGGCCCACCGCGACCCGGTTTTGCCATCTCTTTACAACCTGTGTCCCCGCTGTCTCGTCTCTCCGCTCGATCCGTCACGCAGCCCGTGCGGACCGACGAAGGAGAGCGACTCATGCGATTCACCCACCGAACCGGCCTCACCGCCCTGGCAGTTGCGGGCACCGCCCTGCTGATCGGCGCGGGACCGGCGTTCGCCGACGGGGGCACGCCGACGCCCGTCCCGTCCGCCCCCTCGACGGCGCCCACGGCGGCTCCCGCCCCGAGCGAGGCGACCCCGGAGCCCGCGCCCACCGTGGCACCGGGCTCCGACGACCAGGTCCCTGTCGTCCCCCGCGGGGCCGCCGACACGGGTGAGGGCACCACGGCCGCGTCCTCGCCGGGCGACGGCACGCTGATCGGCGGCTCTCTCGCGGCGGCCTTCGCCGCGGGCGGTGCCGGCGTGTACGTCCTGCGTCGCCGGAGGACGACCGGCGCATGAGCCCGTACTCCAGGCGCGCCTTCCTCACCGCCGTCGGCATCGGCCTGCTCGCGGGCTGCGCCGGCGGCGACCCGGCCGACCGGGCCGACGGTCACGGAC
>NZ_MUBA01000062.1:0-51758 GCF_002154575.1 Streptomyces bobili
CCCGTGGCGCGCTCCCCACCCCCCGCCGCCGAGGATGCACCGTGTTGCCCAGCAGCACGAGAAACGTGTCGGTCGACGGGTCGATCACCAGCGACGTGCCCGTGAACCCCGTGTGCCCGGCCGCGCCCCGCCCCGCCAGTTCCCCCATGAACCAGGCCTGGTCGATCGAGAAGCCCAGCCCCGGCGGGGTCAGCAGCAGTTCCACGAAGTCGGGTCCGAGGATCCGCGCGGGGCCGTAGGAGCCGCCCGCCAGCAGGGCCCGGCAGAACACCGCGAGGTCACGCCCGGTCGAGAACAGCCCCGCGTGACCGGCCACCCCACCCAGCGCCCAGGCGTTCTCGTCGTGCACCTCGCCCCGCAGCGGCCCCCGGTCCGCCTTCGCCCACGGCCGCCGCTGGTCCTCCGTGGCGGCCGCGCCGGGGCAGGGGCCGAAGCCGGTGGAGGTCATCCCCAGCGGGCGGGTGATCCCGTCGTGGATCAGGACGTCGAGCGTGCGGCCGGTGAGCCGTTCCAGGAGGTGCTGGAGGAGCAGCATGTTCAGGTCCGAGTAGACGTACGTCCCTGGCTCGCTCACCGGCGCCTCGGCCCGCAACAGCTCCAGCCGCCCGGCGTCGTCGGCGCAGTCGTACAGCGCAAGCTCGGGACGCAGCCCCGAGGTGTGGGTGAGCAGGCCGCGCACGGTGATGTCATGGGCGGACGCGGCCCGGAAGTCGGGCAGATAGGCGCCCACGCGCGCGTCGATGCCCAGCGTGCCGCGCTCGATCTGCTGCACCGCGGCCACCGCCGTGAACAGTTTGGTGAGGGACGCCAGGTCGAAGGGCGTGTCGACGGTCATCGGGACGCGGGACGCGGCCGGCAGCTCCACGCCGGCGCCGGCCTGCGGGTCGTAGCCCGCGTACCGCACCGCCCAGCCCGCCGCCTCCTGCACGGCGATGACGGGCCCGCGCCCCGCGACCACGACGACGCCGGCCGCCCAGGGGTGTGCCCCGGTGGTCAGTTCGTGGACCTCGCGCGCGAGGTGACGCAGCTCCTCGGGGTCGAGCCCGGCCCGTTCCGGGGTGTCGACCCGCAGCCTCGGTGCGCTCAGCTGTCCTCTCCCACTTCCGGCGTCGCACGAGCGGAAAGCTCGGAAAGCCCCTTCGCGGGAGCCTCGTCCTTCGCCGCCGCCCCCGTGTCCTTCCAGGGACGGCACATTCCCACGAAGAAGCCCAGCGCCACCACCGCGGCCACCAGCAGCATCAGCCCGCCGACGGTCTCGGTGCGCAGCGCACGGGCGACGGCCTGGCGCTCGGGAAGCGGCAGCAGGCCCAGGAAATAGGAACGCGAGCGAACATCGGACACGGCGGGGAGTCCTCCGGGGCGTCAGCGAAAAAAGGGCACACGGCCCCACGGACGCCGACCAGACTTCCCGGCACACCCCGCGCCGGCTCTTGACGCGTTCTTTACACCGTATCGAGCAAAAGTCCCGCTGTCTCCCCCCAGGGCGGTCAAGATCACATGATGCGGTGCTGCAACAACCCACCCGGGCCGACTCGCCCCCGACGGCCCGACTCATCGGCCATACGACTGTTACGGCAGGTCGTTGCGGCCCAGCCACGCCGGCCGTACAGGCACCCCATCCGCATACCGCTCCACGGGCGGTGGGGAGGACGGAGGCGGCGCGGCAGTCACCGGAGCCGGTTCTCCCTTCGGGAGCCGCGCGGGCTTGGCCGGTGCGGCACTGTCTTCCAGCAGCTCCGCGACCGTGAACCGAGTGCTGAACGACTGCCAGACGCCGTCGATGACCAGAAGGAACCCGTCACCGTCCCGGAAGAGCCGACGCCGTTGGGGACTCCTTGGATGCTCCGGTGAATGGCGCCGGGCACGCTGCTCCAGCTCCACGAGCGCTTCTTCGCGCGTCCCCTGCAGCTGCGTCAGCACGTACGCCTCAGCGTGTTTACGCTCCCCGATGCCGACCGTCGTCTCGATGACCAGACCCCACGTCGCCACGTACCCCCCTCATGTCTGCGGATCAACGAACAGCCTACGAGGCTCGCCAAGGACCTCGATCGTGCGGTGCCGACCTATCCGAAAGGTGGATCTTTGCGGAGACTGCGGCCTGGAGGGCGTACATGGGCTGACCTGCGACGGCTCGGGGCGGGTGGACCGGGCGTCCTGACGTGGGCCGGCCCACTATGAGGTCTTGCTCTGCACCCGCCGGCGCCGGCCTGGTGGCGGTCCAGGCCGGCGGCCGGGCGCCCGGAGCAGCAGGCATCGCCGTCCAGGACAGGACTCTTGCCCAGCTGGTTGAGGGTGAGGGTGAGGGTCAGCGGTGCACCATCTCGCGCCAGCGTCCGCGATACTGCGACTGGCGCAGCCAGCCTCGCCGGTAGGCATGGTCCTCGGCTACTGGACCGTCGGACTGCCCGCGGCCTGGCTCCTGTCCCATCCCCTGGGCCTGGAGACGGTCGGCATCTAGGCTCGGCCTCCTCACAGGCCTCGCCACGACGGCGGTGCAGCTGCGCCGGTATGGTTCCTCGCTCGCGGCGAGGGCCGCGTAACTCCGCCGACCCGCTGAAGCACTCCCCGTGCGATGGTCGGAATACACCGCGTGGGGAGCGCCTGGCCGGGGCAGCCTGGGGATGCGCAGACATGCTCCACCGCTGTGAAAGGGGGCCGACCGGTGCTACGTATCCACTTCACGACGGAAGATCTCACGCGGACACACGTGGCCGCGACCGTCGGAGTCGCGGCGGAAACGTACTACAGCCTCGAACTGCTGCGAGAGAACAGGGATCTTCCCCACTTCCGTCAGTGGCGGTCGGCGCTCGTGGGCCGGATGGGGGCGGACACGCGACCGCTGACGTCCTTGATCCCGATGCGCGGGCCGGGGCTCGACCTGCTGGCCCTGATGGGTGACGCGCCCTCCCTGGAACACGCCGTGGACAACTTGCTCCGCGCACCCGTCTCCCGGATCCAGCGGGAGTTCGAAGGTCTCGACTTCCATCCCCGACACCTGGCATGGGCGAGGCAGGTCGCCGAAGGGGGCCGCGACGCGCGGCGGGAGTTCGCCGATGCCGTGCGCGCCTGCCACCGGCTCACCGTGGAGCCCTACTGGGACAAGGCGCGGTCCGAACTCGTCGCGCTGGCCTCCCGCTACGCGAACCTGATGCTGGAAGGCGGCATCGATCTGCTGCTGCGGTCGCTCGGTCCACCACTGGTCCGCTGGTGTCCGCCCGTGCTCGAAGTGCCCTATCCGCGCCGGACCGAGGTGCGGCTGCAGGGCAGAGGGCTGATCATCACGCCCACAGTCTTCTCGCCGCTCCCGATGAGCCTTCTGCACGATCCGCTCGACTCCTCGCAGCCGCCCCGGCTGACCGTGCCGTGCCTGCGCGCGCCGCTGACCGGCACCGGACCCGCCGGGCCCGACGGCTCCCCCGGCCCGAACCTGGAGTCCCTGCTCGGCCGCACGCGGGCCGCCGCGCTGCACGTGACGGCGGAAGGCTGCACGACGACCGAGATGGCCCGGCGCCTCAACGTCTCGGCCGCGGCCGCCAGTCAGCACGCGACGGTACTCCGTAAGACGGGCCTCATCACCACCAGCCGCCGAGGCGGATCCGTGCTGCACCTGGTGACCCCCCTTGGGCTCGCCCTGCTCACCGCGCCTTTTAAGCCGTGACTTAAGAGCTGTGCCCCGGGCATCCCGGTCCTGGAGCATGTGAAGCCGCAACCGGCTCACATCCTGGAGTTCACATTGCGTACGCAACTCTCCGCCGCCCTCGGTGCCGTGGCACTGACAGGGGGCGCTATGCTCGGCGCTCCCGCCGCCAACGCCCAGGCAGTCGACTACCCCGATTCCTCGTTCCGCGTCGAGGTCGGGAACACGTGGACCACCGGCAAGCTGACCTGGTACAACCGTTCGGTCCTCGTGGAGGGGACACACAAGTCGGTGAGTTCGGCCGGCCGCGCGTACTGCCGCCTCACCTGGGGGCGCACCTACGACGCCGACCGGGCGCTGGTGGGCTCGAAGGGCTCCGATCCCAGTGACATGGCCTGCGGTACGACCCGCACCTTCAGCTTCGTCGTTCCGGCGGACATCGTCGGTGGAGCCCGGCTCGTGCGTATCTGTCTGGACGACGGTAATTACGAAGACCTGCTGTGCGCGCCCTACTGGCGGCCCTGACCGCTGCCGCTGGATTCCCTCGGCTCGATGCGTGCCGACGACCGGTCGTGCACACCGCGGGCGGCGTCAGCGGTTCGCGGATGAGATGGTCCACGCGCGCGGCCATCGCCGGGCGGGGCAGTGCGCGCCGCGTTCAGTGCATGGCGCGAGTCCCGATCGAGAAATCGTTCTCGGTGGGTACGGGGTCAGCCGTCCAGGCCCTGGTCCGGCGCTGCGCCGGCCGACGTGTTCTGGTCATGAGCGACGTGGAAACGCAGATGTGTGACGTGCGGCGAGGCGAGCATCCTGGTCCGTTCCAGCTCGATGCGTTCCGTCCCCAGATGCTCGAACAGTCGGCGTCCGTCGCCCATGAGCACCGGTGCGATCTGGAGGTTGATCTCATCGAGGAGTCCCGCGCTGAGCGCCTGCTGAGCGATGTCCGCACCCATCAGCAAGACATCCTTACCGTCCGCCATTGCCTTCGCTTGCCGCAGCGCCCCTTTCACGCCGCTGGCAACGAAGGTGAAGGTCCCGCTCTTCATGACGCGCCGGCTTCGAGCGTTGTGCGTGAGCACGAAGCACGGCACAGGGAAGGGCGTGTCCTGCCAGACGTCGACGCCCACATCGAATGTTCTTCTGCCCAGCACGACGGCACCTGTCGAGGCCGAAACCTCTTGCGTCACTGTGGCGTCGACATCGCTGGTCGGTGTCTTCAGAATCCATTCATGCAGGCGCAGACCACCCCGGCCCATGGGGTGTTCGACGCTGATGTCCGGGCCGGCCATGAAGCCGTCGAGTGACATGGTGGCGTTCAAGACCACTTTGCTCATGGGACGTACCTTTCCGCGCGGTCGTGGGGGGGCATCCAGGGAGGCAGACCGTGGGGCGAGGCCAAACTCATCGGTCCCGGCCAAAGCGGTGAGCGGCGTCACCAGCTGACTCCTGCTTCGAGCGGGCTCGCGGACACGACTGCGCGGAAAGGACTGTGGACGAGGCTTGACCTGGATCATCAAGCCACGTTCACAGCTCCAGGAACACGTACCTGACCCCTGGCCCATATCAACTCCCTTGGGCGTACCCGCCGAAGGACGGATCTCACGGCCGCACGATGAAGTGGACGAAGAAGGAAACTCTGGTCGAGCAGCCAGACTGTGAGCTGGAACTCTCCGCGGACCGACAAGCGATGCGGAAACGGCTCCTTGTGGCGCCCGTAGTGCCAGCGCCGGAGCCCTGGCAGCGCATCGCCTACGTCCCTGTCGGCGGACTGCTCGGGATCGGTTTCGCGTCGCATCCGGACACGACTTGGTGATGGTCGTCTCGCACGACGGTCACGGCCTCTCTTCGACGCCGTGACCGGGGAGAAGATCGCACGGGACCGCGACCCCGACCCGGAGGACTGCACTCCTGACGCAGACGCCGATCTGTCGTGATGGCGTCGCCGCGCTCCCGGTCGGCGCCGCTCCCCTCGAACAGGTCGGGGACGTAGTCCGCGACCGGGGCGTCGAGACCGATCCGGCCCCGCTCCACCTGCTGCATGAGCGCCACCGAAGTGAACGTCTTGCTGAGGCTGCCGACGCGGTGCCGCATGCGGGGGTGACCTCGCGGCCCGTGTCCACGTCGGCCAGACCCGACGCGCCGGTCCAGCGCGCCCGGCCGTCACGCACCGACGAGTAGGTGCCGTACATCCCGGCCGTGTGGATCGCGTCGAGCGTGGCGCGCAGCTCGGCCTGGTCCAGCCCTGGTGGGCACCGGTGCCGTTCCCGCCGCTCCGGGGGCGGCTGCCACAGCCGGCGTCGCCGTGACGAGCAGGAGTGTGGTGCCCAGTGCGGTCCCGACGAGACGTTTGATACGCACGGCTGTTCCCTCGTTTCTGACGTTCCCGATGGGCCTGGACGGTCAACTCCCGGCCCCTGTCAGGCGGTTGTCGCGAGGTGCCGGTGCTCCTTACATCCGTCGCAGGGACGATGACCTTCACAGCGGGGCCATGACATCTGTCATGGCCCCGCGAAGGTCGGTGGAGGGAGGTGTCAGAGACCGTACCGGGACTTCATGTGGCGCCAAAAGTCCCGGAACATCCACTTGTCGAACTCGGATATCTGGGTGGCGCTGCCGGCCTTCATCAGGAAGCAGCACTGGCCGGTCGGGGACCAGTCGTAGAAGTCGTCGAGGCCGAAGGTGTGGCCGACCTCGTGCAGGTAGATGTGGATGTTCTCCTGGTTGAGCGCGCCGGTGAAGTAGGAGCGGCCCATGCGCTGCCCCCAGTCGCCGCCGGCGCCGCCGCCGAAGCCCTCGGTGAGCCAGAGGGACTGGTCGTAGTGGCGGGCGGCGCCGCCGGGACAGCGGGAGTAGTTGCCGTCCTGGTGGAAGAAGCGGCCGCAGTCGGGGGCGCACTGCGGGGCTCCGCCGCCGTCCAGCATGTTGGTGTAGATGTCGACGGAGTTGTCGCTCCACTGGAGGGTGGAGCGGTTCTTCACCGCCCAGCCGACGATGTTGACGGGGACGTTGGTGTACGGCCAGGCGTTGTGGCCGGTGCCGTTGTCGACCATCGCCGCCGTCCACTTGCCGAACTGCTTCTTCAGCGCGGCGTGGATCTGGTCGCGCAGGGCGGCGCTGACCGGCTGGTCCGACTCCCAGCGGACGCAGTAGTTGACGCTGCCGCGGTTGGCCATGATCTGGTCCCAGCCGTAGTTGCGGAAGCCGTACAGGTTGCCGTAGGTGGACTCGACGTGGTTCCAGACCTCGTTGAGGGGCTGGACCAGATTCGCGGGTGGGTTCCAGACGTCTGCCGAGGCGACCGCGGCCTCGGCTTGGCCCCGAGCCTTCGCCAGAACCTGGGCTGCAACCTGGTCCTGGGTCCGTTCCCGGGCCGATCGGTCGTTCGCCGCCTGTGCCACGGACGGGGTCGTCAGGCCGGGCGCGAGCAGCACGGCCAGGACGGCGGCGAACACGGTGAGCAGTCTTGCGATGCGGGTGCGCATGGTGATCTCCCTTTTGGGGGCGGGATTTCACGTGCCTTCACTTCCCCCTCTGGTTGCCGCCGACCGCTCGGAGGTTGCCGCGCGCCGGGACGCCTCCCTGCGCACGCTGCCACCTCAGCGTTTGTCCTGGACCGGCAGTGCTGGGTGTGTATTGGCGGGCGTGCAGGTCGAGGTTGACGGTGGTGGTCTCGTAGCGGGCGCCTGTGTAGGACGCGGTGTCGGCGGGGGCGCTGCTGGATTCGTGTTCAGCGTGCGTGTGCCGTACGGGTCGTAGGCCCAGCGCTGGTGCTGCCGGCGACGTCGGCGGGGAGCCGTGATCCGGATCCGACTGGGCATCGGCCCCCGGCCGGGGAAGCCCAGGGAGGCGTCGCAGGACAGCCTGCGCGGCCGGTAGTCTCCGCTGGCGGCGAAGACCGATTCGACCGCGCGAGGCCGCACGCCTTAGCGCGGCTGCCGCGCAACAGATCAAAGGGCGCTGTCACGTTTTTGGGTGGGAAGGTGTCTGATGGTGCGTCGCGGCATGGTGGAGTTGGGTTCGGGCTGTGTGCTCACGGCGCGGTGTTCAGGTCGGCAACGCCGGTGATCTGCTCCCAGATTGCGAAGCGGACGGTCATCTCGGCTCGGTAGTCGTGTGCAGGCATCAGATGGCGGCGGGGCCGGAAGTGGGGTGAGATACCGCTGAACGCGGACAGGAACCGCTGGGCTGCGCCGGTGCTGCGGAAGCCTTTCATCGCGCGTTCGCGTTGCCTGGTCGGCTGGTGGCTGTTCTCGGCCCGGTTGTTCAGGTATTTCGACTGTCGGTGCTCGACGCGGGACATGACCTCGCGGTGGGCCGCGGTGTAGGAGCGGAGCTCGTCGGTGACGATCACCCTCGGCACCGCACCCGTCTTCTTGACGAGGCGACGGAAGAAGCGCCTGGCCGCCGCCTTGTCCCGCTGGCTCTGCACCAGGATGTCCAGCACCATGCCGTCCTGGTCGACGGTCCGCCACAGGTACTGCAACCGACCGTTGATCTTGATGAAGACCTCGTCCGGATGCCACTTGTCACCGGGCCGTGGCTGCCTGCGGCGCAGCGCGTTGGCGTAGGCCTGGCCGAACTTGCCGCACCAGCGGCGCACCGTCTCGTAGGAGACGACGATTCCGCGCTCGAGCATCAGCTCCTCGACCTCGCGGAACGACAGCGGGAAGCGGTGATACATCCACACGCGGTGGGAGATGACCTCGACCGGGTACCGGTGCCTCTGTACGACAGCGACACGGCTCCCACGAACAGCCCCCTCCAACACGCTCAATCAGAAGATCGTCCCACCTGGCCAACCAACGTGACAGCGCTGTCCCGCCGACAGCCTCTTTCGTCACCCCGTTCCCAGCGTTCGGGCTGCGGTGGCCGCGCACAAGAGCGATGTGCTCGACGAGGTCACCGAACGCAGGCTGACCAGGAACCTGCGGACCGTCAACGCCCTGACGGACCCGACGGTCCTCGAGCCGGTGATCGCCCGTGTGAGCGCGGACTCAAAGGGGGGCGGGCACAGTGTGGCCGGTCGGGCGCCTGTCCATGGGTGAGTGGGGCTGCCGCATGGACAGGCGTGACTGTGGGCTCAGGCCGCTTCGAGGAAGGGGTAGTCGGTGTAGCCCTCGGCGCCCGGCCCGTAGAACAGTTCCGGCCGCGGCTCGTTCTCCGGGTGGCCACCCTGCCAGCGCTCGACCAGGTCGGGGTTGGCGATGAGGGCCCGGCCCACGACCACGGCGTCGGCGTGGCCGGCCTCGATCTGCTGGAGCGCCTGCTCGCGGGTGGTCTGCCCCCCGAAGGGGCCGCTGTTGACGATCAGCTTGCCGTCGAAGCGCCGCCGCAGCTCCTGCACCAGGTCGCCGCCCGGCTCGGCGTGCAGTACGGAGAGGTAGGCCAGGCCCAGCGGGCGCAGTTGCTCCAGCAGGGTGCCGTAGGTGGCCAGGACGTCGTCCCGGTCGGTCTCGAAGACGTCCCCGAGGTCGACCTCCGGCGAGATCCGCAGCCCGACCCGCTCGGCACCGACGGCCTGGGCGACCGCCGTGACGACCTCGACCACGAAGCGGGCGCGGTTCTGCGGCGAGCCGCCGTATCCATCGGTGCGCTGGTTGGCCGCCGGGGAGAGGAACTCGTGGAGCAGGTAGCCGTTGGCGCCGTGGATTTCCACACCGTCCGCTCCCGCCTCGATGGCCCGGCGGGCCGCGGTGACGAAGTCCTCCAGGGCCGCACGGATCTCTGCGGTGGTCATCGCTTCCGGTACGGGGTAGGACTGCTCGCCCTTCTCGGTGAACGTCTTGTTGTCGATGGCGATCGCGCTGGGGGCGAGGATACGGCGGCCGCCGTTGATGTCGGGGTGGGTGCCGCGGCCGGCGTGCATGATCTGCAGGACGATGCGGCCGCCCTCGGCGTGCACCGCCTCGAACACCCGCTGCCAGCCGGCCGCCTGCTCGTCGGTGGCGATGCCCGGCTCACCGACATACCCCTGCGACGCGTGGTCGGGGTAGGTGCCCTCGGTGATGATCAGCCCGACGCTCGCCCGCTGCCGGTAGTACTCGACCATCAGATCCCCGGGGATGCCGGAGGAACCGGCCCGGACCCGGGTCAGCGGTGCCATGACGACGCGGTTGGCGAGCTCGATCTTCCCTAGAGAGACGGGGGAGAAAAGCGACGGGGCGGGCGAAACTTCTGAAGTGTTGACAGGCATGGGTTGCTTTCTTTCTGCACTACGGAGGAAAACGGGAGAAAGGTCTGCGACGCAGGGGGTCCACGCTGTTCCGGCGGATCGGGGTGTGGGGGCGTCGGCAGAACGCGCGAGGCTAGCTGAGCGGTACGTCCGCGACACCCTTGAGGTGGCTGAACGTCTCGAGGGAATACCGGCCGTGGTACCGGCCCATGCCGCTTTCGCCGACGCCACCGAAAGGCAGGCCGGGCATGAGCAGTTGCATCACCGGCTGGCCCCAGGCGACGCCGCCGGAGGACGTCTCGTTCACCAGGCGCGACTTGGTGGCCTCGGACTCGGTGAAGGCGTAGAGCGCGAGGGGCTTGTCGCGTTCGTTGATGAAGGCGATGGCGGCATCGAGGTCTTCGACTTCGACGACGGCGATGATCGGACCGAAGATCTCCTCCTGCATGACCGGCGATGCGGGGTCGACATCGGTGAGCACCGTCGGTGCGATGAACAGGTCGTCACGGTCGTGCAGGCCTCCCACCGCCACCCGGCCGGAGTCCAGCAGACGCGTGAGCCGGTCGAAGTGCCGCTCGTTGATGATCCGGCCGAAGCCGGCCGCGGTCTGCGGGCTGGTGCCGAACTGAGCTTCGATGGCCGCACGCAGGGCGGGAACCAGTGCGGCGGCGGTGGCCGGGTCGGCCAGGACGTAGTCGGGGGCTATGCACTGCTGCCCCGTGTTGCCGAACTTGGCGCCGACCAGCCGCTTCGCGGTCTCGTCCGCGTCGGCGTCGGGCGCCACGAAGACCGGCGACTTGCCCCCGAGCTCAAGCGTGACCGGGGTGAGGTGCTGGGCGGCCGCGGCCATGACGATCCGGCCGACCGCGCCATTGCCGGTGTAGAAGATGTGGTCGAAACGTTCTGCCAGCAGGGCCGTGGTCTCCTCGGCGCCCCCCTCGACCACCGAGAGCACGTCAGGGTCGAAGTACTCACGCAGCAGGCGTGAGGCGACCGCCGAGGTGTGCACCGAGATCTCGCTGGGCTTGGCCACCACCGTGTTCCCGGCGGCCAGGGCGCCGATGATGGGGTCGATGAGAAGGTGCAGCGGGAAATTCCACGGAGCGATCACCAGGACCACCCCGAGCGGGTCGTACGTGGTGTAGGCCGTGGTCGTGGGACCGAAGTGGGCGGGAACCTCCACCGGGCGAGGCTGAAGCCAGCTCTCCAGATTCGCCAGCGTCTCGTCGATGTCGGCGACGGTGAAGTCGATCTCCTGCGTCTTCGCCTCGGCGGGGTTCTTCCTCAGATCCGCCCAGAGCGCCTCGGTCAGCTCCTGCTCGTTCTCGACCAGCAGGGCCCGCAGCCGCTGCAGCTGGTTGACGCGCCAGTCCAGTGGGCGGGTGACGCCGGTGTTGAAGGTCGCACGAAGGCGGCCGACCACCTCCGCGGCCGTTTCGCTCTGACGCGTCCTCGACTCGGTCCCCTGTGTTGCGGTCATGGGGTGTGCTCCGTTCTTGATGCAAGCCACGCCCCGGCTGCCTTTCAGCCGGGCACAGTGGCCAGCGTGCTGGACGATCCGGTATTCACCCAGGTCACGGCTTTGTGTACATCCGCTGTGCCTACCACTGGCTGGGGCAGGCTCGTGTGCGTCCGACCGTGGATACTCGAAGGCATGGACGAATACCCCGAACCGGTGCACGAGCCGGCCGACGGCGCTCTGGACCCGCGTGCCGAGCTGAGTGAGTTCCTGCGCACCCGGCGGGCCCGGCTGAAGCCGGAGGACGTGGGCCTGCCGGACTTCGGGCAGCACCGGCGGGTGCCGGGGCTGCGCCGCGAGGAGCTGGCGCAGCTGGCCGGGGTGTCGATGGGGTACTACACGCGGCTGGAGCAGGGCAACGGGCGGCACGTGTCGGCGGAGGTCCTCGACGCCATCGCCCGCGCGCTCAGGCTGAGCGACGCCGAGCACGCCCACCTCACACACCTGGCGAAGCCGAAACAGAAAAAGAAGCCGGCGGGCCGCACCCAGCGGGTGCGGGGCTCCCTGCGGACGCTGCTGGACACCATGGAAGGCGGCCCGGCGATCCTCGTGGGGCGGCGGGGGGACATCCTCGCCTGGAACCGGATGGCCGCGGCGGTCTTCGGCGACTGGGCCGAGCTGCCCGCGCAGGAGCGGAACTGGGCGCGGCTGGTGTTCCTCAGGCCCGAGTACCGCGACTTGTTCGTGGACTGGGAGCATAAAGCGAACGACGTCGTCTCTCAGCTGCGCATGGACGCCGGCTCCCATCCCAACGACCCCCGGCTGTCCGCGCTGGTGGGCGAACTCTCCGTGAAGAGCGAGGAGTTCCGGCGGCTGTGGGCCGCCCACGACGTCAAGGACAAGTGCCACGGCATCCAGCGCCTGCACCATCCGCTCGTCGGCGAACTCGATCTGCGCCTCGAGTCGTTCCACCTGGCCGACGACCACGAACAGACGCTGGCGACCTACCACGCCGAACCCGGTTCCACGTCGGCGGAGGCACTACGACTGCTGGCCAGCTGGGGCACCGACGCGACAAGGGCGGGAGCCGGGATGCCGCCGGCACGCACGGCTTGATGAACAGTTGATCATCGGTAGTTGGCTGCGCGCCACGCCCAGCGTTCCGTCGCCCTTGCCGCCCCCGGAGCCCTCGGCCCTGGCACGCGCCGTCTCGCCGGCCCCCGTCGAAGCGTCGGCATCCCGCGCACCCTCGGAACCGCCTACTACCGCCGCACCCGCAGTTCCTCCGCCGGTCGCGCCAGTCACACCTGCCTCGCGCGAACCACGGAAAACCGAAGTACGTGCGCAGATCCCGGGCTGATTGGCTGACCACTGCTTTGGCCAGCTGCCCAACGCGAGGTTCGCGACTTGCAGCAGCTCAGGGCGGGAACTACCACTCGCGGCCTGGACGGCAATCCCATTGGCGACTGTTCTCAGGTAGAGCGCGAGAAGATGAGGCTCTGTGGAAGGCGGAAGGTCACCGGCGTCCACCGCCTGTTGAAACCGGCGCGTCAAGTGGGCTATCCCGTCCTCACGCCATGCGATGAGTGCGTCTCGGACTGGGCGGCTGTCATCCCCGGTAGCCAACGCACCCTGCACGCCAAGACAGCCCGTGGGCAATCCCGGCATGGTTGCCGCCTCGACCGTCCCGTGGAGCACGGCAGTAGCCACTGCTGCACTTGTGGGCTCTGCCAGGGCTCGGGAGGCGTGCCTGTTCATCCTGGCGGTCAGCGTAGATCACGCGACTCATGCTTCAGTAACTCGGAGGGCATCTCGGTCGGGGCCCCGCTGGGGAATGGCCTTGAGTCTCCAGTGACTGGAGACAGCAGAGTGGGGGACATGGACGTTACGACCCTCTACTCGATCGGGGAGCTTTCCCGGCGGACCGGCTTGTCTGTGAGGACCATCCGGTTCTACTCCGATTCGGGGGTGGTAGCGCCGACCACCCGTAGTCCCGCCGGCTATCGGCTCTACGACCTTGACGCACTGCTTCGTCTGGAACTCCTCCGCACACTGCGCGAGCTGGGCATGGACCTGGCCACGATTCAACGGGTACTGGACCGTGAGCTCTCGGTGGCGGAAGTCGCCGCGGCGCACGCCGACGCCATGGACATCCAGATCCGAATGCTGCAACTGCGTCGGAGCGTTCTGCGAGTCGTGGCCAGCCGCGGGTCCAGTCCCGAGGAGACCAAGCTCATGCACAGGCTCACGCAGTTGTCCGGCGAGGAACGCCGACGTTTGATCGACGATTTCATGGATGGCACCTTCGGCACAGTGGATGCCGACCCGGGCGCAGCGGCCATGGTTCGCGCTGCAACTCCCGACCTTCCCGATGATCCGACCGGTGAGCAGGTCGCCGCGTGGGTGGAACTCGCCGAGCTGGTCGGAGACGAGGATTTCCGTGCCCGGATGCGCCGGACGGCCGTACGCCAGGCCGCCGGGCGCCAGCTCGACATCGAGCGCGATGCCGGCGAGGAACTGCTGGAGTTCACCCGTCAGAAGGTGGCTGAGGCCAGGAAGTCGGGCATCGACCCGCTCGGCAACAGAGCCGCACCCGTCATCGACGACCTCGTGCACCGCTTCGCCGAGGTGTTCGCGCGCACCCCTGACACAGAATTCCGGGACTGGATGGCGCAGCAGTTCGAGGAGGCGCACGATCCCAGGGTGGACCGGTACTGGCGGCTGGTGTGGATCGTCAACGGCTGGCAGGTAGTACCGAATCTGATCCCGGTGTACCCCTGGCTCATCCAGGCCCTGCGAAATGACCGCGCCGCATAGTCACCGCAGTGGGCGCCGCCCCGGATCCCTGAATGAGTCCAAGGGATCGCCTGCGGACATGAGACGAGGGCGTCCAACGTCGATGTGTGACTACTAGTACTCCAGCAGTACTTCGTGGCTTGACCTGGGAATCGTCGAGCGGTGGGCGTGTAGCGGGCAGGATGCCGTCACGGACGGCTTCTGCCCGCACACCCCTCGAAGGAGTGCCCACGACGGCAAAGTCACCCCGGGCCCTGGGAAGCCTCGGGTCGTGATCACCGAACAGGCAGCCGAGACCTGGGACCGGGACCTGGGACCGCGACCTGGACCACCTCTTCACCACCCTCGGGCACCACTTCGGCCGCGTCGAACAACGCCGCCGCATGCGGGACTACGTGCGCGCACTGCTTGCCCCGGTGGCCGGCAAGAACAGCTGGCAACTTGCCGAACACGCCGGCCACGCCACCCCCGACGGACTGCAGCACTTGCTCTCCCGAGCCCGTTGGAACCCCGACGACATCCGCGACGACCTGCAGACCTACGTCGCCGAACACCTCGGCCGCCCCGACGGGGTACTGATCATCGACGACACCGGGTTCCTGAAGAAGGGCACTACCTCCGCCGGTGTCCAAAGGCAGTACTCCGGCACCGCCGGCCGCACCGAGAACTGCCAGATCGGCGTCTTCGCCGCCTACGCCAGCACGGCCGGCCGCGCCCTGGTGGACCGAGAGCTCTACCTGCCCAAGTCCTGGACCGACGACCTCGACCGCTGCCGCGCGGCCAAGGTCCCCGATCAGCGGGAGTTCGCCACCAAGACACCCGCGCGGCGACGATCGTCCGCAGGGCGCTGGCCTCGCCGCTGCCGATCGCCTGGGTCACGGCGGACGCCGCTTATGGACAGGACAACCGCTTCCGCCGGATGCTGGAATCATCCGGCATCGGCTATGTCCCCTGGCCGTCCCCAAGTCCCAGTTCTCCCTGGCCGGCCCACGCATCGACAGGGCCTTCGAGCAGGCCCCTGACCAGGCATGGGAACGCCGTTCCTGCGGCGCGGGCGCGAAGGGGCAGCGCGAGTACGACTGGACGGCCGTCCAGTTTCGCCCAGTGGCCGAGTGCGCCCACCAGGACGGCGAGTTGATCCGCCGTCGGTGGGCGCTGGCACGGCGCAGCTTGACCCGGCCGGACGAGATCGCCTACTACCTCGGCTACGCACCGCTGGATGTCGGAGTGGACGAACTGGTGCGCGTCGCTGGCGCCCGGTGGGCGATCGAGGAGTGTTTCCAGGCGGCGAAGAACGAGCGCGGCCTGGACGAGTACCAGGTCCGCCGCTACGTCGGCTGGTACCGGCACATCACCCTGGCCATGCTCGCCCACGCCTTCCTCGCGGCGATGAGCGCGCGAGCAGCCGAAAAAGGGGGTGCGTCGGTGAGGATGCCGTGGTCGTCGAGCTCACCGTGGCGGAAGTGCGGCGACTCCTGGCAGCTCACACACCCCGAGGCCTTCACACCCTCACCCACGCGTTGAGCTGGTCGCACTGGCGCCGACGACGCCAAGCGGTGGCCCGCCGCTGCCACTATCGCCGTCGTGGGCACTCCTTCGAGGGGTGTGCGGGCAGAAGCCGTCCGTGACGGCATCCTGCCCGCCACACTCCCACCGCTCGACGTTTCCCCAGGTCAAGCCACGAAGTACTGCTGGAGTACTAGGGCGCGCATTTGCTTGTGATCAATAGATGGTCCGGGTGAGGTGTTCGAGCCAGATAAAGTGCCCCCCGAAGTCAGGCATGGGGGATCACGTTGGAGCGACGGAAGCTGATCGGGATCGGGGCGGGGCTGGCGGTCCTACCCGCCTGGTGGACCCTGCGTCAGGTGGCGAACGGCGCAAAGCGGGACTGGCACACCGACACCGCGCCGCTGGAGCGGGCATTCCCGCTGCTGGGCCCGCTCACCGACGCCAAGTGGGTGAGCAGCCGGGACAACGATCGGGGCGTACCGTCGCCGGAGCTGGTGATCTCGGGCTTCGCCCGGCTGACACCGGGGAAACTTGCCGAGCTGACGGCGGCCCACGCCTTCGTCTCCGAGGGGTCGGCCGATGACTTCTCCTCGTGGTTCGAGAAGCCGCTCAAGGGCGAGGGGCCGGAGAACCCCCAGTGGATCCGGTCGCACGAGCTTGACCGCGACGGCAGCGGCTACTCCACCAAACTGTGGTTTGACCGTCGCAGCGACACCGTCCGCTTCTAGGCACTCAACCCGTACGGCTAGGGCGCGTCGATTGTGATCATTGGGTGGTCCGCGTGAGGTCTTTGATCCAGATCATCGATGCGCGCAGGTGGAGGCCGGCGAGGTAGCTTTCCGGGGTCTTGTCGTACCGGGTGGCGATGCCTCGCCAGCCCTTCAGCTTGTTCATCAGGCGCTCGGCGGTGTTCCGCTCCTTGTAGAGATCGGCGTCGTGGCCGACAGGTCTACCGCCCTTGCTGCCCTTCTTCTTCCGGTTGGCGGCCTGGTCCTTCTTCTCCGGAATGACTGCCTTGATGCGGTGTTTCCGCAGGTGGGCGCGGTTGCTGCGGGACGAGTAGGCCTTGTCCCCGGCGACCGCGTCCGGCCGGGTGCGGGGGCGGCCGGCGGGCCCGCGCACCCGTATCTTCCTCAGTACGTGGACGAACAGCGGGCTGTCCGCAGCCTGCCCTGCGGTCAGTACGAATGCCAGCGGGCGACATCTGCGGTCGGCAGCCAGATGGACCTTGCTGGTCTGCCCGCCCCTGGAACGCCCGAGGAGAGCGGCCTTCAACCGAAGTTTTCGCCGCCGCCGGATGCGTCGTCGTTCCTCCCGCTCGGGGGCGTCCCCGCTGTCCTGCCCGCTTTGTTCTTCGCAGCTGCCCTTTTCGACCTGGCCTTCTCCTCCTCGGTGGCAGCCTTCTTCAGGGCGGCGATGACGTCCTCGCCCAGGTGCATCCCAGCGGCGTCGTGGTGAGCGCGCGCGGTGGTGGAGTCGATGCTGACCAGGACAGGTCCACCTCGCCCCGCTTCGCAGCTTCGGCGATCAGGCCCTTCAGCAGGGCCTCAAAGACCCCGGCATCACGCCACTGGCGGGAGCGGTTGGAGACGGTCGACCAGGCGCCGAACTCCGTCGGCATCTCCCGCCACTGCCCGCCCGTGTTGAACCGCCAGATCACTCCCTCGAACTGCTGCCGCAGCCGCTCGGGATACGGGCCGTACTCACCGATCGGCAGGTACAGCTCGATGAACTCCCACTGCGGGGCGGTCAGTTGCACTCGCGTCACACAAGAAGGTCTACCGGTCCAGGCCACGCCGCGATGGCGGAACCCGCCGATTGATCACTAGCCGATACGCGCCCTAACTCACTGGTCTGGGGGGCGGCAGACCTGCTCGGAAGGCGGGAGGTAGGATCCGCGAGCGTTGTTGGCCCATTCGGGCTGGCCGAGCCCTGTGGGGGATCTTCCGATGACGTTCCGACTGCGCGCTGTCCGCGGGCTCGTGCTGCTGGCCGGCTTCTATCTGATGGGCGTGGTCCTGCTGTCGGCCATGGCGGTGCTCGACTGGCTGCTGGTGACACGGCTGTTCACCGCGCGGGCGGCCTGGTTCGAAGGCATGGTTCTGACGGTCACCATTCTGCTGGCGTGGGCGATTCTGCGAGGCATGTTCGCGTCTCTGCGGGCCGGGCGTCTGGGCCCGGTCCTACACGCGGTGGCGGTCTCGCCACAGGACCAGCCCGCACTGTGGGAACAGGTGTGCGCCGCCGCCGAAGTGACGGGGGAGCGGTTGCCGGACGAGCTCTACCTGGTCGCCGAGGTCAACGCGGGGGTGGCCGAACAGAACCGCCTGCTGGGGCTGCTGCCCGGACGACGCCGTATGCTCCTGGGCCTGCCGCTGCTCGCGGGGCTGACCGTCCCGCAGCTGCGCGCCGTCCTCGCCCACGAGTTCGGGCATTACAGCAACCTGGACACTCGGCTCGGCGGTGTCACGATGCGCGGCCGGGAAGCGGTACTGCACACGGTGGAGGTTTTCCGCGAGGGCAGCACCCCGCTGCACTACGCGATCGGCACCCTGTACGTCGGCTACGCCCGGATGTTCCTGCGGACTTCGAAGTCCCTGGCCCGCCACCAGGAGTTCGCTGCCGACCAGTTGGCCGCCCGGCACGCGGGTCGTGAGGCGACGGTCGCTGCGCTGCGCATCCTTCCGGTGCTGGCTGCCGCGCACACCCACTACCTGGAGACGTACGCCGCGATGGGCGGGCCGCTGGGAGCGCTGCCGCCCGTCGGCGAGGTGCACGGCGGTTTCCAACGGCTGCTCGCCGCACGGACGGGGGACCGGCTCGCTGCGCTCTCCGCCGGCCAGCCTCCGCCGCGGCCGCACGAGTACGATTCACACCCGTCGGCTGCCGAACGGATCGCCCTGATCGAGAAGCTGCCCGCCGATGACCGAGCCGATGGGGCGGCCGATGAGTCGGCCGCGCTCACCTTGCTGCACGACCCGGACCGGATGTTCGCTGCGCTGGAGGCGCGCACGCTGCCGCAGGAGGCGGCGCGGCTGCGGCGCATGAGTTGGGACGACCTCGTCCTGGCCCGCGCGGTCGCCGACGCCGAGGTCTGGTCCCGGCCGTTGCGGGTCGCCGTGGCCAGGACGTTGCGCTCATCGGCGCAAGGCACAGACGGTTCGGTGACCGCACGCCGAGATGCCACGGCCGAGGGGGTGGCGAACGACCAGTTGCCCGGCTTGGAGGAGATACTCGACGCGTTTGACCGCGGCCTGCTATGGATGGCGGTCGCCGACCGCATGCCCAAGCCGCATCAGGCTGCGCGACTGATCGGGCCGTCCGCCCGCAACTTCATCCGGCCCAAGGTCTTCGACGGGCTCGCGGGCATGGTCCACCTGCGCCTCGCCGAGGCCGGATACACGACCCCGGACATCGCGTGGTCGGGGCAGCCCGGGCTCGTCCTTCCCGAGGCGTGGGAGAAGGACATGGACGACGCCCTCGATGCGGCCGTCGCCGACACGCCCGACACTGCCCCCCTGCGCGCCCTACTTGTCGGCCCCCACCCCGTGTCCACGCATAACCGCCGCTCGAACTTGTGATCCCCCACACCTCCCAAATGGTGAGGGTCAGGTCTTGCGAACCTGGCCAGTGGAGCTGGTGGCAGGGCCGCTTTGTCACCGGCTGGCTGCCAGAGCACAGGACACCGTTACGCCGTCCGGGGTCGCGGCCCCGACCGGCGCTGCCACGTCGACGGTGCGGCCGTCGTCCAGGACAACCGGGGTGCGCAGCAGTTGGACAAGCTGTGTACGGTGCTGCTCCAACCGCGCGGCGGGCATCTGAAGGACGACGGCGAACTCTTCTCTGAACTTCCGGCGCCAGCGCAGCAGCTGCCGGTAAATCAATGGCGTCTCCGTGGATGGGCCTCATAGCTTGTGCGTTCGTGACTGATGATCCGAAGGCGCACCCGAATCGACACGGCCTAGGCCGGGTGTTCAACGAGGTGCCGGAGCTCTACGACCGGGTCCGGCCGGGATACCCCGACGAGTTGTTCTCGTGCCTTTGCGCCATCACGGGCATGGACGAACAGTCGTCGGTGCTGGAGGTGGGCTGCGGCACCGGGCAGGCGACGCGCTCGCTTGCAGCGCTCGGATGCTCAGTGACCGCCGTCGAGCCGGGCGCAGATATGGCCGCACTCGCTCGCCAGCGGATGGCGTCTTTCCGGAACGTCGAAGTCGAGACGTCGAGGTTTGAGGAGTGGGACAACCGCGGTCGACGCTTTGATGTCCTCGTGGCTGCGTCGTCGTGGCACTGGGTCGACCCGTCGATTGGCTGGCAGCGAGCGCACGACATGCTTCATCCCGGAGGCTGGATGGCGCTGCTCGGTCATGTCGTTGTCCGCCGGCCGGGAGAACCGGAGGTGTATGCCGAGACCGCCGATCTCCACGAGCGGTTCTGCCCGGGGAACCCTGATTGGGGTCATCCGCCACTCGAAGAGGACGTGCGCGGCACCGACGAGGGTTGGGGCCTGGTCGACGACCCCGGAGAATTGTTTGGCCCAACGATTGTGCGCTGGTATCCAACCGTTCAGTGGTTCACCGGGGACGGCTTTGCCGATCACCTTCGCTCGTTGTCGCTGTACCGGAGACTCGATTGCGAAGTCCGTGAGCCTTTGCTCGACGCCGTCGCCGAGCGGATCCGCACGCGGATGGGCGACCGGGCATCACGCCGTTACCTGAGTGTCCTCCGCGTTGGACGGCGTGCCCAGTGAGGCCAGGGACCTGCCCCTGAACCAACTCGAAGGTCTCGTAGCTGTGTTGGTCCGTGCCGCGATCTGGCTGAAGGTAGGCATACCGAGGTCGATCGCTTTGCACTGCCGTTCTCGTTCCGATTCGAGCTGGGGGAGCTTCTCCTCTTCGCTGGCGAGGCTGACTTGGAGTCCTTCGATCTCACCGAGCCATCCCTCCTGTTCTGCTTCGGTGATTCGGGCGATCAGGTCGTCGCGGATCTCGATGGGGCGGTGTCTCTGAGCCGGGTCCGGTCGGAGCATGGAGCATCGGATACGCGCCTGTCCGAACTACCCAGCTCACGGACCGACTGGGCCGATCGCGGACGGAGTTGCTAAAAGTAGCGGGCAACAATCTCGGCGTCCGGGAGTATCCGGGCGTGTCGCGCCGCCAACTCCTGCCTGATCCTGGTCTCGATCAGCCTCCGGCTCGCACCATGAACAACGCGTCCCAACTCAGCCGGCGTCCAGGGCGTCTGCGCGCCTCGTCAGGTCCGCCGCGACGCGATCCCAGTCCGGTCCGTGCAGCCACAAGTTCTCGGCAGCCTCGCGCGTCAGCGCTGGCTCATCAGGCCGCTCCAGGAGCACCAACCGGTAGGACAGGTTGCGAACCCAGACCGGCAAACGGCCATCGACCACGTGCGGGCAGAGCTCACGGAGCATGGCGAGGATCGAATCCGCGTCAGCGAAGGTGAGTTCCACGACGAAGTAGTGCTCCCGATGGTCGAGGCCGCACTCGGGCGTCGGTCCGAACGCGTCTCCATGGAGATACCGGGCGTGCTCCGTCAAAGTGCTGTGCATGTCCTGGAGCCTATGACCCCTTGATCTGCGGGAACGAAGCGATCATCTGGAGGGTGCCCCAGTGGTATTTTGACCCGAAATCGAGGGAGGGGTGAGTAGGCGGGTGGACAGAGACCGGCGGCATGCAGCTGTATTGGTACTCCGCGAGCTCGGGCGAAGCCACGATTACCGTGACCGGGCGGATGCCGGTCACGGCCTGGCAGGCTTCGCCGAGATGCAGGAAGCCCTCGGGCCACTGCTGGAGCTCGTGCTCGACGCAGGTGACACCTTCGTCACCCGGGTGACTGCGGAAGCCGTGCTGCGGCGAAAGGACAGGATCGGGTTGGCGGTAGTCGCCTCCGCACTGGCAGTCGCCGACTCGAATCACAGCGATTGGATCCACACCGCACTTCACGATGTGTTCAGTATCTTCTCCGAAGACCGGGACAACGCGATGCAGTTGTGCGAGGAGATGTTGCGGGACACTGACGACCGCGTTGCCCTGGGGGCTCGTCAGATGCACGAAGCCCTGGCCGAGCTCGACCCCGTTCTTCGCCCCATTTAGCCCGGGGTGGACACTGCCGTGAGAGCGCAGGTGCTCGAATCTCCATCCGGGCATCCTGCAGGGCCCAGCTCCATGAGCGATTCCGCCGGCGGTCGCGTCGGCGCTCAGCGTTCTGGCTCGGCGCTGGTTCGTCCGGCGTCGCGACGGAAGTCGGGCATGCCGAGGTGGACGGTGAACGGCTGGGCCGCACGGTCGCGCATGGCCTCCAGCTTCAGGGCGGCGGCCAGGGTGGTCTCGATGGCGGCGACTTCGCCGAGCCAGCCCTGGTCCCTGGCCTCTTGGAGGCGGTCGATGAGGTTGGCGTGGATCTCCTGGAGGCGTGGCATCTGGGCGGGGTCCACAAGCAGTAGGGGGCATCTGACACAGGCTTCTCTGAACTTTGGGGCCGTGCCGTCCCAATGCCTCTGATCTGCAGCTCTTTGAAACCGAATGGGATGCCAGAGGAATCACAGTGAGTGTTCCGGAGAGCGAGAGCCGTTCCGCCTGCCGCCTCAGTACTGTGACTTCGCATGACCGACACCGAGATCGAGATCACCGCAGACTTGGTCCGTAACCTGCTGCAGGAGCAACATCCAGACCTTGCAGGGCTGGCCATCCGCGAGGTAGCGGGCGGCTGGGGCAACCAAATGTGGCGCCTCGGGGACGACTTGGCCGTGCGCATGCAGCGCATGGACCCCACCCCGGAGCTCCAGCTGAAGGAGCGGCGGTGGCTACCGGTGCTGGCCCCGCGCTTGCCGCTCCCGGTGCCGCTCCCGGTTCGGTTCGGCGAACCGTCCGAGCGCTTCCCCAAGCACTGGACCGTGATGACGTGGGTTCCCGGCGAGCCGCTGGACCACGGCTCGATCAGCCGCGGCGACCACGCGGCCGACACGCTGGCGGGCTTCCTCCGGGCACTCCATGAGGAGGCGCCCGCCGAGGCGCCGATCTCTGCGGACTTCGGTGCCCATCCCAGGAACTGCACGGACGGCTTCGAGAACTTCTTCCAGGCTGTGGTCCCCGACGACATCGCTGCCGACGTCCGGGTCGTCTGGGACGACGCCGTTGCTGCCCACGCATGGGAGGGTCCGCGGGTCTGGGTGCACGGCGACCTCCATCCCGCGAACGTCGTCGTCTCGGACGGAACACTCTCGGGCATCGTCGACTTCGGTGCCATGTTCGCCGGCGATCCGGCGTGGGACCTCGCCGCCGCATGGGTGCTGCTGCCCGCGGGCACGGCCTCACGGTTCTTCGACATGTACGCGCATGCAGACGAGGCGGCGATCCGGCGTGCCCGCGGGCTGGCCGCTATGAAGAGCCTCTTCCTGATGCTCATGGGGCAGAACGGAGATCGGGGCCTTCCCGGCGGCAAGCCGCACTGGGGACCTGCAGGCCGGGCAGCACTTGATCGTGTCCTGAAGGGCGTTTGACCCACGCTTCTTAAACCTGTTCTCCATCTTGATTGAGGGCCATGCGGCAGCCCACCTTCGTGGGTTCATCGATCACCACGCATGGTGGGGATGCCAAGGTCCACGGCCGTATGCTGCCCGTGGCCCCGATCGAGCTGGCTGAGCTTCTCCTCGGCGCCAGCCAGGCTGACCTGGAGACCCTCGACCTCGCCGAGCCACCCTTCGCGTTTGGCCTCGGCGATGCGCGCGACGAGGTTGTCGCGAATATCGACCAACCGCCCGCGTTGGGCCGGGTCCGGCCGGAGGAGCGAGCATCTGACACAAGCGTGCTCATGGATGCAGGGGGATCCGAAGGCGCGTGCGCAGGTGCCGATGGACACTTTCCGCTTCTCGAAGTGGGCGAGGAAGGCGTCCCATTCCTCCTCTGTCGGGATCCGGTACTCCTCGCCGGGGCGGGAGGCCCGTCGGCGGGCGATGAACGCCCGGTGGGCCTCGATCGTCTCGGCAGGGTAGACCGCCTTGTATCGATCGTGGTGTCGATGCTCTTGTGACCGCAG
Source organism: Streptomyces bobili (assembly GCF_002154575.1). Lineage (GTDB taxonomy): Bacteria > Actinomycetota > Actinomycetes > Streptomycetales > Streptomycetaceae > Streptomyces > Streptomyces bobili. Next base: position 23,626 of record NZ_MUBA01000062.1, read on the forward strand.
ATGACCTGGGCAATGTGTGGGGGCAGTCCGTTCATGATGGCGTCGGTGACGAAGATCCTTCGGAAGTCGTGAGGAGAGAAGGACAGTGCTTCGCCGTCGGCGTTGGTCAGACCGGTGGCGGCCAGCGCATTGATCAGCAGTTTGCGGATCGCGGTCGGCGTGAAAGCGCGGTGCTCGGAGCCGATGCCGCGCTGGAACAGCAGCGGCATCGGCGGGTTCCAGACCTTCTCGCGGACGTCATAGGCCGCCACCAGCGGAACCGCCCCGCGGGGGCCGCGCAACCGGCTGGTGATGGCGCTGAGTACATCGGCGAGTTCCGGGCTGACCAGCAGGAGTCGCTCGGTGTCGGTTTTGGACGGAGCGATCTGCAGTAGCGGCACAACCTCATCGGTGGACGGGAGCCGGTACTGGGTGACGCTTTGGTGCGTGAGTTCCAGGAGCTCCTCGTTGCGAACGCCGGTCAGACGCAGGACCTCAATCGCGGCGAACGCCCAGAACGCTTCCTCTTCTTCATAGCTCAGGTTCCGACGGCGCCCGCTGGAGGTCTCCTCGGCCCAGATGAGATGGCCGGCGGCCTTCGGAGCGATGGCTCTGCGCATGGCCCCGCCGGTGCCGGGGATCAGCGCTCCGGGCTCGGTGTCTCCCGCCGCCTGGAGCAGTTCGGCGGCTTCGCGGCGCCGCCGGTCGCTGGTGCTGACCAGGATGGGGAGGACGGGCAGCCGCTCGCGGGTGCGCTGATCCATCCGGGCTTTGCGCCGCTTGCGTTCCTTGGCCTTGTGGATCTCGTCGTCGCTGATCGGACAGGGCACGGCCCATGGCCCCCAGCGGGCCGGTTCCTCGGCGGCCCATTGCGCGATGTCGAGGTAGAACGCACGGACGCGCATGAGTTCGTCCTTGGCGTTGAGCCGCGGGCTGGAGACCTCGACGCTCTTGCCGTCGGGGCCGACGACGGTGCGCTTTTTGACCTTCAGGTCGTCCTTCCAGGCGCGAGCCACCGCCGGGGGCAGCCGCAGCGTGTCGATTCCCGGCGCCAGGGCTTCGATCCGGGCCCAGAACAGGCCCGCGAGCGTGCGCGAGATCGCGTCCAGGCTGGCGAAGTCCAGCGATGGTTGACGCTCGCGCAGGTAGTCCACGATCAGGTCGCGTACCGGTTGGCATCGGATCCGGTAGCGGTCCACCAGCATCTTCGATGCTCAACTGGCCCAGCGCGAGCCCGAAGGCACGGATCGTAGCCGGGGCATCCTCGGGGAAGATGCCCATGGCGCGCAGCCGCAGGTAGAAGTCGACCTTCTTCTGTCCGCCGCGGGCGTGCACCCGGCGCTGGGTATCGACGAGCTCCACGCAGTCGCCGACGGTGATGTCGCCGATCCGTCCGCCCTTGCAGGCCAGCAGGGTGGCGATTCGCGTCGCGGCGATCTGCGCATCCTTGCGCGAGCTCGCCGGCCCGGCGGCGGCGAGCTGGTGCAGGCGCGCGAATCCGTCCGGGTCTCGGACCTCGGCCATCACAGAGGCGAGATACCGGTGCGTGCAGGTGAGCATCCACGGCAGACCGGGACGGATGACGTCTCCGCAGATCAGCATGAGCAGCCCAGAGGTCAGGTCTTCCCGGTCATGCGACGGTGAGGGCCCGTGCTCGCTCAACCACCGCTGTGGGAGCTCCACCCAGGCGGCTCCGCACAAGTCCTCGGCCCCCGTAGCTATCCAGCGCTGCTGCCACGTATCCCCGGGCTGGCTCGACAGCCAGTGCAGCAGCTTGGTCACCCCGCGGCGGCGTCCGGCTCGGGTGCCGTTCGCCGCCGGGCGGAACGGCGGCGCTGTCAGGCGGCGCAGCGTCTCCTCAGACGACTGGGCGGTCTGGGACCACCACCGTTCCGCGGCCCGGGCCGGGAACTGCTCCCGCAGCCGACTGTTCCGCGCCTGTGCCTGCTCCGCGGTCGCGTTCGTGACCTCCAACGTCTTGCGCGTCGCGTGCTTGACGACGGCCGTCACGACGAACGCCCGAACAAGACGTCCAGTGACGCCGGGTCGTAGCCCGGTGCCGGCGGCGGAGGCGCCGGCTGGATGCTCTCGCGGGCCTGGCGTGCGTGGTGTGCCAGCACTCCGGCCACGACCTCGTCCTTGTGCGGCGTCAGATATACCTCCGTGGCAGACAGGTGAGCGTGTCCGAGCACCCACTGCACGTCGGACAGCGTCAACTTCGGGTCGCGCACCATGCGGGCGGCCGCGCTGTGCCGCAGGTCATGAAGGGTCCAGTCGGCGCCGAGCGAGGCGTTGACGCGCTCGAACATCCGGTGGGCACCGTGGTAGGTCAGGGGTCGGATCGGGTCTCGCCGTGTCCACCACACCGGCTGGGTGCGGCCTCGCGCAACCTGGCCTTGTACCTCCTGCTGGTAGAGGCGCAGCCATACGAATGCGTCCGCCGACGCCGGCACCTGCTGGACCGCCCGCGAGCCCTTGCGCACCACGCTGATCAACTGCTGGTCGGGGTCGACATCGCGCTGACGCATGCCGATCAGTTCCGAAGCCCGCACCCCGGTGGAGATCCAGAAGGCGACCAAGGCCCGGTCGCGGTTGGAGGGCAGCGCCGCGAACAGCTTGTTGAACCATGCCTCCGGAATCGATCGTGGGATGCGCCGCGGCAGGCTGGGCCGGTAGCGACCCACCCGCTCGGGCCGCCAGCCGTCCATCGGATTGTGGTGCGCGTGAGCCCGCCCTGAGCGGCGGGACAGGTCCAGGGGGAACGGGTTGAGCAGCGGGCCGGTCCCCGCATCGCGGTGCACATCGTAGAACCGGCGCAGGACCGTCTCGCTGTGCACGACGGTGGCCGGAGCGTATCCGGATCCGGTCGGCGGCTTCCCGGTCACCGGGTTCGCAGCACCGGCTCCCCGTACCGCTCGCAGGCCCTGGGCCTTGATCTTCCTGGGTTTGACGGTCTCTTGGATCCAGCAGCTGAAGTCCCGGGCCTCCCGACGGGTCGCCCGGTCCCAGGAAACGTCCACAGCCTGCAGGAACCGCCACCACCGCAAAAGATCCATCCCGTAGGAACGAACCGTTGACGGCGCTTTCCCCGCGGCCAGCAACTCCTGGAAATAGACGGCGACTGCCTCGACGGCCGCTCCATCGGGATCGATCAGCCGGTAGGGCTCGTACCGGTCGCCGGTCTCCACCAGCCGACCCCACCGGGGAACCACCAGGGCCGCCAAATCTCGTCGGGGAGCATCGTTCATCACGACCGGTGACCATAGTGCTCGATGACTCCATCCGCCCACTGAACTGGGCAATCTCTAGCGTTCGTTCAGTCAACGGGGCGTTTTCATGCTGGCACGGGGTCGCAGCCGCGGCCGTAGGTCCCCAGGGCGACCTTGCGGAGTTCGAAGTGGGCCAGGAACTCGTCCCACTCGGTCGCGGTGAGCTCGCGGTACTCCTTGCTGGGCCGCTCGGTTCTGCGGCGGGCGATGAAGGCCCGGTGATGGGAGATCACGTCCTCCGGGCAGATCGCTAATGGTGGAGCCGGGTATTGGAACTCGCCGAATGCCTAACCCTCACGGGCTGAGATCACGTGTAGAAGAAGAAGCGGTCGAACCAGCTCCTGGCGTGATAGCGGAGCTCCAACGCGCCGTCGTAGTCGGCCCAAGTCAAGTGTTCGGGGACGGTGACGTATCCGAGGTTGCTGAGTATCCCGGTGAGGCGGCTGAGGTCGGTGGAATTGAGCAGGTAGCTGCTCTCCTCCTCGTCGTAGCTCATGGGATTGCCGAGAGTGACGATAGCCAGATCACCGAAGTTGCTGACGATTACCGTGATGAAGTCGGCACTCGCTGTGGCCGCGACGGGGATAGTGATCCTTCCGTGGTAGCTGGCCTCCTGGACGTCCCGTTCGACAGTGCAGGTGCAGGCGAACTCTCTGTCGATGTCGGCAGCGAGCTTGTTGAATCGCGTTCGGGTAGCAGATCGGTCGAAGTTGCGCGGGAACTCTGCGTCTCCGGAGGTGTCGAGCTTCCTCAGGAGGGTCCAAAGGTGCTGCTGGTCGGTGGTCATCGTCCGCTCCTGATCGGGTCGGGTCGGCTGTTCCGGCGGCTGACCTCGGCTGCGTAGGCGCCCCAGTCTCCGGCGGCGGCCCGTTGCCATTTGACGGCGACGGTGATGTCGATGCCGAGGGTGCGGGAGAGGACCGCGGCGGGTAGCTCGGTGGCGAGGTGGAACAGAGCAGTTGAGCGGGTCTCGGCGAGCCGGATGTCGTGTTTGCGGAGTCGTTCGCCCGTGGCCCAGACACTGATCGGGCGGCCGGGCTGACCGCCGGGGAAGAGTCAGGGAGAATCCGTCCGGGCGAGAGCGGCATGGCTGCGACGAACCGCGATCTGGTAGAGGGTCAGTTCAGCGACGGGTATCCACTCGGGACTTGGTCCCCGGCTCCCCTGCCGCGGTACGACGCGCCCGCACCACGTCCGAATGCGTGACCGTCCTGCCGCCCACCTCGCCGCTGCGCCAGCCTTCACTACAGCGGCCCGGCACCCGTCCTCCCACCCGCTGAACATCGCTGCGCCCGATGCCCACCTGCCCTGCAAGCGGCACACGGTGAAGTGCGTCTTCGAGCGGTTGCTGGATGAGCACGGCGCGGAGGAGATCTCGTCCGCGTTCAGCGGTAGTCGTTGAGCCAGTCGCCTGGAATCAGGTCACGAATGCGGTCGAGGTCTTCCGGTGTCCGGGCACGAGCCAGGACTGCCGTGCCGTCGTCGTCGCGCAGAAGGACGTCCTGGCCCAGGAACCAGCGAGTTGGGTGCTCCTCGCAGGTGGGATAGGCCGGGAACGGAAGTTGCACGCAGTGTCGCTCCAGCAGCTCGATGCTGTGGTGATCCGGGTCAAGGAAGTCGCAGGACTCTCCGTCGGCCTGCACGGACTCGGACAGAACGATCTCGACGAAGCAGAGGGAGAGATGCTCCAGCCAGCTCTCCCACTGCTCGGCGGACTTGTCTGCCAGGTCGGCCCGGATGAACACCGCCGGGTCGTCGTCCTGGAGGCTGTCGAGAAGGATGCCCCAGGATGCGGCGCCCTGGTTCTCGTGCCGGAAGACCAGGGCCTCCTTCGCGTCATCCACATACAGCTCTGCCGGGCCGAGCAGCACATCGTGGTTGCTGGTGAGGTCGCGGCGGCGCCCGAAAAGCAGGTACGCCTCGCGCAGCGCGGCCGGCAGTGGGACACCCAGCCTCTCCTCCGCCGCGGCCAGGTCGGCCTCGGTCCACCCGTCGCCGGTCTTCAGGCCGCTGGCCCAAAGGGCAGAGAAGTCCTGGATGAAGCTCCACGCGCCGCTGCGGCCTTCGACGCCTCTGGCGAGAGACGCGGCAAGATCGAACCTTTGTGTCATGCCAGGACGATATCCGTCCGGTTCAACGGGTCCGCGGACTGCCCCGACACGCCCAGGTGCTCTCGGAAGGAAGCAACATTCCTGGCCTGCTTGATCACCATCTGCTGCCCAACCCGGCATCAAACGCTCTCGCCTTACGGTTCTGGCACACCTTCCGTGAGAGCGGTGGTCGACTCTCTCTTCTGGTGGGCAGACTGGAGCGATGCGGATGGAAAACATCGTCAGGGTCCAGGCCTTCCGGCTCGCCGTGGCCTACCGGACATCGATTCGCCGACCGCACCCGCGCCAAGCACGCGACCGTCCACGAACTGCTGGCCACCGGACTCAGCCGGAGGGCGATCGGCCGCCAACTCCGCATGACCTCGCGCACCGTCAAGCTCTTCGCCGACGCAGCCACCCCAGAGGACCTCTTCCGCGGGCAATGGCAAGGTCGACCGTCCAAGCTCGACGCGTTCAAGCCCTACCTGGATGGCCGCTGGAACCAGGGCTGCACGAACGCCCTGGACGGTTTGGGAGGAGATTGTGCCGCTCGGCTATCAGGGCAGCTACCAGCGGTTCGCGCCTACTTCCGGGAGAAACGGCTCTCTCCCGGCTCCGTCACAGCTCGGCCGCCGTCACCCCGCGTCGTCGCCGGATGGATCCTCCGGCGCCCCGAGACCCTCCCGGAGATCGACCACCTTCGGCTCAAGGCCGTCCTGGTCCACTGCCCTGAACTCGACGCCCTCACCGGTCACGTCCGGTCCTTCGCCCAGATGCTCACCGAGCGCCGGGGCGAACGGCTACCGCAGTTGCTCGACGCCGTCCGGCAAGACGACCTCCCCAGCCTCCATACCCTCGCCGCAGGCATCGAACGTGACCGCGATGCCGTCATCGCCGGCCTCACCCTGCCCTGGAGTTCCGGTGTCATCGAAGGACATGTCAACCGGATCATTCTGTGGAATCAGAATTGTCAAGCTTGCTGTGCTTTGCCCTGGCGGACGTCGAGGATCGGCAGGAGGTTGGCGCCGGCCGGGACGTCGAGCTGTCGGGGTGTTGGCCCGGCTGGGGTGGGGGTGTCGGTGAGTCTGTCGAGGAGGCGGTCGAGCGCGCTCTGGCCGTCGGTGACGGCTGCTTGCTCATCCTCGGTGAGTGGGATCGAGATGGCCATCTTCTGCAAGTTGCCCTTGGCTTCCAGGAGTTGGGCTCTGGTGGAGTCCTTGGGGGTGTAGAAGTCGCAGCGTGCGCAGGCCATGCGGTGCTGGCACTGCTCGAAGAAGGTGTAGGTGCAGTAGCCGTGTCCGAGGTCGTAGTGCTGCCAGGGCTCGCCGCTTGCGGCGGCGCCGGAGGCGACCGCGTCCCGGTCGACCAGGACCTCGATGGTGCGGACGTTCCGTTCGAAGTAGCCCGCTTCGGAGTACGCCTTGGACAGAGTGTTCGGGGTGATCTTCGCGTAGTACTGGGTGGATTGTGGCGAGCGGTGTCCGAGCCAGGCTTGCAGCTCGAACAGCGTCATCGGTTCCTTGGAGTTGTAGAGCTGGCTGGCGATGGTGGACCGGGCTCGGTGGCTGGTGATGTTCCCGCGGACGTCGGCGTCCGGGACTCCGGCCTTGCGGCAGAGCATCGGGATGATCGTGTTGTTGATGTAGCTGGTGGAGACGCGGCGGGCGCGGACGGCGAACAGCAGCTCGACGTGCTCGCGGGTGCGGCGGTCGGTGAACTTCGGCTGGTCCGGGCGGACGGCCTGCCAGGCATCGATGGCCTGGCCGAGGATCGGGTCGACCGGCTTGGTGAAGGCGGTGCCGGTCTTGTGGGCCGGGACGTCGAGGAGGCAGACCGCGTCGCGGGCCAGAACCTGCTGCGAGTCGCCCGCGATCGAGCCCCCGTCGTGCTGCCAACGGATGCAGCCTAGTCTCAACCGGGCGATCTCGTTGCTGCGTTGGCCGGAGAACAGCCAGGTCAGCGTGACCGCGCGGACCAGTTCGAAGGGGTAGAAGTGCCCGGACCGGGTCTGCGGAAGATCTGCGGGATCGAGGTTGAGGCCGGCCCACAACAGCTTCGCCCAGACCTCGTCGGCGATCACCCGCGGGTCGGGGCCAAGCAACGCGGTGATGCTGCGGGGGATCGACAGAGCGCGTAGGGGGTCGAAGCGGCGGGGCAGCCACTCCCATTCCTGACAGTCCCGAAAGAAGGTCCGCAGCGCGGTGATCTGCCCGGCCTTGGTGGGAGCCTCCAGCGGCTTGCCGAGCCGGTCCTTGAGGCCGACCGTGCGCTGGACGTAGTCGCCGACTTTCATCCGGTCCAGTGCGGCGATCCAGGTCGCGCAGGTCCGTCGGGTCCAGTCGGTCGGATCGGCGGCGTCGGGCTGTTCGGCGGCGATCCATCGCCCGATTCGCAGGAGGGTGGATCGGATGCTGCCGCGGACGCGCGGGGTGAGGGTGGAGGTGTTGTGCCAGCGGTCGGCCCACTCTTCCCAGATCTTGGCACCGCCGGTGGCTCGCGTCGAGTGACGGCCGGTGCTCTGTAGTGGTGGATCGCAGAAGCCGAGCGCAGCGACCGCTCGTTGCAGAGCGTGCAGGGTGTTCAGCCGAGCACCCTCCAGCAGCCGTTCGCGGCGGACCCGGTCGAAGAGCGCGGTGTCCATGTCTTCCAGGTGCGGGCTGTGGTTGAGCAGAAACAGCTGGCACGCGACCGACGGCAGCAATGTGTCGTCGTCCTGGCCCAGTTGATAGCCCCAGGCCCGGAGGACCGTGCGGACCTGGGCGATCTCGCTGGTGACGCGGTCGCGTCCGAAGATCCGCCACGAGAGCGTGAGGCGTTGGAAGCTGCCGAGCTGGTGGAACTCGTTGAAGGAACCGAGCAGATAGGCGTGCGCCGCGAGGTAGGGGCGGACTTCATCCCCAGCCCAGGCGGGTGCGTGCCGCCGGAACTCGGCCTGGGTGCGGCCGAGCAGACGGGTCCAATCCTGCGTTGTCCAGCCCCAGTAGGTCCGGCCGGTCTGCGTGCTGTGCGTCAGCAGAAGGGCGATCACGTCGAGCATGGCCCGTCGGCGGTGCGCAGTGGGCGGCGAGTCGAGTGCGGAGTTGACCGCCTCCAGCGGACCCAGCAGCCGTGTGATCACGTGCCAGCCCGGTGCGGCCGGGTCGTGGTACTGAAGCCGGCGCAGATTGCGGACACCGAGTTCGAGGACGGCCCGTGTTTCAGCAGGTCGGATCGCGACGGCCGTGTCGTAGCGGTCGGGGACGATGGGCCAGGACCAGCGGCCCTCGGTGGCCTCGGTGGCGATGACCAGCGACGGTGCCCTCACCGCGACACCTCCGCCGCCGCGCCGGCCGGGGCGGTGAGCATCTGTATTCGCCAGGCATGAATGTGGTCCATGCCGCGGGCCAGCTTGTCGGCCAGGTCCCGGCCGGAGAGGTGGATGTACTGAAGGGTGGAGTCGGTGTGACGGTGCCCGGCAAAGGACGCGATCGCGTGCAACTCCCAGCCCATGCGGGCCAGATCGGTCAGACACAGGTGCCTGGTGGTATGCGTGGAGAACCGCTCGACACCGGAGGCCAGTGCGAGCCTGCGGACCACCTTTGACCAGGTCCAAAGGCTCAGCGGCTGGGCGTGATTGCGCCGCGATTCTGACAGGAACAGCGGCCCGCGGGCCCGGCTGATCGTGGCCCGGTGGGCGAGGTAGTCGGACAGCAGCACCCCCGTCGGTGCCGAGTAGGGCACCACCCGCTCCAGCCGGTTCTTCGTCGTTTCCGCCCGAATCCGCAGCGTGCGGTGGGCCGGATCGACGTCTTCGGTCCGCAGCGAGCACAGTTCCTCACGGCGCAGGGCGGCGTCGTAGGCCAGGGCGAGCATCACGCGGTTGCGTACCGGCTCGCGCTTGGCGACCTCCAGGACGCTCAGCCACTGCTGTTCTCCGGGAATCCACGGCAGCTTCGTCAGCCGCGGCACCAGGCCACGCTGCTGACCGCCAGTTCGCCGGCCGGGGGTGTACCGACCGCGGCCGACCGGGTTGGACTCCCGCAGCCCCTCTTCCATGAGGAAGTCGTAGAACAGGCGGACCGGCACCAGCCGCTGCTGGATCGTCGCGTTCGCCAGTCCCGCCCCCGAGTCGATCGAGATCACGTTCGCACCCCGACGGTGCGGCCGCGAGCTCAACTCCCGTACATAGACGGCGATATGGGCGCGGTTCGCAGTGACCGGATCGACGCTCTCCCGCTCGCTCATCAGCAGGTACTCGGCCAGTCCCCGACCGTAGGCGTCGATCGTGCGCGGTGCCCGTCCCAGATCCGTCCACACCATCAGCCAGGCCGCAGCCTGCTCGTGTCGGCCGAGCACCGGCCACTTCTCTGTGAGAACCGTCGTGCCGCTCAAGCCATCTCCCAAGTCCGTGGTTACGCCGGGGAGACATGATCACCCCAGCAGATTCCACGTAACTTTTAAGATGCTCAAGCGCCAGATGTTCGGCCGGGCCGGCTTCGCTCTGCTGCGGAAGAGGGTTCTTCTGGCCAGCTGACCACAGTCACCCATAGGGTGACGGGGACGAGAGAAGAGCACGATGGATCCCCGCATACCCCGCCTGCGTCGCAAGCTGGCCGCGATCCCTTTCCAACCACTCCGCAGCCACTCCTTCGGGGAAGAGCAGCACAAGTTCTGCCTCGGTCCGAAGCTGGCGGAAGCACGCGTCGCTGCGTTCGAGGCCGAGCACGACATCGTCCTGCCCGACGCCTATCGACAATTCCTCACGCACATCGGAGGCTCAGGCGCGGCACCGTTCTACGGCCTCATGACGATGGAGCAGTGTTCCCTGCTGGTCATGAATCCGCGCGGAGAACCGGGTACACCCCGCGGCTTCGACGGCACGGACCCCAGGTCCGACGGACGCGATCTCTTCCTCCACATCATCGAGATGGGTTGCACGGACGTATGCGTCATCGCGGTGACCGGACCCCTCACCGGCCGCGTCCTCATTGGTAACAGCGACGGCTTTTGGGGCCCCAACGTCTCCTCCGCCACCGACTTCCTCGACTGGTACGAACGCTGGCTCAACCACATGAGTGCCGGACGCGACAACCGGGCCCTGGAACTCACCTCACCGCGGCTTCGCGCCCATCCCGACCGGCATCGCATGGCTCCGAAGATCTGACGCCGCGACAGCTCCACGGGATGTGAGCCAGAACCCAGACTCATGAAGGCCGGGATCAGGTCGAGGGACGTCCTGGTCGTCGGCCCGGTGCATGCGCAGCCGGCTGACATCGTCCAGGATCACCGCCTTGACGCCGTGGTCGTGGAGGGAGTCGGCGACTTGCCGTACCAGTTCCGGCAGAGTGGCCGACTTGCGCATCTCGGCGCGGAAGAAGCCCAGGATCGAGGCGCAAGGGCTCTTCGGTGTCGCCGTCACCGGAGTCGAGACGTAGACGACCGGCGCGTGGATGTCACGGGTGCCCGGCAGAGTCCCTGGGTTTGAGGTAGCTGTGCATCTGCAGTCAGTGGTCCTCGAAGACGGCCGCGGTCGAACAGACCGATGCCGTCTTGCCGTAGTTGTCCCAGCCGCTGACCATGACGCCGGCGCGTGTGGGGTCGTCGTGCTTCATCGTGTTCCCGCGCAGTCGGCGGCGGATCAGCCTGCGACCTTGTCGTGCATGGGGGTGTCCTGCAGCGGGAGGTTCGCGTTCGTCAGGTGGCGGAAGAGGTCGTAGTCCGCGCTGCGGCTTTCCGGGATTGTCCTCCACTGCTGAAGTGAGATCGCCGGGGCGGGAAGGAGCAGGCCGCGGCGTGATCGGTAGCTCTGCCAACCGACGTAGGCGTCGCGCGGCGGGTGCCCGCCCAGGATCAACTCAGCGATCTTGGACCGTAAAGGTAGGCCCTCCAGCTGATCACCGTGTGAGGGGGCTCGGCTCACGCGTCGTCCTCCCGGATAGTCGTCTCGGCGTCTGCGTCGTCGCACGGCGGCAGGAACATGGGCCGTCGGTTCAGGGCTTCGTGCAGCGTCGGCGGAGCCACCGGCCGGGTTCCAGCGAGTGCTTGTTCCCGTCGTCGGCGGCGGTCGGTGTCGACCGCCCGCTCGATCATGCGGGCGTGCTCCGCCCAAGCTGCAGGCATCAAGGCCGCAGACGGCTCGTCCGCGGGGGTCGGTTCGGCGGGACGGTCGGCCGCCGCGGTCTGCCCGCGGGTGATCTCACGGGCGTGGGCGACGCGTCGCTTCTTCCCGGCCTTCTTCTCGGCCTGGCTGGGCCACTGGTCGACGGGAGTGACCGAGCCGAGGATTCCGAGCAGAAGCTCCAACAGCTTGTCCTCGGAGTGGACCTTGATGTTGTTCGCCTTCACGTGTCTCAGGAGAGCGTCGGCGGTCTTGTCGGAGAAGGCGGGAATCTCGCCCTCGGGCGGCAGCCCTCGCCAGCGCAGGACGTGCCAGGTCTAGTGGTCGGCCGGGTCTTGGAAGAACACCTGCCGGCGGTCCCTGCGGTCACTGCGGACCACCCACTGGTCCACGTGCCTGCCGCCTCGGGAAGTGGGCTGCCCAAAGCGCGGCTCGTCGAGGACCGGGTGGTGATACCAGAGCCCGAGGATCTTCACTCCGCGCCGCGGATGGACCTTCACGTGGTGCTTGCGCAGGACCTTGTAGTAGAAGCCCGGTTCGGGGAAGTCCAGGTCGAAGCCGCCCTGTTCCATCGCCGCGGCGAACAGGGTGTTGAGGTTGTGGTCCTCACCCGGTGCCCAGCGCGGGGCGTATTCGCCCAGTTTGCGGTTCTGTCACTGGCAGAACCGCGAGCACGACGGACTGCGGGATCCAACGGCCCCCGGCCGGCCGGTCGTTCACGCCGAACGAGAAGTACGCCGAGCTCATCGAAGCCTGCGGATACATTCCTGTCGCCCTCACCGGCGACGACTATGCTGGAGCGGCAGTGGTGAACCGGCGGCCGGAGCATCTGACCGTGAGGGAGGAGGAGATCCTCCGCGTGATCCGCCGCTCCATCCGGGACCGGGGAGAGGCCCTGTCGGTGCAGCAGCTGGCGCGGGAGATCGGGATGCGCAGCACGGCGTCGGTGGCCTATCACCTGGCCAACCTGGAAAAGCGCGGGGCGCTGGTCCGTGACGGCCGCAGCTGGCAGACCTGCCGCCTGACCCGCTAGCAGACGCAGCACGGCGGTGGCCGCGCCGGGCTCTGCGGGAGCACTGCCAGGCTCTGGGCGGCTGATACTGCCGACTGCCTCTCACCGCGGGCTCGCCGCCCCCTACGATGCCGTCGTGCGGAACACCAAGGCGTTCAAGGAAGCCGTTGCCCAGACGCTCGCTGAGCTGGCCCATCGGGGGGTGACCCTCGCGCCGGCGACCGTGGCGGACACCATCGAGAAGCAGATCAGCACCGTTTCCGAGCGTCTCGGCATCCAAGTGCGCTCAGCCTGGCGTTACTTCGGCGCGGCCGTGATCGCCGACCGCCTCGCCCAGAGCCTGCGTTCCTACGAGGGAAGCAGCAGCGGGAAGGACGTCGGGGAGGCACCCACGCCGCCACTGGACAACCCTGAACTCACGCTGGTCCTCGCCGGGGTGCCGGAATTTCCTGGTCCAGACTGGCGGCGACCTGTAGGCCGTCATCATCAACGTGGCGGTCAACGCCTGGATGGCCGGCCACATCCACGGCGAGGACGGCTGCACCGGATGCGACGCCAGCTGCGGCGACGCTGGGCACGACTGGCAGGCCCGGATGCGCGCCATCACCGAGATGCAGCCCGACATCACCAAGTGGTTCGACCGCGACGTATGGACCGCCGCGGTCAACGACACCGGGTACACCGTCACTCGCCGCTGACGTGGCCCAGCAAAGGTGGTGGAAGAAGACCTGATCACTCCTGGCGTCCACGCTTTCGCCACGCTGGTGCAGTGGTTCACCCTGGTGCGGAAGTCTCCAGGGGATGGCCAGTAGCGGGAAGCGCGTCGGAAGCGCAGGGATGAGCGTGATGTGGGCGGCAACGACACTGGAATCAGGACGGTTCTCCGCAGTCGAGAGATGTTCGGACATCGGGGAGCTGGCGGATCACTTCAGCGTGCTGCGCTGTCGTGGCCAGGGGTACCTTGAAGTCCGGTTGCCAGGAAGTGCGTTTCCCCTGCTGACTCTGGGCTTTCGAGACGGTCAAGCAGTCGTCCATCGGTTTGATGAGGCTGAGAGATTGTCCCTGCTCGCCGCAGACGGCATCGCCGCAGCGGACGCCGTGGTCGACGTCCCGGTCATGGATGACATCGCCGTCTTCAGTGGCAAATTCGTCCTGGCCGTCGACCGCGCGTGGGCCCTCGTGCACGACTTCGTCCAGACGAGGGCGCCTGGCGAACTGGGCGAGTGGTGTGAGTTGTAACCACGGAGCTCTTTCAGAGTGGCCCCTGATCGGGTGACGACGTCGCCGTCCGCAACGGACAAGGCTCCTGTGCCGTTGAGGGAGGTGTTCGACGTCTCAACCCATCGGCGCAGAAGCCCTGTTGGTCCCACATCCTGCCGCACTCGACCTGCCCCATGCGCTCATCGAGTGGGTCACCATGCTCATCGTCACCCGCGAGGGTGACCGCCGCTGCAAGCTCCCGCCGCACCAACGTGCCCTCGTCGGCCTGGTGTAGCTGCGGCGGCACGACACCCTCGCCCAACTCGCGGCCGGCTCGGCATCTCCGTCGGCACCGCCCACGCCTACACGACAGCCCTCATCGCCCTCGCGGAGTGCGACCGGGTCGGCGACAGCCGGGCCGACTTCTCCCAAAAACACCGACGCCATGGAGTGAACGTGCAGGTGGTGACCGATCCAGCCGGACGACTGCTGTGGATCTCACCCGCACTGCCCGGCCGCGCACACGACCTGACCGCAGCCCGCACCCACCGGATCATCCGGATCTGCGAACGCCAAGGCGTCCCGATCCTCGTCGACCGCGACCGCCTTCGAGCCGCGGTGGCACCCGATCATCCACGAGGCGTTGCGGGTGCGCGAGGGCACTGGTGCGCCGTCGTCCTATGACGCGGCCCCGGTACACCGGGGCCGCGAGACGGCCGAGTTCACGGCCATGGTCGTCGAGGCCGGTCTGGCGCCGGGGGCCTCTCGGGGCTGAGGATCGACTCCGCGGTCGGTGATCGCGTCGGTTTCCCCAGCCCTCGGGCAGAGTCGGCTACTTGATCGGGGGTTCGGTCGGGTCGGTGGGGTTCTTCGGTCGTTTGTTGGGTCGGTAGCTGGGGCCGTGCATGATGATCTGGTGGTTGGCGTTGATCAGCCGGTCCAGGAGTGACTCGGCGACGACCGGGTTGGGGAAGAGCGGATACCAGTCGCTGGGTGCCCGGTTGCTGGTGATGATCAGGACCGCCCCTGACGCTCGGAGACGAGTTCGTAGAGGTCATCGGCCTGGGAGGCGGACAGCTGATGGCGCCCTGCCGGACGGCCTGGTGACCGAGAGCCTGGGCGACGTGTGTCTTCCCGACGCCGACGGCTATCGAGGGTTCGGTTCGAGATTCCGCATGCTGTTGCTGGGTGCGATCTTCCTGAGATCGATGCGATGTGGCTGCGATGTCAGTGCGGCCTCGTATGTTGGCCCGATGACTCAGAAGGTGGTCGACGAGCGGGCCGTCGAGGCGGCTGTGAACGATGCCGAACAGGCGATAGCCGAGTTCGACGGGGCCTGCCGGTGGCTGGCTGCTGCCCGGCAGGGACTGATGGAGCCTCTTGCGGTCGAGGTCTGGGTATTCGACAAGGATCTTGCCCGGGTGGTGTTGGTGAAGCACCGTTGGCGGGATTGGGTTCCACCGGGCGGGAAGGTCGAGGCCGGGGAGACGTCGCGCGAGGGTGCGACCCGAGAGCTTCTTGAGGAGACGGGCCTTCGGGTGGAACTGCTGCCCGAGCCGGCAGCAGTTGCGGTTCGCTCCTTTCATCCGGACTGGCCGGTCACTCTCGGGTTGTCGTATGCGGCCGTCGTTGATGCAGCGGCCTCGTTTGTCCCGGAGGCCGGGCAGCCGGTGGCCTGGAAGAGGCTGGACGAGGGCTGGGAGAGCTATTTTCCCGACGATCTATCCCGAATCCGTCAGCATGCCGCGTGGTTGGCTGATCGGTTGGGCCGTCACTGAGAGACTGATGCTGTTCCTCCGCGGCGGGTGAGTTCGCGTCGGAGGTCGAGGTTCTCGCCGTGGGCTTGCTCGAGTGCGTCTCTCAACGCCTGTACTTCTTCGCGGTGCTGCTTCTTCAGGCGGGTGATCTGGCCGGTCAGGGCGAGGACGAGGGTGCTCTGCTCGTCGGCTGGAGGCGTCGGTGCGGGAACCGGCCGGGCTTGAGTCCGGAGCCGTTCGATGCGTCCGCGCAGGTCGGGGTGGTTATAGAGGAACGCGTGAGAGACGTCGGCCTCGCGCTGGACGGCCTGGAAGGTGATCGGCTCGCCGCGCTTGACCAGGGTGCGGATCGCCTTCTCCGCCGCCAACGGCGAAAGCATCCTCGTTGGCTACAGCGAGAAGAGCATGCACTCCGAAAGGTCCATCGGCTACCCGTGTCGGCGTACACGTGAACGTCCCCACCCGCGTACGGATGAAAAGGGACAGTTGCTGATGCGTTGAGACCTGCTGCTCGGCACTCTGCTGCTTGGTCGGTGAGAGGCGGCAGGAGGCGGTCGACGGTGGTCCTGGATCCGCATCGTTGGTCGGAATTGCGGCGCTTCCGGAGTCTGTTGGAGTCCGGGGCGATCAGCCTGTCAGAGGTGGTCCGGGAGACGGGGCTGGACCGGAAGACGGTCCGCAAGTATCTGTCGGCACCGGGGCCGGCAACCCCGCCACGGCGGTCGCCGAGCGGGCGGTCGAAGGCGAGGGTGATCGACGAGTTCGCTCCGCTGGTCGACTCGATGTTGCGGGCGGAGATTCTGATGAAGGCCGCGGTGATCCACGGGCGGCTGGTGGCGGAGTACGGGTTCACCGGCAACTATCAGCGGACCAAGCTCTACGTTCACGAAGCCCGGCCTCGGATCGCCCAGGAGCTCGGCATCACGCCGAAGGAACTCGCCGGGATGCACCGCCGGTTCGAGGTGATTCCCGGCGCTCAGGCCCAGGTCGACTGGGCGACGAGGGCAAGATCCTCGCCCACATGGGCATCCCTAAGGTCTACTCCTTCCACATGACGCTGTCGTACTCGCGCGACCCGTTCTGCTGCTTCACCACCAGCCAGGACCTACAGACCTTCTTCGACTGCCACCGCCGGGCCTTCGCCCATTTCGGCGGTTATGTGGGTGACAACTCTTCCGCGATCTCGTGTTCCCGGTCAGGATGGTCGCTCCCGTCGAGGAGCTCGGATGGCCTGGCAGCCGCAGTTGGTACGGCGCGTCGACGCTGCGGGAACCCCGCGGCCTCGCTGGGGCACGCCCTGGTCGACGACTACCTGCAGTTCGTGGCGGCCCGCTGTCGTCCGAACACCCTGCTGGCCACCGCCTACGACCTGAACGTCTTCTTCTCGCTGGTGCCCAAGGAACCGGTCGACGTCGTCACCGCAGACATCTTCGCGTTCATCACCGCGCAGAAGAAGCCGCGGCGGGGGCCGAAGGTCGTCCGGCTCGAAGACGGTGAAGCCGGGCTCTCGGCCCGCACCATCAAGCGCCGGCTCGCCAGCATCTCAGGGCTGTTCGGCTACCTGATGACCCGCGACGACCTCGCCATCGACCGCAACCCGGTGCCCACAGGGTTGGCCAACCGCCGTCGCAGCGGCAACCGCGGGGCACCGCTGCTGCGCACGCCCCGCACCCTTCCGCGGGTCCTCGGACCGGGCGAGGTCGAGGCAGTACTCGGTGCGGTGAACACCGCGCGGGACCGAGCCATGATCCTTGCGATGCTACTGGGCGGACTGCGCCGCTGCGAGGTCCTCGGCCTGAAGCTGGGCGACCTATCACCGGGTGAGCGTCGGGTCTCATCAGCGAGGGCAAGGGCGGGCACCAGCGCCTGATACCGGTCTCCGCGCAGTTCTTCACCGCGGTCGGCGACTATCTAGACCGGGAGCGTCCACCGGTCGACCACGACCAGCTGTTCGTCGTCCTGCGCGGGCCGACCCGTGGCCGGCCCTTCTCGGCCGACGGCCTGGACGAGATCCTCGATGGCGTCCGCAAGCGCGCTGGCCTGGCGAAATTGACCTGCCATCAGCTCCGGCACACCTGCCTGACCCGGCTGCGCGAGGCGGGCATGGCCCTGGAAGCCGTACAGGCCCAGGCTGGACACCGCTCCATCGAATCAACCCGCATCTACATCCACCTGGCGAACAGCTGGCTCGTCGAGCAGTACCTGCAGGCGAGTGCCGCCATCGACGCCGACCGGGCGGGCAGCTGATGCGCCGGGCCCGCGCTGCGGTCCTGCCGATCGTGCGCCCGGACCTCGTCGAGTCCTACCTCGCCCACCGGGCCGCGCAGGGCATGAACACCGGCCACAAGGTCCGCTGGGGAGCACGGGCCCTGCTTGCCGCAGTGCCCGACCTGACCGACTTCTGCCGCCTGCCGCTGGAGCGGCAGCTCGCGTTCAACCACGAGACCCACCGGTTCATCAGCTGGCTGTCGGTGACCGGACGGATGCAGCCGGGCGGCGATTACCTGGTGGCCCGCCGTCCGCGGCTGGGCATCGTGCTCGCGCGAACGGAGCCGGAGCTTCATCTGCGGTTCATGGAGACCGCCCGCACGCTCGGCTTTCGCGACGCCGTGGCGATGACCCAGTTCAACCTGCTGGGCCACTTTGTCGCGCTGTTCGGCACACGGCCGGACCAGCTGCAGCAGAGCGACTGGGACGAGGGACGCCGCCTGCTGCTGGAGGCGGCCCGCCGCATCCCCAACCGCGGTGTCAAGGCCCTGTCGACCGCCCTGTTCAACCTGGAAGCCACGCTGTTCCACTGCGAGTTGACGGACCAGCTTCCCCGCCGCCGTTCCCCGGACCGGGCCGACATCCGGGCCCGGGAGTGGGCCCGGGTCCCGGCCGGGATGGCGGACACGATGCAGCACTACCTGCGGCAGATCGCCGGCACCATGCGGCCGGGGACCGTGAAGAACGCCGAGCTGACGCTGCGGGAGTTCGCCCTGCTGGAGTCAGCCGAAGACACCGCCGTGACCTGCGTCGCCGAGCTCAAGCGGCGGCACGTCGAACGCTATCGGCAGTGGCTGCTGGAGCGTCCGGCCGCCCGCGGCGGACCGCTGCACCGGCACACTGTCCGTGACCGGCTGAGCAAACTCCGCGGCTTCCTCCACCGCCTGGACGAGTGGGATTCTGCCGACCGGCCGCCCCGCCAGCTGGTGTTCGACAGCGACTTCCCGATCGCCGACGAACCGCTGCCCCGCTTCCTCGACGATGCCGCAGCCGCCAAGCTGCTGGCCGCCGCCCGCCAGGACACTGATCCGTTCGCCCGGCTGGCCATCGAGATCCTCGCCCGCACCGGGATGCGCGCAGCGAGATGCTCGGCCTCACCATCGACGCGGTCCTCCAGATCGGCTCCGCCTACTGGCTCCGCGTCCCGGTCGGCAAGATGCACACCGACCGCTACGTTCCCCTTCACCCGCAGATGAAGACGCTGCTGGACGACTGGCTGCTGCACCGGCCAGACGGCCTGCGCTCGAACCTGCTGTTCACCGACCACGGCCGCCCGGTCAACGCTTCCCACATCGAGGCCGCGGTCCGCAAGGCCGCCGAACGGGCTGGCCTGGGCCGGGTCACGCCGCACCAGCTCCGGCATACTCTGGCCACCCAGGCGATCAACCGGGGCATGTCCCTGGAGGCCGTCGCGGCACTACTTGGCCACCGGTCGTTGTCCATGACACGTGTTTTCGCGCGGATCGCCGACCGGACCGTCGCGGACGAGTACTTCGCGGTCTCGGAGAAGGTGGAGGCCCTCTACAACGCCCCGCGCCAGCTGCCGGCGGACGCCGAGGGCGCGGAGATGGCCAAGCTCCGCCGAGAGATGCACCGCCGGATGCTCGGCAACGGCTACTGCGCTCGCCCCGTCGAGATGGACTGCCACTTCGAGTCGATCTGCGAGTCCTGCACGTTCTTCGTCACCACGATCGAGTTCCGGCCCACGCTCGAACGCCAGCGGGACGACGCTGCAGCCAAGGGACAGGTAGCCCGCGAGCAGATCTTCGACGGACTCCTCAGCCGACTCGACGGAGAAGCGCGGCCACTGACAACGCTTCGTCGGGCTACGAAGCAACGTCCCTGATGCCTCGCCGCGGGCCAGTTCAACATTGATCGCATCGGAGCCGCGTGAGGCGGGGCCCTGCCCCGGGCTCAGCACGACCGGTGGCTTGACATCGAGACCCGCATATTAGAGGGGTGCCGATGACGATCGTCTACGACCGCACGAAGACCGTCGTCCGCCGCCACGTCGCCCCGGGCGAGGCGGTCCCGCTGCACCCGGAAGCGGTCGGGTTCGCCGGCCACTACGACTTCGACATCGACGTCCTGGCCGCCTACCGGCCCACTGGCAAGGGCCGCGTCGAACGGCAAGTCCTCATCGTCCGCGACTACGTCCTGTCCGGCCGGTCCTTCTCCTCCGTCGAGGAGATGGACGCCGCCTTCGCCACATGGGTGCCGCAGCGACGGGCCCAGGCCCACCGGACCCACCAGCAGATCATCGGAGAGCGGGCGGCCCGCGACCACGTGGCTCTCAAGCCGCTGCCTTCGACTCCGTATCTGGTGGCCGAACGGCACCTGCGGCCGGTCGGCAAGGACTGCCTGGTCGCTTTCGGCGGCAACCTCTACTCGGTGCCTGCCCGCAGGGTCCAACCGCGTCAGCTGGTGGAGATCAGGGCCACGAAATCGCAGGTCATGCTGCACTCCACCCTCGCTGACTCAAGTGGCGAGACGCTGCTGGCCACCCACCCGCGGGCGGTCGGCCGCGGGGCCCGCGTCGTCGACGAGGCCCACTGAGACGGTCTGCCCACCGGCAAGGGACGCCGCACCACCACCGGCGATGTCCTACCCCGGCCCCGCCAGGAGCGTCCACGGGGCGAGGAGGCCGGACCCCTGCAGGCCCTGCTGAACCGGGCCGCGGCCACCCGCATCGAGGTCGGCCGCAGGCCGCTGTCGGTCTATGACGAGCTGACCGGCACCCCTCCCTTCACCACCCGTCCGAGCACGAGGGAAACGTCTTGAGCGAGCTGGTCTCCACCCGCATCCGCAACACGGCCGGCAAGCTCGGCCTGCCCCACCTGGCCGAAACGATCAACGAGTACACCCGGCGGGCCGACGAGGGGAAGATGGGCTACCTCGACTTCCTCGACCTGGTCCTGTCCGAGGAACTGGCCGTCCGCGACGACCGCCGCTTCCGCCAGGGCCTGCGGCTCTCGAAGCTGCCACACCACAAGACGCTCGACGAGTACGACTTCTCCTTCCAGCCCGACCTCGACCCGCGCAAGGTCAAGGACCTCGCCACCCTCTCGTTCGTCGACGGCAAAGCGAACGCCGCCCTGCTCGGGCCGCCCGGGGTCGGTAAGACACACATCGCTGTCGCTCTCGCGGTCGCGGCCTGCCGGGCCGGCAGGCGGATCAGCGCGCCGGCTCAGACGTGCCTCGCGCCTGGTCGCGGCTGGCGACCACGAGGTATCCATCGCTCTCGGGGTCGAAGGTGGTGGACTGCACCGTGAGCCCAACGCTCCGCAACTGCGCCACGAGGTCCTCGTACCGGTAGGGCCAGATGGACAACCGCTCCGAGCAGGCTCGCATTGCCCCATCCGGCTCGATCTGGGCGACCACGATCTCGAGGAAGTGTTCCTGCTCCCAGCGCTGCTCGATCTGCCAGTAGTAGCTGACGACCGCATCGCTGTCGTTGCGGCGGATGAGTCGCCCCCTGGGCAGCGCGGAGCCTATAGAGGATGTTGACCTCCAGCAGCTGGTCGACGACTTCGCGGCAGGCGTCGCCGACCTCGGACGCCTGGCTGCGGCACCAGACCGGCGTCCGCATCTGAAAGGCGATCTTCTCTGGCGGATAGTCGCTCTTGTCGATGCGTTTGCCCTGGTCAAGGGCTGCATGGGTCTTGACGAGCTGGCCGTCGTAGAAGACCTGGACCATCGTGGCGGTCGAGCGGACGTCGACGCGGCGGCCGATCAGCTTCCACGGAACCGAGTAGAGGGTGCGGCCGACCTTGATGTGGATGTCCGGACCGACCGTGGCCGTCGACCAGCGGGCCAACACGAACGGAGTCGGCGGCAGAGGCAGCAGTTCGGCCGCCTCCAACGCGTCGAACACGGTCATCGGGGCGGCCCCGCCCAGCGGCCGGCACTTCCGCCGCCCGGCGACCTGCTGGCTCCAGGTCACGGCCTCGGCCTGCATGTGCTCGATGGAGGTGAACTCCCGGCCTCGCCAGAACGAGTCGCGGACATAGGGCATCGGCCGCTCGACCCGCGGCTTGTCCTTCGGCTTCGCCGCCCGGGCCGGATCGACCAACGCTCCGTAGTGCGTTGCGAGTTCGGCAAACGCATTGTTGATCTTCGGGTCGTAGAGGTCGAGCTTGTCGACGCCGGTCTTGAGGTTATCCGGGACGAGCCGGCGCGGGACGCCGCCGAAGTAGCGGAAGGCCGCGACGTGCGCCTCCGTCCACGCGTGCTGGTCCAGGTGCAGCACCGGCCGGACAAACATGTGCCGCGAGCACGGCAGCACCATCACGAACGCCTAGACCCGGTGGCGTTTCCCGGTCCGCGGATCGATCCACGGCCCGAGGAAGCCGTAGTCGATCTGAGCCTCCGAACCGGGCTCGATGTCGTCGCGCAACACTGTGACCTGCGACTTCGCCACCTCGTCCGGAAGCGTCGCGTGCACCCATCGACGGAACGAGGAGATCGGCACCTGCAGTTTGTGTTCGTCACGCAGGCGCTGGTGGATCGTCGAGACGGTCACTGTCCCGAGCAGGCTCTTGATGTAGTCGCGGTGCTGGTCGATGTCCGGCCAGGTCACCTGCCTCAGCCTTTTGTCGACGAGCCCCGGGAACCACTCCTTGATCAGCTTCGACCAGTCGGACTCGCTCATCGGCGGGCCGCCCGGGCTGATCCCGGACGCTTCCGCCGGCGCCAGGTACTTCCTGACCGTCTTGCGGTCCACCCCCAGCGACGCAGCCAGCTCGCTCTTCGAGCGGCCCGCGTACCAGTGGACGTAGATCTCGGCGATGTTGACCACGACGAACGTTCTCCTCGCCATCCGGGCTGCCCATCGGCCATCCGAACCACGGGGCGAGGAACTTGACCAGCTCCGCGACGACCAGGTCCCTCGATCCCGACCTCCGCGCTACCCATGTCCAATTAGGAGAATTCGGGATGGGGAATTACATGACGCTCAAACCGCCCAACCTGGGGAAAAACTTGATTGTCGACGGCTGACGAACAAGCTCGGCACCTACCTGCGGCCCAGCGTTCTCGTCGTTGACGAATTCGGCTACCAGCCCCTCGAACGAGCCGAGGCAAACCTGGTCTTCCAGGTCATCTCTAAGCGCTACGAGAAGGGCTCCATCATCCTGACCTCGAACAAGACCTTCAGCAAAGCGCACATGTTCCGGCGAACGTGTGCAAGGCAGCGCCGAAACCTCACGGGTTCGGGGGTTCGTCCTGCGCCGCCATCTTGTAGTCGTGGTATTCGGAGCAGACAACGCCCTCGTTGACCCAGCGGCCGGGCAGAGCGCCGAGCTCGCTCTCGGCGAGGTCGAGTGCCTCCTCGGGGGTCGCCTTCGTGGCGATGGCCTTCCCCCAGGTCTCGTCGTCGGGATCGATGGGAGGGAAGTCGTCGATGGCCGAGTAGGTCGCTGTGCCAGCGTCCTCGACTTCGCTCAGGTAGATGGTGATGCCCTCTCGGCCGGGGCCGAGGGCAAGCCAGCGAAGCGCTTGGCGGCCATCGTGGTCGAAGCCACCCAGGAATTGTTCGATCTGCTTCCCGCGGCGCAACGCTCCTACTGCAAAGGATCGGGTGAGGTGCCGCACCTTATTGTCTCCGTTCTTGCTGGTCGGGCAGGCGTCCTGCATCGACGTGGTCCGAGAGGTAGATCATGACGCCTTCGGCGTCCATGCCGAGGGCCGCGGCGACGAGCTTGGGGTCGAGAGCGTTGACCAGGTCGGCCAGGCGAGTGCTCCGGAGAGTCCGTGGTCCGATGCCGCATGGATCCAGGATGTGGCTGACATAGGCGGTGGATGCCGGTGCTCGGCCGGTCTTTGTGATGCGGGTGACGATCACGTGGGGGTTGTCGGTGTTCTGGTACTCACGGTGAGCCAGGCAGCGTTGAAGCACTGCCCAGCTGGCCGGGTCCAGAGGCACCGGATGCGGCCGTTTGCCCAGGTGGACGGTGCGGCTGGTGGAGTCGAGATCGTCAACTCGTAGGAGCCGGACTTCGCTGCTGGAGGCCGCATGGAGGAGGGCCAGGATTCCCAGCAGGGCCTCGTGCGGATGCGCGTCGGCGCTGGTGGTCCAGCGGCGGAACAGCTGGCGCTGCTGGTCGACGGCAATGGTGGTGCCACTGAATCCGGAGGGACCTTTGGCCTTGACTCCTCGGGTGGGGTCGACGAGTACAACCTTGCGGGATCGAGCGAAGCGGAAGTACTGCCGCAGCACAGTCAGCCGGCGCTGGCGGGCTTTGGGCATGGTCGCCAGGAAGGCCTCGATGTCGTGAACATCGGTCAGAGACCAGTCCCGCTTGTCGCGTGTGCTGGTCAGGAAGTGGGCGAGGTCGCGGACGATGGCCAGGGCCGCGTCGATGGTGCTGTCGGTGCGAGGCAGCGTGCCGGCCCTCCGGGCCCGCTCGCGTGCTCGCAGCAGGGACTCGGCAAACGCATGTACTTGGGGTCGAAGCGGGAGCGGGGTGGCCTCGATGCGGCGTTGGCGGCGACCGGCGGCGAGTCGTTCGGCGTGGTCGGTGGCAAGGGCGAGGCCTCGCTGGGTGAAGAAGTCCTCAAGCGCGCGGGCGAGGGAGCCCATTGAGCGGCCGGGGCGGCGGGCGCGGTCCAGCAGGACTTGAGGGTGGTTGGGGTGTTCGTCCTGCAGCAGTCGTCCCAGGGTGCTGATCATGGTGCAGGCTCGGCTTGGGCAGTGCCGGACCGCGAGGTGACCGGCGAAGTCTTCGAACCAGGAAACGGGCTCGGGGAGCCGGGCGGCGAGGTTATCGGCGGCGATGAAGGGGCGGTCGGGGTGTTTCTGCCAGCATGCCGAGCAGAGTCCGAGTCCGGCATGGCGCCGCACTTGACCGCAGCTGGCGCAGGGCCGTGGTGGCTGTTTGGCCTGCCGCTGGCGTGAGCAGTGGCCGCACCATCCGGTGTCACTCCGCAGGAATCCGGGTCGCTGGCAGCGCGGGCAGAGCTGCTTCGAGGCCTGCCGCTCGGCTTGTCGCCGGCAGTTTCCGCAGTGGCTGGCTCTGGGCGAACGGACCGCGCGATCGCAGTCTTCGCAGGTCCGCGAACAGGTGATGCACCGTCCGGTGTCCTCTTGCAAGACGCGAGATCTTCGGCAGGCAGGGCAGGTCGCGCGGGTGGCTTCGTCCTTGATTCGAGCTGTGCATCGGCAGCAGTATTGACGGCCGATGATGCCGACCGATGCCCCGCATCCGACGCAGTCCCGCTGTCTCTTTCCCATGCTTCTCCCACACCTCCTGCGGTCAGATCGGCGGCATCGACCGGCCCCGGGCCGAAGCGGCCCGGGGAAGTTCGGCTGCCGGTCGAGGCGGTGCCGCAGGGCGTTCGACGGGGGTGGTGTCGACCTCGATCAGGTCGTTGGGGGTGCACTCCAGCGCGGTGCACAACGCTGCGAGCGTGGACATCTTCACCTGGGAGGGTTCCTTGGTGAACAGGGCGGATACCGAGGCGGAGGACAGTTCCAGGCCGGCCTTCTCGGCCAGGAGACGTCGCAGCTGGGCGCCGGTCCAGACCTCGCGCTGAGCGGCGGCCAACCGTAGCTTCCACTTGATGTTCACGGCGTGTGGTCCTCTCCGGTGAGCTCGCTGAGCGTGGTGGTCACGGCGCGTCGATAGGCATCCTCGATGAACGTGGCCGAGGGCCGGACGTATCTCATGGTCGAACTGACTGTCCAGTGACCGAGCAGCTGTTGGATGGCCACCAGGTCCACTCCGCGCTCGTAGTTGTGGGTCGCGCAGGCCCGCCGCAGGGCATGAGGACTGAACCGGTCGACTGCCGGGCGCCCCTCGAGCTCCATCAGATAGCGCAGGCGGTTGCGGATCGTGCCCTGATGGAGGTGGCCGCCGGATTCGTCGGCGAACAGTGCGGGCGAGTCGGGGAACTTGCCGCGGACGTCGTCGAGGAACCAGCGCAGGACCAGGTCCAGCTGGTCGAGCATGGGAACCCAGCGCGGGCGGGGACCGGAGGTATGGGCGCCTTTCCCGAAGCGGACGTGGAGTTTGCCGAACGGGCCGCGGGAGAAGTGAACGTCGGAGCGGTCCAGGAGTGAGGCCTCTTCCGAGCGAAGGCCTGCGTGATACAGCGTCCGGAACAAGGCGTAGTCACGCGCGGCGGGTGCGTACTTGCGGGCGGTGGCGATCCGTGCCTTGAGGAACTCGAAGAACTCCTCGACCCGCTCGGGGGTCGGCGGCGGCAGCAGGGCCGGCGAGTCGTCGCCGACATGCCGAGAGGCGTTGAACTCATCCACTGGGCAGACCAGGCGGACGCCGAACGCGGCCTCGATCTCGACCGCTTTGCGGGCCTGCAGGAAACGGTGGAAGCCCTTGAAGATCTGGACGTACCCGCGGCGGGTGGAAGGCGCCCGCCCTTCCACGGCCAGGCCGCCGACCACACGGTCGATGTCCTCGGGCGTGACATCCCAAGCCGGCCGCCCCAGGGCCTTCAACGTCCGCTCCAGCAGGCCGATGTCGTTGTCCACCGTCACCGGGCTGAACCCCCGGGCCCGCCAGGAGGCCACGTAAGCCTCCACGCACAACTCCTGGAACTGCCACGGATCCCAGGCAACAGGGACCTCGGGCAACGTCCGGCCCTCGATCACCCGCAGACGCGACTCCACCATCTGGCACACCTTCCTCGCACCTGACGAATGAAGGTAGCGCCTACAAAACCGCTCTGTCAGCAAGACAATCAAAGAGGCACCCAGACCCCCAAAACGGCCAGGTCGCAGGGCACTCTCACGATGAGGAACAAGTGCCAGCCCCAGTTGGCTGGACGAAGACGTTCACCGACCCGCGTCTTTGCGCGGCCATCGTCGACCGGCTCACCTTCAACGGCGCCATCATCGAGACCGGAACCGACTCCTACCGCCTCGCCACCACCCGAGCCCGGGCCGCAGAACCCGCCAAGGCCGGCTGACACATTCTCGGGCCGCCTCCTCGGCGGCTCACCGCCCTCACGGGCGGCGAGCCGCCATCGCAAGCACCGCCCGCCAGCTCGACACACGGTTTCCCGTTTTGAGCCGAAACCTTGCTGCCATGCCACCCATGAGCTGCTGGCGAGGCGTCAGTGGCGCTGCATTCCGAGCTGGTCCGCGGCGGCTTCCACGGTCTGCGCGAGCAGGACGGCAATGGTCATCGGCCCGACACCGCCGGGAACCGGAGTGATCAGACGAGCCCGGGTGAGGGCGGTGTCGTAGTCCACGTCGCCGACGTTGCCCGGGTTGTAGCCGGCGTCGATCACGACCGCGCCAGGCTTGATGTCCTCACCGCGGATCAGCCTGGGCCGTCCCACGGCTGCTACCACGACGTCCGCTTCCCGGACGATCGCCGACAGGTCCGTCGTGCGGGAGTGGCAGTACGTCACGGTTGCGTCCTTGGCGAGCAGGAGCATCCCGGCCGGCTTGCCGAGAATCGCGCTGCGACCCACCACGACGGCGTGCTTGCCGGCGAGTTCGACGTCGTACGCTTCCAGCAGCTGCATGATCCCGCCCGGAGTGCAGGACACGAAGCCCGGCAGCGCGAAGCTCATCGCGGCGAAGGAATGCATCGTGACCCCGTCGACATCCTTCTCCGGAGCGATGGCCTCGAACGCCGCTCGCTCGTCGATGTGTGGGCCACAAGGATGTTGGAGCAGGATGCCGTGCACTTCCGGATCGCCGGAAAGGTCAGCCAGGGTGTCGATCAGCTCGGCGGTCGTGGTGGTGGCGGGCAGACCGATATGCCGGGACTGGATGCCTGCCTTCGCGCACCGCGCTCGCTTCATGCGAACGTACGTGGCCGACGCGGGGTCCTCTCCCACCAGCACCGTCGCCAGACAGGGACTGGTCCCCGTGCGTCGTGAGATCTCCGCCGCCTTGGCAGCAGCCTCTTCGACGATGCGTTTGGCGAGGCTGGTGCCATCCATGAGCTGGGCCGTCTGAGTCGCGGACATCGTTGACCTCCAGGCGTTGCTGACCACTCGCCCAGGCGCACGGCAACGACGTCTCGTCAGACCGCTCCCCGGTGGTGCTCCACCTCAGCGCCAGTCACGGCCCACTCTGAACTGTAGTAGACGCAGCATGCTCACACCGATCAGCGTCCTCGGTCAGGAGCGACTTGCGAAGGACGACCTCCTCTGCGGTGACGTCAATTCACGTGAACATTCCTGACGCGTCTACGCGTCAGATGCCTCCCCAACTCGCAGACAAATGCTGCTGCCGGAAGTGAACGAAGCCATGCGACGTTACTTCGGGGTTGGTCTGCTGCCGGGCGGGGTGGCGTTCACCGGCAGTCGGTTCGAGTATCTGGCGGGTGGGGGAGATCGGCCGGTGGTTGCCGATCGGGTCATGGCGGAGGGCCTGGTCGCGGTGCGGACCTTGTCGGTGACTGTTCCGGCGTCCGTCGCGCTGGAGATGCTGGAGGGGCGCCTCGGTGCACGGCTGTCCGGCCTGCTGCAGGCCATTCCCAGGGACAT
>NZ_MUBA01000062.1:51774-52198 GCF_002154575.1 Streptomyces bobili
TTCTGGCGTGTAGGCGTCCGCGGTTGCTCCCGGTCTACGACCGCGTCGTCCGCTGCGCCGTCGGCCGGCGGCCGTCCTTCTGGCTCGCCCTGCACACCGCGCTGTGTGAGGACGGCGCCGCGTTGCACCGCCAGCTGCTCGAGCTGAGGCGGGCCGCAGGGCTGCCCGAAACGGTGAGTGCGTTGCGGATGTGCGATGTGGCGGTGTGGATGAACCACCGTGCTCTGGGCCACCCCTGTCCCTGGGGATGCCAACCGTCAACGCGGCCTGAGGGGGGCGTTCTGGCGTGTGAGGGTGACGGACTTTACCAACCGTCACCTGGGTGTGTGGGACGTTCGTGCGGAGTGGTCCGCAGGTGTGGGGGAGGGGAGTGGACTCGGGCCCGGAGAGCCGCCGACGGGGCGGCTCTGGGTCTGGAGGGGGC
>NZ_MUBA01000620.1 GCF_002154575.1 Streptomyces bobili
GTCGTCATCGGCGGCGGCCAGGTCGCCCAACGACGCCTGCCGGCCCTCATCGCCGCGGGCGCGGACGTGCTCCTCGTGTCGCCCGAGGCGACCCCTTCCGTCGAGGCGATGGCGGACGCGGGCGAGATCACCTGGGAGCGCCGGGTCTACACCCTCGGCGACCTCGCCGACGCCTGGTACGCCCTGATCGCCACCGGCGACCCCGACGCCAACGCCGCCGCCTCCGCCGAGGCCGAGCGCCACCGTGTGTGGTGCGTCCGCTCCGACAACGCCGACGCAGCCACCGCCTGGACCCCCGCGACGGGCCACAGCGAGGGCGTCACCGTCGCCGTGCTCACCACGGACGCCAAGGGCCGCGACCCCCGGCACACCGCCGCCATCCGGGACGCGGTGGTCGAGGGACTGCGCGACGGGACCCTGGTCGCCCCTCATCACCGCACCCGCACCGCGGGCGTCGCCCTCGTCGGCGGCGGCCCCGGCGACCCGGACCTGATCACGGTGCGTGGCCGCCGCCTCCTCGCCGAGGCGGACGTCGTCATCGCGGACCGCCTCGGTCCGCGCGACCTCCTCGCCGAACTCCCGCCGCACGTCGAGGTGATCGACGCGGCGAAGATCCCGTACGGGCGGTACATGGCCCAGGAGGCCATCAACAACGCGCTGATCGAGCACGCCAGGCAGGGCAAGTCGGTCGTCCGGCTCAAGGGCGGCGACCCGTACGTCTTCGGCCGCGGCATGGAGGAACTCCAGGCCCTCGCCGAGGCCGGCATCGCCTGCACCGTCGTCCCCGGCATCTCCAGCTCCATCTCCGTCCCGGGCGCGGCAGGCATCCCGGTCACCCATCGCGGGGTCGCCCATGAGTTCACCGTGGTCAGCGGCCATGTCGCCCCCGACGACGAGCGCTCCCTGGTCGACTGGCCGTCCCTCGCCAAGCTGACCGGCACCCTCGTGGTCCTGATGGGCGTCGACAAGATCGGGAAGATCGCCGAGACGCTGATCGCGCACGGCAAGCCGGCCGGCACCCCGGTCGCCCTCGTCCAGGAGGGCACGACGGCCTCCCAGCGCCGCGTCGACGCCACCCTGGAGACGGTCGCCGAGACGGTCCGTACGCAGGAGGTCAGGCCTCCGGCGGTCATCGTCATCGGCGAGGTCGTCACCGTCGGCCCCCGGACGTCGGCGTAACCGCCGGTAACAGACCCGTGCCAAGCCGTTGGCACCGTACTCAGGACAAGGCAGTATCAGCTCTGTGGCCGATCTCATCACCGTTGAGGATCCCGACGACCCGCGCCTGCGTGACTACACCGGCCTGACCGACGTGGAGCTGCGCCGCAAGCGCGAACCCGCCGAGGGCCTGTTCATCGCCGAGGGCGAGAAGGTCATCAGACGGGCCAAGGAAACCGGTTACGAGATGCGCTCGATGCTGCTGTCGTCCAAGTGGGTCGACGTCATGCGCGACGTCATCGACGAACTCCCGGCTCCGGTCTACGCCGTCAGCCCGGAGCTGGCCGAGCGGGTCACCGGCTACCACGTCCACCGCGGCGCCCTCGCCTCCATGCAGCGCAAGCCGCTGCCGACCGCCACGGAACTCCTGCACTCCAACCGCCGCGTCGTGATCATGGAAGCGGTCAACGACCACACGAACGTCGGCGCGATCTTCCGCTCGGCCGCCGCCCTCGGCATGGACGCCGTCCTGCTCTCCCCGGACTGCGCCGACCCCCTCTACCGTCGCAGCGTGAAGGTCTCGATGGGCGCGGTCTTCTCCGTGCCCTACGCCCGCCTGGACACCTGGCCGAAGGGCCTCGACCTGGTGCGCGAGGCCGGGTTCACGCTGCTCGCCCTCACCCCCGACGAGAAGGCCAGCAGCCTGGACCGGGCGGCCCCGCACACCATGGACAGGGTCGCCCTCATGCTCGGCGCGGAGAGCGGCGGCCTGTCCACCCAGGCACTGGTCGCCGCCGACGAATGGGTCCGCATCCCCATGTCCCACGGCGTCGACTCCCTGAACGTGGGCGCCGCGGCGGCCGTCGCCTTCTACGCGGTCGCGACGGGCCGCCCGCCGGTATAGGGCCTCTCGTTCGGATCATGCCGGCGTCGCGGGGTCCGGCACGCACGTCTGCGGCGTTGTCGTCGGTCGCCGATTCCCCCCACTCTCGACTTCGCTCGAGCGGGGGGACCCCCATCGCGTCGACTCCCTCCTCCGCCTTGGAGCTGCACGCACCAGACGCCGCTCGGGTCAGCCGGGGCGAACCGTCGGTCACGGCCGGTCTGATCCAAACGAAAGACCCTGGCCCGGCCCGGCCGACCAACCGCCGGACCCCTGCTGCCGTACGTCCGGCTGCCCCTGCCGCTCATGCCGTACGACGCCGTTCTCGCCGCCGAGCCCCTGCGTCGCCCCCTGGCAGCCCTGGACGAGCGCGATGCCGAGGGCCACGAGCAGCGTCACGACGACGAAGACGAACAACCTCTGCCGCAGCAGCCGCGGATTGGCGGGCCGCCGTCCGGTCCCCGTGTTCCGTGCCGTCGGCCGGCCGGTCCCGCCCCGCGCCGTGGGTCTGCCGCCGCTGCCGGAACGCGTGTTGCGGGAGGAGGAGGTGTTCCGCCCGGCCGGCACCGGCCGGGACCCCGAGCGCGACGAAGGGTTGCCGCCGCCGCGCGAGGCACCGCCGCCACGCGAGGGTCCCCTGCCACGGGAAGGCGCGGATCCGCGCGTGGACGGCGCCCCGTCGCCGCGCGACGGCGGAGCCGGCTGCCGCAGCGTGCGCTCCGGATAGCCGCTGTCGGCGAGGCGCCCGGTGGGCCGGTCGGCCTCACCGGCACGCGGAGCCGGCGGTCGTGCCTCGGCCGGACCGTGGGCCTCACGGGCCGCGATCTCCTTGAGCCGCAGCGAGAGATCGAGCGTGCTGGGCCGCTCCTGCGGATCCTTCGCCAGACAGGCCCGGATCAGCGGGGCGAGAGCGTCCGGTACGCCCTGCAGATGCGGCTCCTCGTGCACCACGCGGTACAGCATCACCTCGGAACTCCCGTGCCCGAAGGGGGAGTCGGCCGTGGAGGCGTACGCCAGGGTGGCGCCCAGCGAGAACACGTCGGTGGCCGGGGTGACCAGCGCCCCGCGCACCTGCTCCGGCGCGAGGAACCCGGGGGAGCCGACCGCCGTACCGACATGCGTCAGCGTCGAGGCCCCCGTCGCCCAGGCGATACCGAAGTCGATGATCCGCGGGCCCTTTGGGGAGAGCAGGATGTTGGACGGCTTGAGGTCCCGGTGCACCACGCCCGCCTCGTGGACGGCGACGAGCCCCTCCGACAGCGCCGCCCCGATCGTCGCCAGCTCGGCGGCCCCGAGGGGACCGTCGTCGGCGACCTTGTCGTGCAGCGAGGGACCGGGCACGTACTGGGTGGCGAACCACGGCCGGTCGGCGTCCAGGTCCGCCGCGACCAGCCGGGCGGTGCACCCGCCCCGGATCCGCCGCGCCGCCGACACCTCACGCGCGAAGCGCGACCGGAACTCCTGGTCCTCGGCCAGATCGGGCCGGATCACCTTCAGCGCGACCCGCTGCCCCTTCTTGTCGGAGCCCAGGTAGACGACGCCCATCCCGCCCGCGCCCAGCCGTCTGTGAAGCTTGAACGAGCCGACGACGCGCGGGTCCTCGCGCCTCAGGCGCATCATCGCCATGTTCATCCCCGCTGCCCGGTCCGTGTGACGTGGCACAGCTTACGTTTCCACGGCCCTGCGCGCGCAGAGGCCGCGCCCTCTCGCCCCACCGATTGTCGGTGCCGGCCGGGAGACGTGAGAAGTGGTCAGACGGCTTGGGCGCAGGCGCACTTCGCCACACCGGTGCCCGCAACCCACCTGTCACAGAAGGGGTGTTGAACCCGTGAAGGGTGACCGAGCGGAGACGGCCGTCGACGCGGCGACCCGACGCGAACCGGCGAGGTGGTGGCCGGCGGTGCGGGCCGCCGGGCGGAGACGGCGGTAGGCGCAGGGGTGGTGGAAGTGAGAGAAGTCACCCTGGGAGTCCCCACCTCCCACCTGAGGCGGCCCGGACCGGGTGCCCCCTCCGGGAAGACCCCGAGACCCAGGACTCCGTCTCCACCCAGGGGAGTACTCCGCAGGTCATGGCTCATCCTCCGGGAGGCCCGGCAATCGGTACGAGGGCATGACGCCCGGCACCGGCCGCACGCCTAGATTTGAGGTCAAGCGGCGGGTGCAGCACTCGTCCCCCGAGGTCAGACACCCGCCGCTTGCCAAGGACAACCGAGACAGGTCAGGAGAGGGACCATGGCCCACACGGCACACAGACCCCGCCGTACGGGCCGCCGCCACCCCTTGGTGGCGACGGTCATGGCCCTCCCCCTGGCGGTCCTGCTCCTCGTCGTCTTCGACGGCTGGGAGACAGTGGCCACACAAGCGTCGTCCGTGGGTGTGATGCTGGGGCGCTGAGCGGCGACCCCAGGCCCGGAAGAGCGGTCCGGGCGGGGACATCCATCCATGAAACCCCGTGGGGACGGGGGTGCGGCGGACGGCAAAAAATGCCGGCGCAGCTGGGGAGCTGCGCCGGCATTGCTCTGCCCTTTTCCAGCGCCGGTCGAATACGCGTCGGCCGACCTGACACCCCCGTAGCCTGCGTGAGCAACCCCGCACTCCCCAGGAAGGCCCCGTGCCCACCCACCCCCTCCTCACCGCGCTCACCTTCCGCGCGAAGACCCACGCCCACATCCGCACGCCCACCTGCCCCTGCGGCGCGGCCACCCTCGCGGAC
>NZ_MUBA01000621.1:0-390 GCF_002154575.1 Streptomyces bobili
TCGGGCCCGCCACCGGCCGCGGCGGACGGGTCCGCCGCGGGGCGGTTCGGCGTGGTGCGCTCCGGCGCGGCCGACGACTGCGCCGTACACCCGGTGACGGCCATCGCCGCCAGCAGCCCCCAGGCCAGCAACGCCCGCCCGCTCCGCCCGTCCATCCTGCCGCCCCCGAGTCCTTCACACGTTCGATGACCTGTCCCCCTGCTTGATGTCGAACAGGCATGCGGGGTTCCATCGGGCGCCGACCGGGCCGGGACTGCGTGGATCATCGCCAACGTGGCGTCGGCAAGACCATCTGGGTCCAGGCCGTAAGGCCACAGCCTCTTGAGCTCGTCCTTCACCTGCGGGGGTGCAGGACTTCGGTACTGCCGTGGTCGGCGCCTGGCGATGCAG
>NZ_MUBA01000621.1:455-753 GCF_002154575.1 Streptomyces bobili
CGGAATGGGCGGCCGTCCGGCCTCTGCTGCCGGTGCCGGGCCTGGTTTTGGGGGAAGGGCGGATCGCCCGAGGGTCACTGTCTCCGGCAGCTGCTGGACGTGATCCGTCACCTGGTCACGGGCGGGATCTTGTGGCGGGCGATGCCCGCGGACTTTCCCGGCTGGGGTCGGTCCGCGCCTTCTTCCGCCGCTGGCGCGAGCGCGGGCTGATCACAGATCCCCCACGACCGGCTGCGCGGGAAGTCCGTGAGCGGGAGGGCCGCGAGGGAGGGCCCACGGCGGGGGCATCGACGCGCAG
>NZ_MUBA01000622.1 GCF_002154575.1 Streptomyces bobili
GCCGCCGCCGCACCGCCCACGGTGCCCGCCGCCTCCATGTCACCGGATCCCGCCGCCGGTGTCCGCTTCGACCGGCCCGCCGAGCCGGAGGAGTACCCGCTCCAGGCTCCTGACCCCCGGCTGGCCGTCGCCAAGGTGTGCGTCGCCTGCCGGGCGGGCCGGGTCGACGACGACGGGTACTGCGAGAACTGCGGGCACGCCCAGCCGCGCGAACGCGACCACATGGAGCAGGAGACCGGGCCCGTCGCCGCCGTCAGCGACCGCGGCCTGCGCCACCACCGCAACGAGGACTCCTTCACCGTCGGCCACACCGCGCTGCCCGACGGCGGCCCCGCGCTCGTCGCGATCGTCTGCGACGGCGTCTCCTCCGCGACCCGCCCCGACGACGCCTCGTACGCCGCGGCGCAGACGGCCGGCCGCGCCCTGCTGGCCGCGCTGCCGACCGGCGCGCACCCGCAACAGGCCATGCACGAGGCGATCGTGGCCGCCTCGCACGCCGTCAACGCGCTCGCCGAGGAGCCCGCCACGGCCCGTGAGCACGCCCCGCACCAGAACGCGCCCGCCTGCACCCTCGTCGGCGCGATCGTCACCGCGGGCCTGCTGGTCGTCGGCTGGGTCGGCGACAGCCGCGTCTACTGGGTTCCGGCGGACCGGAGTTCACCGCCCGCCCGGCTCACCGAGGACGACTCCTGGGCCGCCCAGATGGTCTCCGCGGGCCTGATGAACGAGGCGGAGGCCTACGCCGACGAGCGCGCCCACGCGATCACCGGCTGGCTCGGCGCCGACGCCTACGAACTGGAGCCGCACACCGCCGCGTTCAAACCGGACCGGCCGGGCGTGGTGATCGTCTGCACGGACGGCCTGTGGAACTACGCGGAAGGGGCCGAGGAGATGGCGGAGGCACTCCCCCTCGACGCCGCCGCCCGGCCGCTGCACGCGGCGCGGGTTCTCGTCGGTCACGCCCTGGACGGCGGGGGCCACGACAACGTAACAGTGGCCCTCGTGCCGTTCCCCGCCCCCGCGCAGGGGGCAGGATCGGCCTGAGGCCGCGCACGGACAGAGCACTGCCCGGCCGCCGGTACGGGCAGCGGGCGCGGGCCGGCAGCGGCCCGCGCACGGGGAAGCAGAGGCGGACCGGAGGGGACCGGTCCGTCCACGTCGTCACCCCACACGCCGTGGGAATTTCCGAGGGGGATGGGAAGAGGCATGGCCAATTTCTCGAAGTCGAACGTGCCGCAGTTCTCGGTGGACGTCTACCAGAACGAGTACCTGCCGGAGGGCGGCCGCGAGGTCAGCGCGATCGTGACGGTCACCGCGACCGGTGGCGGCACCGTCGGCACCGCGGTCGCCGCACCGCACCTGTACTCGCCGGGCGCCGGCCCGTCCGCCGCCGTGGCGATCATGGTCGACTGTTCCGGCTCGATGGACTACCCGCCGACCAAGATGCGCAACGCCCGTGACGCCACGGCCGCCGCCATCGACACACTCCGCGACGGCGTGCACTTCTCGGTCATCGACGGCACCCACGTGGCGCGGGAGGTCTATCCGGGCAACGGGCGTCTCGCGGTCGCCGACCCCGCCACCCGCGCCCAGGCCAAGGAGGCCCTGCGCCGGCTCAGCGCGGGCGGCGGCACGGCCATCGGGACCTGGCTGCGGCTGGCCGACCGGCTGCTGTCCACCGCCGACGTCGCCATCCGGCACGGCATCCTGCTCACCGACGGCCGCAACGAACACGAGTCACCCGAGGACCTCAAGGCCGCCCTGGAGTCCTGCACGGGCCGCTTCACCTGTGACGCGCGCGGCGTGGGCACCGACTGGGAAGTGAAAGAAGTCACAGGGATCGCCTCCGCCCTTCTCGGCACCGCCGACATCGTCGCCGACCCGGCCGCTCTCGCCGCCGACTTCACGCAGATGATGGAGACGGCCATGGGCAAGGAGGTCGCGGACGTCGCCCTGCGGCTGTGGACCCCGGTCGGCACGGCCGTGAAGTTCGTCAAGCAGGTCGCACCGACGGTCGAGGACCTGACCGGCCGGCGCACCGAGTCGGGGCCGCGTTCCGGCGACTACCCCACCGGTTCCTGGGGCGACGAGTCCCGCGACTACCACGTGTGCGTCGAGGTCCCGACGGCGAACATCGGCCAGGAGATGCTGGCAGCGCGCGTCTCGCTGGTCATTCCGCAGCCCGACGGCACGGTACAGAACCTGGGCACGCAGGGTCTCGTACGGGCCGTGTGGACCGACGACATGGCCGCCTCCACGTCGATCAACCCCCAGGTCGCCCACTACACCGGGCAGGCCGAACTGGCACAGGTCATCCAACAGGGGCTGGATCTCCGCAAAGCGGGCGATATCGATGGAGCAACGGCCAAACTGGGCCGGGCCGTTCAGCTCGCGAGCGTGTCAGGGAACGCGGATACTGCGAAACTGCTTGCGAAGGTGGTGGACGTGGTCGACGCCCCGACAGGTACTGTCAGATTGAAGGCGAAGGTCGCGGAGGCCGACGAGATGACCCTCGAGACCCGGTCCACAAAGACTGTTCGTGTAAAGAAGTGACCTAGCAGGACGCCCGCAGTACGCCAGTAGGACACCGAAGGAAAGGGGGACGCGCCGACATGCCGACCTGCCCGAACGGACACCAGTCGGGTTCCGACGACTGGTGCGAGGTCTGCGGTCACCGCATGGCCGGTGCCGTACCTCCGCCCCCTCCCCCGCCGCCCCCGGCCGGCGGGGGAGGGGGCGGAGGTACGGCACCGGCCATGCGG
>NZ_MUBA01000623.1 GCF_002154575.1 Streptomyces bobili
GACCTTGACCGAGAAGACCGCCTGGACGGCCTGCTTGATCTGGGTCTTGTTGGCGTTCGGGTCGACGATGAACGTGTACTTGTTCTCGTCGAGAAGCGCGTA
This sequence comes from Streptomyces bobili, assembly GCF_002154575.1. Taxonomy (GTDB): domain Bacteria; phylum Actinomycetota; class Actinomycetes; order Streptomycetales; family Streptomycetaceae; genus Streptomyces; species Streptomyces bobili. Next base: position 103 of record NZ_MUBA01000623.1, read on the forward strand.
GCTCTTCTCCGACACGACCGGCTTCAGCAGCACGTCACGGTGGTCCGTGTACGCCTTGCTGGGCGCGGTGACGACGGTGTTCTTGCCCTCGGCGGCGTGGCGGCGGGCCTTCGCGAGACGCGCGGCCTTGGCGGCCTTCGCAGCCTTGGGGGCGATGCTCGGGTGACGCGTAGCCATCAGGCGTCACTCCCTTCGGTGTCGTTGGCCTTCGGGCCGGCGACGAAGGACTCGAGAGCGGCCTGGGTGAAGACCACGTCGTCCGAGACGATCACGTCGTACGTGTTCAGCTGGCCCGGCTCCAGGATGTGCACCTGGGGCAGGTTGCGGGCGGACAGCCACGCGGCCTCGTCGGAGCGGTCGATGACCAGGAGCACGTTCTTACGCTCCGAGATCTTGCCGAACAGCGTCCGAGCGGACTTCGTGGACGGAGTCTCGCCCTCGATCACGCCGGTGACGACGTGGATCCGGTTGTGGCGGGCCCGGTCGGTGAGGGCGTGGCGCAGAGCGGCAGCCTTCATCTTCTTCGGGGTCCGCTGCGAGTAGTCACGCGGCTGCGGGCCGTGGACGACGCCACCGCCGGCGAACTGCGGCGCGCGGGTCGAGCCCTGGCGGGCGCGGCCGGTGCCCTTCTGGCGGTACGGCTTCCGACCGCCACCACGGACTTCACCGCGGCGCTTGGTCTTGTGCGTGCCCTGACGGGCAGCGGCGTTCTGCGCGACGACGACCTGGTGGATCAGCGGGATGCTGATCTTCTCCACGCCGAAGATCTCCGCGGGGAGCTCGACGCTTCCGGTCTTCTCGCCTGCAGGCGAAAGGATGTCAACAGTGCTCATCGGTTACCTCAGGCCCCCTTGGCCGCGGTGCGGACCAGGACGAGGCCGCCGTTCGGACCGGGAACCGCGCCCTTGATGAGCAGCAGACCCTTCTCCGCGTCAACGGCGTGGACGGTCAGGTTCTGGGTG
>NZ_MUBA01000624.1:0-221 GCF_002154575.1 Streptomyces bobili
GGCTGTGTCAGTCATATTCGGAGGCCCTCCCATATTCGGACCTTTTCACCTGTTTCCATCCTGTACCCGTCACCGATCTCCGGTCCAGGACCACAGGTGCCTGGTATGCCGTGACGTGCTCTCCTGGAAGGAGTCCTCCTGACCTGGTGGCCCCGCCCGTGGAGGAGTCCCGTGAACCGGTCTCGGCCCACCGCCGCGTATCACCGCCGGATGGCCGCCGC
>NZ_MUBA01000624.1:230-501 GCF_002154575.1 Streptomyces bobili
GTCGCTCCGGTGGCGATCACCTGGGCGCGGTGGATCGGCCGCCGCTCGACGGGCCTGGCGCGCGCAGCACGGACGGCCACATTCATCTGGGGCTACCTGTTCGTCTGGACGGCGTTCGGGCTCCTCGCGTACGGGGCCCTCGCCGCCACCGGAGACCTTGTCCGTGATCACCCCGACGCGGGGCGCTGGATCGGTTTCACCGCGTTCCTGCTGGCCGGGCTTCAGCAACTCGGGCCACTGAAGAACGTGTGCCTGCGGCACTGCCGCAGTC
>NZ_MUBA01000625.1 GCF_002154575.1 Streptomyces bobili
CCGGCCGCGAGGGCGCAGCGCGGGCGGGAGGGCCTGCCAGGTGTAGGTCTCGACCTCCAGGTGGCGGGTGAGCGGGTGCGGTCCGCCGACGAGGCGGGTCAGGGCGTCCTTCAGGACGGGGAGCGTGGAGGTGAGGGGCGCGGCGGGGGCCGCGTGCAGCGGGACGTGGAAGTGGGCGCGCCAGGGCGAGGTGTCGGGCAGGGCGTCGCCGGTGAGGGCCTGGCCCAGGTCGTCGGTGCCGTGCAGGCGGCCGGTGTCGCCGACCGTGCGGGTCTGGTGCAGGAAGCGGGGTTCGTCGAAGGCGGCGAGCGCCTCGCGGACGGCGGGGAGGCGGGGGTGTTCGGCGTGCAGGGCGGCCGACAGCTGGGACTTGACGACGGGGACGCGGGCGGCGGCCAGCGCGTCCAGGGCGGTGTGCGGGTCTTCGAAGGAGGTGGCGAGGTGACAGGTGTCGACGCAGACGCCGATGCGGGGATGGCCGACGGCGGTGAGCGGGGCGAGCGCGTCGCCGGTGGTCTCGACGATGCAGCCGGGCTCCGGTTCGAGGCCGACGCGGACGGAGCGGCCGGTGAGGTCCGCGAGGGCGTCCAGGCGTTCGGCGAGGGTGAGCAGGGCCGCGTGCGCGGTGTCGGCGCGGGCGTCGGTCCAGGTGGTGCGCCAGCCCAGCGGCAGGGTGGAGACGCTGCCCTCGGTGAGGTCGTCGGGGAGGAGACCGGTGAGGACGCGGGCGAGGGCGGTGGTGTGCTCCAGGCGTTCGGGGTCGGCCCAGTCGGGCCGGTACACCCGGTACTTGACCTGCTCGGCGCCGAAGCCTTCGTAGGGGAAGCCGTTGAGGGTGACGACCTCCAGGCCCCGCCGGTCGAGTGCGGCGCGCAGGCCGCGCAGGGCGGCCGGGTCGGTGTCGAGGGCGTGCGCGGCGTCCTTGGCGAGCCACAGTCCGATGCCGAGGCGGTCGCGGCCCAGGCGGCGGCGGACGGGCTCGCAGTGGTCGCGCAGTTGCGCGAGCACGCCGTCGAGGGTCTCGGCGGGGTGCACGTTGGTGCAGTAGGCGAGGTGGACGGTGGTGCCGTCGGGGTGGCGGAAGCGCATCGCTCACTCCCCGCCGCGCAGCACGGAGTTGCCCTCGTGGGTGGCGCCGGGAGCGGTCACCTCGACGTTCAGCCGGCCGCTGAGGCCGTAGAAGGCGACGGGGTTGCGCCACAGGACCCGGTCCACGTCGTCCTCGGTGAAGCCCTCGTCCAGCATCAGGTCGGCCACGCCGCGGGTCTTCAGGGGGTCGCTGCGGCCCCAGTCGGCGGCGGAGTTCACCAGGACCCGCTCCGGCCCGTACTCCCGCAGGATCCCCACCATGCGGCGCTCGTCCATCTTGGTGTCCGGATACACCGAGAAGCCCAGCCAGCAGCCGCTGTCCTTGGCCTCCTTCACGGTCGTCTCGTTGAGGTGGTCGATCAGGACGTGTTCCTCGGGCAGCGCGGACTCCCGGACGACGTCGAGGGTGCGGCGCAGGCCGGCGAGCTTGTCGCGGTGCGGGGTGTGCACCAGCGCGGGCAGCCCGTGGGCGGCGGCGAGCTGGAGCTGGGCGGCGAGGGCGGTGTCCTCGGCGGGAGTCATCGAGTCGTAGCCGATCTCGCCGACGGCCACGACGTGGTCCTTGACGAGATACCGGGGCAGTTCGTCGAGGACGGGGACGCAGCGCGGGTCGTTCGCCTCCTTGGGGTTGAGGGCGAGCGTGCAGTGGTGGGCGATGCCGTACTGGGCGGCCCGGAAGGGTTCCCAGCCGAGGAGGGAGTCGAAGTAGTCGAGGAAGGAGGCGGGCGAGGTGCGCGGCTGGCCGAGCCAGAAGGACGGTTCGACGACTGCGCGGACACCGGCGGCGTACATGGCCTCGTAGTCGTCGGTGGTCCGTGAGGTCATGTGGATGTGGGGGTCGAAGATGCGCATCAGGACTCCTTGCCGTGGGGGTGGCCCGCGCCGTGGGGGTGCGTCCCCCGGGGCTGCGTCCCGTGCGGCGGGGGCACGGGACCGGCGGGGCCGGCCGAGTCGGTCAGGGCGAGGACGCGGTGCAGGTCCCGGGGCACGGGACGGTCCGCGGCGGTGCGTTCGGCGGCGTAGTCGCGGAGCATGCGGGCGAGTTCGGGGTCGGCGCGGGCCCGCTCCGCCAGGTCCGCCACGGCGTCCAGGGGCACCCCGGTGAACAGGCACTTCAGTACGGCGTGGCGCCAGGCGTGCGCGTCGAGGTGGCGGGCGGCGTAGGGGCCGACGGCGGCGGCCACGAGCCGGGTGTCGTTGGTGCGCAGGGCGTCCTCCACCAGTGGCAGGGCGTCCGGTCCCGGCACGAGGTGCGCCAGTGCGAGGAGTACGGCCCGGCGTTCGTCGGCGGTGCCCTGGAAGTACACCCGGCCCAGGGAGCCCGTGTCGGCGCGGGCGGCGCGCAGGATGAGCAGCCGGGCCGCGTCCGCGTGCGGGCTGCCGCAGCGCCGGCCGGCCTCGGCGAGCCGCAGCTCCCACACGGAGATCGGGCCGTGGGTGCCGGGATGGTCGGCGGCCTCGTCGACTGCCTGGCGCAGCCATGCGCGGGCCGGTTCGGGCAGTCGGGATTCCAGGTCGTCCTGGAGGACGTCGAGGGGGGTGAACGCCAGGGCGCGAGGCGTGCT
>NZ_MUBA01000626.1 GCF_002154575.1 Streptomyces bobili
CCTCGCCCGCCGTGTCCCGGCGCGAGCGTGGGCGGCCGGGACACGGCGGGCGAGGGCCGGGCGGGCGAGGGCTGGGCGGAGGCCTGGCGGGCTGCTCGGGGCGCCTCGGCCGTGCCGCAGGCGGCGAGCACGGCACCGAGGACACTGACGCCGAGAACACTGACGGCGGCGAGACGGCGTACGGGAGGGATCACCGTATGAAGCTATGAGCGGTGAACGCCTCTTGTGTGTTGATATGTGCGCGCCTCGTGCCGCGTTCACCCACCCGGGTCACCGGAGCCGGTGACGGCCCTTGCACCCGCCTATCGGCGCCAGGGACCCGTCACCGCGAACGTCGTTCCCGGCGTGTAGCAGTTGACGTACATCGTCCGGCCGTCGGGGGAGAAGGTGACGCCGGCGAACTCGCCCCACTCCGGCTGCTCGGGGGTACCGATGTTCTGCCGCCCGCGCGCCATCGCGTACACCTCGCCGCCCCGCGTCACGCCGTAGACGTGCTGGGCGCCGTTGCCGTCCTCGCAGACCATCAGGCCGCCGCTGGGAGCGAGGCAGATGTTGTCCGGGGACTCGCCCGGCAGTTGTACGTCCGTGTCCGGGCCGAAGACGATCACCAGCGTCAGCCGGCGGCGGGCCGGGTCGTACCGCCAGATCTGGCCGAAGTGGTCGGCCGCCGAACCTTCCGCGCCGCGCGCGAACGACGACACGAAGTACACGCACCGCCCTCCCCAGTAGCAGCCCTCCAGCTTCTGGGCGTGCGTGACGCCCTTGCGGCCGAAGTCCTGGAGCCTGATCGGCGTCCCGGCGGCCAGCGGGTCCGGTACGTCGACCCACTCGACGCCCTCGAAGCTCGTGCCCGTCTCCTGGACCGACGACAGGTCCGGTACGCCCGGCACGCGCATCGCCTGGAGCCGGCCGCCCGCGCGCAGCGAACCCACGCCGCCCAGCGGCTTCTCCGGGAGGAAGCGGTAGAACAGGCCGAAGGGCTTGAGGAAGGCGTCCTCCGTCTCGTAGACGATCCCCAGGTGGGGGTCGACGGCGATCGCCTCGTGCTGGAAGCGGCCCATCGCGGTCAGCGGGACCGCCCCGGTGCGGCGCGGGTCGGACGGGTCCACCTCGAAGATGAAACCGTGGTCCTTTGTGTAGCCGTTGGTGCCGGCCTTGTCCTCGTTCTCCTCGCAGGTCAGCCAGGTGTGCCACGGGGTGGGCCCACCCGCGCAGTTGACGGCCGTACCGGCGATCGCGACCCGCTCGGCGAGCACCCGGTTGTCCGGGTCCAGCGTCAGGGCCGTACAGCCGCCCTTGCCGGCCGGGTCGTAGGTCAGACCCTCGACGGTGGGGACGGGGAGCGCGGCGTTGTGCCGGTTCTCGTGATTGCGGACCAGGTGGACGCGGCCGTGGCGGCCGGGCAGGGCCGTCATGCCGTCGTGGTTGGAGGGGACGGGGCCCTCCCCGGAGCGCAGCGGGTCGCCCTCTCTGGACAGGACCCGGTAGCGGAAACCTTTCGGCAGGTCCAGCAGGCCGTGCGGGTCGGGGACCAGCGGGCCGTAGCCGCTGTGACCGAGGTTCTGGGCGGCGAGGTCCTGGGCGGCGGCGGCCGTACCCGGGAAGAGTTCGGACAGCGCCCCGGAGAAGGCGATGCCCGCTCCCAGGGCACCGGTGCGGGTGAGGATCTGACGACGGGTCGCGGACATGGGGTGACCTTCCTGCTGGCGGACAGGGACGGTGACTCCGCCGTGTCTATCACCCGGCGCCCGCCTCGGGAACCACGCGCGTAGCTCGTGTCACCGGTTCACCGGTTCACC
>NZ_MUBA01000627.1 GCF_002154575.1 Streptomyces bobili
GGTGAGGGCCGGGGACGAGCTTGCTCCGCTGGAGGTGCCGATCACGCGGACGCTGATCGTCGCGGGGGCGGTGGCCTCCCGCGACTACCAGGACGTGCACCACGACGCCGAGGCGGCCAGGGCCAAGGGCTCCCCCGACATCTTCATGAACATCCTCACCACCAACGGCCTGGTGGGCCGCTACATCACCGACCACTTCGGTCCGGCGGCGGTGCTGCGCCGGGTCGCCATCCGGCTCGGGGTGCCCAACCGGCCCGGCGACACGATGGTGTTGAGGGGCACGGTCGAGGAGGTCGACGGGGACACGGCGGTGGTGCGGGTGTCCGGGGACAACGGCATCGGGCGGCACGTCAGCGGCACCGTCACGGTCACCGTCCCCCCGACCCCAGGGGAGGCGCGGTGAGCGTGCGGGCGCGGGACTGTCTCGGCGGGCGGGCGGCGATCGCCGGGATCGGGGCGACGGAGTTCTCCAAGGACTCGGGGCGCAGCGAGCTGCGGCTGGCGGTGGAGGCGGTGCGGGCGGCGCTGGACGACGCGGGGCTGCGGCCGGCGGACGTGGACGGGCTGGTGACGTTCACGATGGACACGAGCCCGGAGATCACGGTGGCGCAGGCCTGCGGCATGGGGGAGTTGTCCTTCTTCTCCCGCGTCCACTACGGCGGCGGGGCGGCCTGTGCGACCGTGCAGCAGGCGGCGCTGGCGATCGCGGCCGGGGTGGCCGACGTCGTCGTCTGCTACCGCGCGTTCAACGAGCGCTCGGGCCGGCGTTTCGGCTCGGGGGTGCGGCGGCGGGAGCCGTCGGCGGAGGGGACGGCGCTCGGCTGGACCCTGCCGTTCGGGCTGCTCACCCCGGCGTCCTGGGTGGCGATGGCGGCGCAGCGGTACCTGCACGCGTACGGGCTGACCCCGGAGGCGTTCGGGCAGGTGGCCGTCACGGCGCGCAGGCACGCGGCGGCCAACCCTGCGGCGTACTTCCACGGTCGGCCGATCAGCCTCGCCGACCACGCGGCCTCCCGCTGGATCGCCGAGCCGCTGCGGCTGCTGGACTGCTGTCAGGAGACCGACGGCGGTCAGGCGCTGGTGGTGACCTCGGTGGAGCGGGCCCGCGATCTGCCGCGACCGCCGGCCGTGATCGCCGCGGCGGCGCAGGGCGCCGGGCGGGCCCAGGAGCAGATGACGAGCTTCTACCGCGACGACCTGACGGGCCTGCCGGAGGTGGCGGTGGTCGGCCGCCAGCTGTGGCGGACGTCGGGGCTGGCGCCCGCCGACATCGACGTGGGGATCCTGTACGACCACTTCACCCCGTTCGTTCTCATGCAGCTGGAGGAGTTCGGCTTCTGCCCGCCGGGAGAGGCCGCCGCGTTCGTCGCCGAGGACCGCCTCCCGCTCAACACCCACGGCGGCCAGCTCGGCGAGGCCTACCTGCACGGCATGAACGGCATCGCCGAGGCCGTACGGCAACTGCGCGGCACGTCCGTGAACCAGATACCCGGCGCCGCCCGCACCCTGGTGACGGCGGGGACGGGCGTGCCGACCTCGGGGCTGGTGCTGACGGCCGACGGCTGAACGGGGACGGGGGCGCGGAACCGCGGCACCCGCACCCGGTGAACCCGCGCCGGGATACCCGTACCGTCGGCGTCCGACCCCCCAGGGGTAATCCCGCAGTAGTCGGCGTGGTCTCGTCCACCTTCAGGAGGTGGAGGCAGCACCACCCCTACAACCTGAGGCGGACTCGGCTTCGGCACCTGCGGCCGATCCGCCGCAGGTGGGTCCGAACCTAGCGTGGAGCCATGACCACACCCGTCTGCACCCGCGCTGCGAACGGCAAGACGCGGCCCTCTTCGTATCCGTCCTTCGCGTCGTACGTCAGCGCCCGCCAGCCGGTGCTGCTGCGGACCGCCCGGTCGCTGACCGCCAACCCGAGCGACGCCGAGGACCTGCTGCAGACCGCGCTCGCCAAGACGTATGTCGCGTGGGAGCGGATCGAGGACCACCGGGCGCTCGACGGCTATGTCCGCCGGGCCCTGCTGAACACGCGCACCTCGCAGTGGCGCAAGCGCAAGGTCGACGAGTTCGCCTGCGAGGAGCTGCCGGAGCCGGAACCGCAGCCCGGCCATGAGGACCCGGCCGAGAGGCAGGCGCTGCGCGACGCGATGTGGCGGGCGATCATGAAGCTGCCCGCCCGGCAGCGGGCGATGGTAGTCCTCAGGTACTACGAGGATCTCAGTGAGGCGCAGACGGCGGAGGTGCTCGGCGTCTCGGTGGGCACGGTGAAGTCGGCGGTGTCGCGGGCGCTGGGCAAGCTCCGGGACGACCCTGAGCTGGGCGTTGTTCGATAACGCGCTGAAGTGGCGGTTCGACGTGTTGTAACCGGACATGATCGATCATCGCTCCCTAGTGACATACCGCGCGGTATGTGCGCAGAATCAGCGCAACTGTTACCACCGCGTAGGCAATGACGCCGTACCTGGGAGGACGCCGTGCTGAGCACCATGCAGGACGTACCGCTGCTGATCTCGAGGATCCTGACGCACGGATCGACGATCCACGGCTCGTCACAGGTGACCACATGGACCGGCGAGGGGGAGCCACAGCGCCGCACCTACGCCGAGATCGGCGCCCGAGCGGCCCAGCTGGCGCACGCGCTGCGCGAGGACCTCGGGGTCACCGACGACGAGAGAGTCGCGACTCTGGCCTGGAACAACGCCGAGCATGTCGAGGCCTACTTCGCCATCCCCTCCATGGGCGCGGTGCTGCACACCCTCAACCTGCGGCTGCCCGCCGAACAGCTCGCGTGGATCGTGAACCACGCCGCCGACCGGGTCGTCATCGCCAACGGCTCGCTGCTGCCGCTGCTGGCCCCGCTGCTCCCGCACCTCAAGACGGTCGAGCACGTGGTCGTGACCGGCCCCGGCGACCGCTCGCTGCTCGCGGGGGCGAGCGCCCGGGTCCACGAGTACGAGGACCTGCTCGCCGGCAAGCCGACCGCCTACGACTGGCCCGAGCTGGACGAACGCCAGGCCGCCGCCATGTGTTACACCTCCGGCACGACAGGCGACCCCAAGGGCGTGGTCTACAGCCACCGCTCGATCTACCTGCACTCCATGCAGGTCAACATGGCCCAGTCGATGGGTCTCACCGATCACGACACGACCCTGGTCGTCGTGCCCCAGTTCCACGTCAACGCCTGGGGCCTGCCGCACGCCACCTTCATGACCGGCGTCAACATGCTGATGCCGGACCGCTTCCTGCAGCCCGCGCCCCTCGCCGAGATGATCGAGAGCGAGAAGCCGACCCACGCCGCCGCGGTGCCCACCATCTGGCAGGGCCTGCTGGCCGAGCTGACCGCCAAGCCGCGGGACGTCTCCGCCCTCACCCAGGTCACCATCGGCGGCGCGGCCTGCCCGCCCTCCCTCATGGAGGCCTTCGACAAGCTGGGCATGCGGGTCTGCCACGCCTGGGGCATGACGGAGACCTCCCCGCTGGGCACCATCGCCCGCCCGCCGGCCTCCGCCGTCGGCACGGACGCGGAGTGGGGCTACCGCCTGACCCAGGGCCGCTTCCCGGCAAGCGTCGAGGCCCGCCTCACCGGACCCGGCGGCGAGCGTCTCCCCTGGGACGGGGAGTCCGCGGGCGAGCTGGAGGTCCGCGGTCCCTGGATCGCCGGCGCCTACTACAACGGGCACGGTGCCGAACCCCTGCGCCCCGACGACAAGTTCAGCGAGGACGGCTGGCTGAAGACGGGCGACGTCGGCACCATCTCCGCCGACGGCTTCCTCACCCTCACCGACCGGGCCAAGGACGTCATCAAGTCCGGCGGCGAGTGGATCTCGTCGGTGGACCTGGAGAACGCGCTGATGGCCCATCCGGCCGTCGCCGAGGCGGCCGTCGTCGCCGTCCCCGACGACAAGTGGGGCGAGCGCCCGCTGGCCACGGTCGTCCTCAAGGAGGGCGCCACCGCCGACTTCGAGTCCCTGCGCGCCTTCCTCGCCGACGAGGGCGGCGTCGCCAAGTGGCAGCTCCCGGAGCGCTGGACGATCGTCGAGGCCGTCCCGAAGACCAGCGTGGGCAAGTTCGACAAGAAGGTGCTGCGCAAGCAGTACGCGGCGGGCGACCTGGACGTCACCCAGCTCTGACACACCCCGTCCGCCCGGCAGAGCACCTCGCGGCCTCTGCCGGGCGGACGGCTGTCCGGCGGAGGCCGCGAGGCCTGCCCGCACCCCAACCGCGTCCCTCAGTTGGTGCCGATGCGCGCCAGCAGGTCGACGATCCGCACCTGGACCTCCTCGCTCGTGGAGCGCTCCGCGAGGAACAGGACCGTCTCACCCGAGGCCAGCCGCGGCAGATCGGCCTGGTCGACGGCAGCCGTGTAGACGACCAGCGGCGTGCGGTTGAGCTGCTGGTTCGCCCGCAGCCAGTCCACGATCCCGGCCTGGCCCCGGTGCACCTGCATCAGGTCCATCACCACCAGGTTCGGCCGCAGCTGCCCCGCCAGCGTGACCGCGTCGGCGTCGCTCGCCGCCCGCGCGACCTGCATCCCCCGCCGCTCCAGCGTCGCGGTCAGCGCCAGCGCGATCTCCGCGTGCTCCTCGATCAGCAGCACCCGCGGCGGATGCTGCTCAGTGTCCCGAGGCGCGAGCGCCTTCAGCAGTACGGCGGGATCGGCGCCGTAGGCCGCCTCGCGCGTCGCCTGTCCGAGCCCGGCCGTCACCAGCACCGGCACCTCCGCGGCCACCGCCGCCTGGCGCAGCGACTGCAGCGCGGTCCGCGTGATCGGCCCGGTCAGCGGGTCGACGAACAGCGCGGCCGGGAAGGCGGCGATCTGCGCGTCGACCTCCTCGCGCGAGTGCACGATCACCGGCCGGTAGCCGCGGTCGCTGAGCGCCTGCTGGGTACTGACGTCCGGAGCCGGCCACACCAGCAGCCGGCGCGGGTTGTCCAGCGGCTCCGGCGGCAGCTCGTCGTCCATCGGCTGCGGCCGCGGCGGGTCGGCCACCTCGACGGCCCCGCCCGGCCCGTCCAGCGGCTCGGGCCCCTCGGCGGCGTTCTTGTCCGGTGCCCCTATGGCGTACGACCGTCCGGCCCCCTCGGTCCCCGGCGCGAGCCGCGACTGCCCGGCCATGGACTGCCCCGCCAGGGACTGTCCGGGAAGCGGCTGCCCCGTGGGTACGGCGGCGGCCTGCTCGGCCGTCGGATGCGGACGGGCGGCCTGCTCCTGTCCCGCCGTCGGGTCGGGCCGCGTACCCAGCTTGCGGCGCCGCCCGGAGCCGTTCGGGTTGTGCGGGGCGGGAGTGGCGGAGGTGGAGTGGGTGGTGGTCGTGGGCTGAGGAGCCTTCGGTGCCTGCTGCACCTGTGCGGCCTGCCGCGTGAAGGGCACGCCCTGGCCCAGTGTCCGCACGCTGATCGCGCGGCCCTGGGTGGAGTTGGGGTCGAAGGGCGGGTTCGGCGTCGTCGCCTCGGCGGGCAGAGGCTGAGCCGCCCGCGGCTGCGCGGTGGCGGCCTCGGGCGGCAACGGGGTGCCCGCACCGGGGGTCGGTGTCGCCGGGACGGCCGCTGCGGCGGGGAGCGGCCCGGCCGGCGCGGCAGGCCCGGGGAGCGGCTGAGCCGGAGGCGGCAGCACCTGAGCGGTCTGGACGGGCGCGGGTGCCTGCTGGGCTGGTGCCTGTGCCGGAACGGCGGAGGCCGCGACACCCTCCGTCCGGGGCTGAGGCTGAGCCTCCGTCACCGCTTCGGACTCCGGCTGACCGACGGCCCGCCGCCGACGGCCCGTGGGGGCGGTGGTGGGGTGCGGCTGCGGCGGGGTGTGGTCGTCGGCCTGGCCGTGGGCGACGGCGTCGTGCCGGCCGTGGTCGATCGGCGAGTCCTCGGACACGGCCTGAGCCGGCACCTGAACCTGCCCGGGAACGGGAACGGGAACGGAACCAGGAACCGGAACAGAACCAGGAACCGGAACAGAA
>NZ_MUBA01000628.1 GCF_002154575.1 Streptomyces bobili
CCGGGCGAGCCCGAAGGCCGCGCTGCCCTGGGTCCGGTCCCGCCGCCATACGGCCTCGTAGTAGGCCTCGGTCTGGCGGTCCGCGGCGATGAGGTGCTCCGTGCAGAAGCCGAGGGCCAGTTTCGGTGCCGACTCGCCGGGCAGCGAGCCGTAGACGGCGGCGAACTCACCTTCGGCCGCCTGGACCTGACCGTCCGTCAGCCACCGCAGACCCCGGTGCCAGTAGATCCGCCAGTCGTAGGCGCCGCTCTGCCGGCCGGCCCTGTCCAGCCACCGCCCGGCCCGGTCCGTGTCCCCCGCGTCGAGATAGGCACGGCACAGCCACAACGAGGTCTCCACGGTGTCGAGCCGCGGGTCGCTCCCGGCGCGTTCCGCGATGCGTTCGGGGCTGCCGGACACGAGGCCGCCGAGCAGTACGGCCGCCGGGTCGCGCGGGTCGGGGATCGGCACGGGCAGGGCCCGCGCGGTGTCCCCGGGATCCGGCGCCCCGACGGGCAGCCAGGGCACTCCGGGGCCCGGACGCCCGGTCCAGTGCTCCAGCGACGGCACCGTGCCGAGCGCCGCGCCGAAGAGGGCCGCCGTCGGCTCGAACCGGGTGGAGCGCTCCGGGTACGGCTCGTGCCCGCTGAGCGCCTGGTGCTCGCGCAGCACCTCCCACAGCTGGCGGGACATCTCGGCCGCGGAGGTGAACCGGGCCGCCCATTCGGCGTGGGTGGCGCGTCTGATCAGCGCGTCGAACGAGCGGGCGGCGAGCCCGGCGGCCGGCTCGGCGCGGGCG
>NZ_MUBA01000629.1 GCF_002154575.1 Streptomyces bobili
GGGAGCCCAGCTGGACAGGCATCCTCGCGGTGAACGCCCCCCTGGCCGTCGCCTGCGCCTGCGACTTCGCCCTGGCAGCTCCCGTACGCCGACTGCGCCTGACCCGCTCCGGCGACACCTCCGTACGCCTCGGCGACACAGCGGACGTCACCCTCACGATCACCAACCCCTCCCGGCGTCCCCTGCGCGCCCACCTCCGCGACGCCTGGCCCCCCAGCAGCTGGCGGCCCGGCACGGAATTCGCCGCATCCCGCCACGAGGTCACCGTCCCCGCCGGCGAACGCCGCCGCGTCACCACCCGTCTANNCGCGGCGACCGCCAGACCGACCGCGTCACCATCCGCTCCTACGGCCCCCTGCGCCTCTTCTCCCGCCAGGGCACCCACAGAATTCCCTGGTCCGTACGGGTTCTGCCCCCGTTCACCAGCCGCAAGCACCTCCCGTCGAAACTCGCTCGTCTGCGTGAACTCGACGGCCGTACCAGCGTCCTGACCCGCGGCGAAGGCACAGAATTCGACAGCCTGCGCGAGTACGTCCCCGGCGACGACACCCGTTCCATCGACTGGCGCGCCACAGCCCGCCGGACCACGGTCGCCGTCCGCACCTGGCGCCCCGAACGCGACCGCCACATCCTCCTGGTCCTCGACACCGGCCGCACCTCCGCGGGCCGAGTCGGTGACACCCCCCGCCTCGACGCCTCCATGGACGCGGCTCTCCTCCTGGCCGCCCTGGCCTCCCGCGCAGGCGACCGCGTCGATCTCCTCGCCTACGACCGCCGCGTACGTGCTCTCGTTCAGGGCCGCACCGCCCGAGACGTGCTCCCCTCGCTGGTCACGGCCATGGCTTCCCTCGAACCGGAACTGGTCGA
>NZ_MUBA01000063.1 GCF_002154575.1 Streptomyces bobili
GGCACCTCCGGCACCGGCACCCTGTTCGCGGACGACAACGATGTCTGGGGCGACGGGACCCCCGGCAACCGCCAGACCGCGGGCGTCGACGTGGCCTTCGGCGCCGCCGCCACCTGGGACTACTTCAAGGACGTGTACGGGCGCAACGGCATCCGCAACGACGGTGTCGCCGCGTACAGCCGGGCCCACTACGGCAACAACTACGTCAACGCCTTCTGGTCCGACGACTGCTTCTGCATGACCTACGGCGACGGCTCCGGCAACGCCAACCCGCTCACCTCGCTCGACGTGGCCGCCCACGAGATGAGTCACGGCGTCACCAGCGCCACCGCCGACCTGACGTACGCGGGCGAGTCCGGCGGGCTCAACGAGGCGACCTCGGACATCTTCGCCGCCGCCGTCGAGTTCCACGCCGGCCTCACCGCCGACGTCCCCGACTATTTCGTCGGCGAGAAGATCGACATCAACGGCGACGGCACCCCGCTGCGCTACATGGACAAGCCCTCCAAGGACGGCTCCTCCCACGACTACTGGAGCTCCGCCCTCGGCGGCGTCGACGTCCACTACTCCTCGGGCCCCGCGAACCACTTCTTCTACCTGCTCTCCGAGGGCAGCGGCACCAAGACCGTCAACGGCGTCGCCTACGACAGCCCGACCTACGACGGCCAGGCCGTCACCGGCATCGGCATCGGGAACGCCGCCGCGATCTGGTACCGCGCGCTGACCACGTACATGACCTCCTCGACGAACTACGCCGGTGCCCGCACCGCCACCCTCCAGGCCGCCGCGGACCTCTTCGGCGCCTACAGCCCCACCTACCTCACCGTCGCCGACGCCTGGGCCGGCATCAACGTCGGCAACCGCATAGCCCTCGGTGTCAACGTCGCCCCGATCGCCGACCAGACCAGCGGCGTCGGCCAGGCGGTCTCCCTCCAGGTGGACGCCTACACCACCAACAGCGGCTCCGCCCTCACCTACGAGGCCGGCGGACTCCCCGACGGCCTGACCATCAGCGGCACCGGACTGATCTCCGGTGTGCCGACCACGACCGGCACCGGCCCGGTCACCGTCACCGTCACCGACGCCACGGGAGCCGCCGCCACCCTGGACTTCGACTGGCGGGTGGCCTACGTGTACGCCACCACCACCCGCGTCGACATCCCGGACGTCGGCGCCGCCGTGGAGTCCCCGATCACCATCAGCGGCCGCAGCGGCAACGCCTCCACGGCCACCGAGGTGTACGTCGACATCGTCCACACCTACCGCGGTGACCTGACGGTGGACCTGGTCGGCCCCGACGGCACCGCCTACTCGCTGCTCAACCGGAGCGGCGGCGGCGCCGACAACGTCGACCAGACCTTCGTCGTCGACGCCTCGGCCCAGCCCGTGGACGGCACCTGGAAACTCCGCGTGCGCGACCTCGCGTCGATCGACGTCGGCTACATCAAGCGCTGGCAGCTCACCCCCTGACGCCGGCTCACCCCTGACGGCAGCCCGGCCGGCCCCCGGACCCCCTCGGGTCCGGGGGCCGGCCGCGCTGAATTGGGTGTCGGACCCGATGGTCCGCGGCACCGGCCGCGTGTGACGGTGGGGAGACCGGGGGCGCCGTACCGGCGCGCACCCCATGACCCCCGAGGAGGACCGCCCATCCATCCCCGTCCCGCGCGACCGTCCCGACTCCCCTTCCGCGGAAGGGAGGTGACCCATGGGACACGCTGACACGCTGCTCGCCCTCGGCGGCGCCTTCCTCGCCGCCGCCTTCCTCGCCCGTCTGGGAAACCGGATCGGCCTGCCGACCATCCCCCTCTTCACCCTCGCCGGAATCCTCCTCGGACCCCACACCCCCGGACTCGTCCTGGTCGAGGACCCCCACGACTTCGAGATGCTGTCGGCGCTCGGCCTGGTCCTGCTGCTGTTCTACCTGGGGCTCGAATTCCACCTCGACGACCTCAGGAAGGGCGGCAGGCGGCTGGCCCTCGCGGGCGGCGGCTATCTGCTGCTGAACGTCGGCGCCGGCCTCGGATTCGGGTTCGCGCTCGGCTGGGGCGCACGGGAGGCCCTCGTCCTCGCCGGCGTACTGGGCATCTCCTCCTCCGCCATCGTCACCAAGATCCTCATCGACCTGGGGCGCCTCGGCCGCCCCGAGACCAGGCTGATCCTCGGCGTGATCGTGGTCGAGGACATCTTCCTGGCGCTCTACCTCGCCGCCCTCCAGCCCGTCATCGGCGGCGCGCACGGGGTCGTGGCGGTTCTGCTCGAGGTCGGCAAGGCCTTCGCGTTCCTGCTGGCGCTGGCCGCCGCGGCCCGCTACGGGACCAAGCTGGTGGGCCGCCTGATCCACGTCCGCGACGACGAAGTCCTCGTCATCAGCTTCCTCGGCGCCGCCGTCCTGGTGGCCGGTGTCTCCGAACTCCTCGGCGTCGCCGACGCCATCGGCGCCTTCATGGTCGGCCTGATCCTCGCCGGGACACCCTCCGCCCCCCGCATCCGCCGGCTCGTCCATCCCCTCAGGGACGCCTTCGCAGCGATCTTCTTCTTCGCCTTCGGACTGGCCATCGACCCCGGCGACTTCGCCGTCGTCGCCGTACCGGTGGCCGTCGCCGTCACCCTCACCGTCGTCATGAACGGGGCGGCCGGCCTGATCGCCGCCCGCCTGCACGGCTACGGCCCCGAACCCGCGGCGAACATCGCCACCACCCTGCTGGCCCGCGGCGAGTTCGCCCTGATCCTCGCAGCCATGGCCGCCGGCGCGGGCCTCGACGAGCGCCTCGCCCCCTTCATCGCCGGGTACGTCCTCGTCCTGGCCGTCCTCGGTCCGGTCGCCGCGGGACGCGTCCCGCTCCTT
>NZ_MUBA01000630.1 GCF_002154575.1 Streptomyces bobili
CGCCCCGCCCGCCGGACGCGCCGTCTGGGAGCCCTGCGCGTCCCCCTCCGGCGAGGGCACCTTCGAGTGCGCGACGGTGCAGGTCCCGGTGGACTGGAAGCGCCCCCGCGGCGCCACGCTCGACCTGGCCCTCGCCCGCCACCGCGCCACCGACCCGGCCCGCCGCATCGGCTCGCTGCTGATCAACCCGGGCGGTCCGGGCGGTTCCGGCGTCGGCTTCGCCTTCAGCGCGCCCGACTCCTTCTCGCCCGACCTGCTGGAACGGTTCGACATCGTCGGCTTCGACCCGCGCGGCGTAGGTCTCAGCAATCCGGTGAAGTGCGACAGCGACCGGGTGGCCGACCAGAGCGCCCTCCTCTACCCCGACAGCGCGGCCTCCTTCAGCGCCCTGCGGGCCGCGAACCGCGCCCTCGGCGAGAACTGCCGCGACCTGACCGGCCCGCTCGTCGACCACATGGACACCGCGAGCGTCGTCCGCGACATGGACGCCATCCGCGCCGCCCTCGGCGAGCGCCGGATCAGCTACTACGGCGTCTCCTACGGCACCGGCATCGGCCAGCAGTACGCCGAGCGCTACCCGCACCGCGTCCGCGCCATGACCCTCGACTCCAACATGGACCACAGCCTGGACCGCTGGTCCTACCAGAAGACCGAGACGGTCGCGATGGAGGAGTCCTACGGCCAGTTCGCGAACTGGTGCGCCCGTACGCCGTCCTGCGCGCTGCACGGCCGGGACGCCCGCGCCCTGTTCCGCTCGCTGCTGGACCGCGCCGCCGCCGGTGAACTGGTCCTGCCGGGCGACCCGCCGTACACGGTCACCCCGCAGGACCTCCAGTCCGTCGCCTTCGGCAGCATGTACGACCCGGCCGACTGGTTCGTCTTCGCGGCGGACCTGGCCGCCCTGGACGCCTCCGACCCCGCCGCGGCCCGGTCATTGCGGGAGCGCGGCGAGCCCACCGAGTTCGCGTACCTGCCGGTGACGTGCCAGGACTACGACTTCGACGTGCCCTCCTACGCCACCCTCGCCCGCTACGAGCGCGCCCTCGCCCGCGTCGCCCCCGTCACCCGCCTCAGCTCGCTCGCCTGGAGCGACCTGACCGGCTGCCAGAACTGGCCGACCGAGGTCACCAACCCGCCGCACCGGCTCGACGTCGACGGCACCCCGCAGATCCTCGTCACCAACAGCCGCTACGACGTGGCCACCCCGTACTCCTGGGGTTCCAACGCGGCCCGCCAGATCGGCCGCGAGGCCGCGTTCCTCACCTACGACGGTGTCGGCCACGGCGACTACTGGCTGAGCCCCTGTGCCCGCGACGCGATCGACACCTACCTCCTCACCCTCAAGACCCCCCGCAAGGGCGCCCACTGCCCCGCGGTCTGGCCGACCGGGCCCACCGCCCAGCGTCAGTCCGGCAACCTGGTGAACCCGCTCCCGACCCTCGTCGGCACCGGCCGGCACCGCTGAACCACCCCGGCTCCACCCCCGGCCGCCCGCGAAACCAGCACACCCGTACGAGCGCTGACGTTAGGTTGACCCCCATGGAACAGGGTGGGGAACCGCGACTCTTCTCGAACCGGTGGGCTGCCGCGGGCGGCCGGGGCGGCGACACCCCCGTGCGGCCGCGCGACTCCTGCGCGTGCCTGGTGCGCGGCCCCGACGCCGCGCCCCCCGACGTCGGCTTCCACGCGGACCGCCAGGACACCTCCGCGCCGGGCTGGCTGCACCTCCTCGAACTCGTCGACGAGGCCGCCGCCGACGGCCGCGAGGTCTTCTCCCCGCTGACGGAACTCCCCCCGGAGGAACGCCGGCAGATCATCACCCTGCCCGCGTCCGTCGCCCGGCTCCGCGCGGTCCGGCACCTGGTGCTCTACGGCAGCAATCTCGTCCGCCTCCCGCCGGAGATCGGCGCCATGGAGAGCCTGGCGGAGTTCGACCCGTACACCTCGTACCGGCTGCACTGGATGCCGTACGAGTTGACCCGCTGCCCCGCCCTGACCCGCAGCACGGTCAGCACGCGGGCGCTGTACGGCAACTTCAAGTACCGGCCGCCGTTCCCCCGCCTCGCGCCACCGCCGCCGGAGGGCAGGCCGGGCGAGCTGTATCCGGGCGCGTGGGGCGCGCAGGCCGTCACCGCGTGCAGCGTCTGCGCCGGGCCGGTGGACCTGCCCCGGCTCCAGCAGGTGTGGATCTCCCTGCGCGTCGCCACCGACGTGCTCCCCCTCCTCGTCAACGCCTGCTCGCGCGGCTGCGTCGAGGCCCTGCCCACCGGCGGCGGTGGCGCGAGGCGGGGGAACGGCGGCCGGTACTTGAAGTTGCCGTACAGCGCCCGCGTGCTGACCGTGCTGCGGGTCAGGGCGGGGCAGCGGGTCAACTCGTACGGCATCCAGTGCAGCCGGTACGAGGTGTACGGGTC
>NZ_MUBA01000631.1 GCF_002154575.1 Streptomyces bobili
CGTCTTCCTCGCCGCCGTGCCGATCCTCGCCGGGGTCGGGAGCGTGGCCACCGAGCGGCTGGTGAAGCGGATACCGCCCAGCAGGCTGCTGCGCTGGTCCCAGCCCGTCGTACTGCTCGCGCTCCTCGGTGTGGGAGCGGGGGACGGACTGGCGGTGCTGGGTTTCGCGCTCGCGCTGTTCGGGCTCGCCGTGGGCGCGCTGGACGCCTCGATGAACATGCTCGGGGTGAGCCTGCAGCGGGCGTACGGGCGGAGCATCATGCTCAGCTTCCACGCGGTGTACAGCCTGGGCGGGATCCTGGGGGCCTCGCTGGCGTGGGCCGGGGCGCACTGGCATCTCGCGCTGTGGGTGTCCTATCTGCCGGTCGTACTGGTGCTGCTGCCGGTCGTGCTGGTGGGGAGCCGGTGGTACGTCGACGGGAAGGGTGACGAGGCCGAGGCCGAGGGTGGGGCCGCCTCCGAGACGGGTGAGGTCGGGCGTGGCCAGGGTGTCGTCTTCAAGGCGCTGTTGCCGCTGTGTCTGGTGATGACGTTCGCGTACATCGGGGACTCGACCGTGTCCAACTGGAGCGCGAAGTACCTCCAGGACGTGCTGGGGAGTTCCGAGCAGCTGGCGACGGTCCCGTACAACGTCTACATGGTGACCACGCTGATCGGGCGGGCCCTCGGGGACCTCGGGGTCCGGCGGTTCGGCGCCGTGGCTGTCGTACGCCTGGGGGCGCTGGTGGCGGCGGCCGGGTTCGCGGTCGTGGCGGTGGCCCCGGGGGCGTGGGC
>NZ_MUBA01000632.1 GCF_002154575.1 Streptomyces bobili
CACCGGACCACCCCCGAACCCACCCCCGAACGTCCGCCGCGCCTCCCGCACCTGCCGCTCCTGCACCACCGCGGCCAAATAGGCGGCCGGCGGCACGCCCGTCGGCACCGCGGCACCCGTACGCTCCGCCAGGTCACCGGCCAACCGCTCCGCCATCGCGCACCCCACCTGCGGATCCAGCTGGTTCATCCGCCCCAGGTACTGCCGGACCGCCAACCACAGTCCCTCCGGCACCGCCGACAGATCGAGCCCCGAGAACCTCCCGGCCAGCCACGGCGGGGGAGGCGGCACGAAACCCACCCGCGCGGCAGGCACCCGCTCCCGCACCACCAGCGTCCCCGCGAACACATCACCCAGCCGACGCCCCCGCGCCGACACCAGCGAAGCCACGCACGCCACCACCCCAGCCGTCAGCAGAATCTCCACCACCCCGAGCGCACCCCGCACCAGCGCGTGCCGGAACCGGATCGGCCCCCCGTCATCCCGCACCACCCGCAGCCCACACGCCGCCTTACCCAGCGACCGCCCATGGCTGAGGGTCTCCACCGCGATCGGACCGCCCACCAGCACCAGCAGAAACGTGGCGATCGACACCGCGGTCCGCGCCGCCTCGTCCAGCGACGCCGTCGCCATCAGCAACGCGACACTCACCGCCACATAAGCCACCAGCACCACGGTCAGATCCAGCAACACCGCCAGCGCCCTGCTGGGCAGCCTGGCCGGCTGAAGCTCCAGCGCCACCGCCTCACCCGTCACCAACTCACTCACGCCCGCACCCCTTCCCTGACCTGCCCCGACACCGGCCAGTCTGCCAAGCTGAAGTCACACCGCGCCGCAGTACGACAAGCTGACCCCGACCGGTCCCGCGACGAACAGCCGAGGAGCAGGCACCCCGATGGACCTCGACGTCTTCGTCTCAGCCCACCGAGCCGAATGGGACCGCCTCGACACCCTGCTGCGCCGCCGCAACCTCACGGGTACCGAGGCCGACGAACTCGTCACCCTCTACCAGCGCACCGCGACCCACCTCTCCCTCATCCAGTCGAGCGCTCCCGACCCCCAGCTCACCGGCCGGCTCAGCCAACTGGTGGCACGCGCGCGCAGCGCCGTGACGGGAACCCGAAGGGCCTCCTGGCGGGACGTCACCCGCTTCCTCAGCCAGAGCTTCCCGGCCGCGGTCTACCGCTCCCGGCACTGGTGGGTCCCCACCGCCCTCGCCTCCACCGCGCTCGCGGCGCTCCTGGGCTGGTGGATCGGCACCCACCCGGAAGTCCAGTCCTCGATAGCCGCCCCCGACGAACTGCACGCGCTGACCCGCCCAGGCGGCCAGTACGAGACGTACTACTCCAGCCACCCCGCAGCGTCCTTCGCCGCCCAGGTCTGGACGAACAACGCCCAGGCAGCCGCGATGTGCCTGGTCCTGGGTGTCTTCCTGTGCGTCCCCGTCCTCTGGATCCTCTTCCAGAACATGCTCAATCTCGGTGTCGGAATCGGCCTCATGTCCTCGGCGGGCCGGCTCGACACCTTCCTCGGCCTGGTCCTCCCGCACGGCCTGCTCGAACTGACCGCGGTCTTCGTGGCCGCCGGCACAGGCCTGAGACTCGGCTGGACCGTCATCGACCCCGGCCCCCGCACCCGCCGCACCGCCCTGGCCGAGGAAGGCCGAGCCGCCCTCGGCATGGCCGTCGGCCTCGCCCTGGTCCTCTTCGTCTCAGGCGCCATCGAAGGCTTCGTCACCCCTTCCGACCTGCCCACCTGGGCCCGCATCACCATCGGAATCGCCGCCGAGCTGGCCTTCCTCGCCTACGTGTACGTCCTGGGCGGAAGGGCCGCCCGAGCGGGCGACACGGGCGACGTCGAAGCAGCCGAACGCAGCGCCACGGTGCCGACGGCCGCCTGATGTGCATGTACGGCAGGTGAACTGCTAGTCTCCTCCTCGCCCCAAAAAACCTGTTGACACGGGTTGTGCGGGGAGGTAGATTCGAACAGTTGCCTGGACTGGACTTGAACCGGTCGGCGGCAGGGTTAGTATCTATAAAGCCTCTCGGAACTGGATTCCGCAGAAGCACCCCCGATGAATCGGAAATGAGTGGCCGGTCAGACCGGCCCGGAACTTCTGATAAAGTCGGAACCGCCGGAAAGGAAGCCGCGAAACAAAAGCGGGAACCTGGAAAGCGCCGAGGAAATCGGAACCGGAA
>NZ_MUBA01000633.1 GCF_002154575.1 Streptomyces bobili
GCGACGGCCGCCGAGCCGATGCCGCCCGGTTCGCAGGCCACCGCCCCGCCCACGGCCAGGACCGCGAGCCCCGCCACGGCCGCCGCACGTGCCCCGCGCGCCCGGCCCCGCATCCGTCTCCTCCATGCCCCCATGCAAGGCAGCCTGCCACCGCCCGCGGGGCCGCGGTAGAGCACTTAACGCCATGCGCCGCACCACCGACCCCGTCTACCGTGACCGCATGCGCGACCACCGCCGCCTGAGGGTAGCTGACCGTCGACGACACCACCACCTACCTGTGGACCGTCCGCCACCGGCACCGGGACGGCCAGGGCTGCCGGGACGTCCTCACCCTGGCCCGGGACGGCGTGCGCACCCGGATCGTGTTCCGGGAGGGCGGGGGCCGTTACGTCGGCGGTGGCGCGTACTCGCACAGCGGCGGCGTCGGCGACCGCACCCACCACCTCAACCTGCACCGGCCCGGCACCGTGCGCGCCCTCCTCGACGAGGCCGTCCGCCGCGGACTGCTCCCGCAGGAGGGGCGCGATGGTCAGGAGGGGGAGTTGGACGGCTGGATCCTGTTCGACGCCGTCAGCCGCGCGGCGGCGGCCCCTTCCTAGGGCCGGTCAGGACCAGCGACCGGTCCGGCCCAGGATCAGGGCGCCGGCGGCCGTCCCGGCGGTCGAGGTCCGCAGCACGCTCCGCCCCAGCCGGTACGCCTTGGCGCCGGCCGCCTCGAAGAGCGCCAACTCCTCGGGCGAGACGCCCCCTTCGGGTCCGACGACGAGCACGATCTCGCCGTTGGTGGGGAGTTGGGCGGTGGCGAGGGGCTCGCTGCCGTAGTCGCGGTCCTCGTGGAGCACGGCAGCGAAGTCGGCACGGGCCAGAAGTGCCGCCACCTGCTTGGTGGTCGCCGCGTCGGCGATCTCGGGGAAGCGGACCCGGCGGGACTGCTTGCCGGCCTCACGGGCGGTGGCCCGCCACTTCGCGAGCGCCTTCAGCCCTCGGTCGCCCTTCCACTGGGTGATACACCGGGAGGCGGCCCACGGCACGATCGCGTCGACGCCGGTCTCGGTCATCGTCTCGACGGCCAGCTCCCCCCGGTCGCCCTTGGGCAGCGCCTGCACGACGGTGATCCGCGGCGACCCGGCGGGCTCCTCCGCCACCCGCGTCAGCCGGACGACCAGCCGGTCCTTGCCCTCGGCGGCGACGACCTCGCCCTCGGCCCAGCGGCCGGTGCCGTCGGTGAGGACGACCTCCTCACCGGCCCGCAGCCGCTTCACCGAGACCGCGTGCCGCCCCTCGGGCCCGTCCAGCACGAACTCGCCCGGACCGCCGGGCAGTTCCTCGACGACGAACACGGGCGCGGTCATCGCGCACCGCCCATACCGGCCGCACCGGCCGCGCCGCCGCCCGACAACGCTGTCCTCGCCGTGTCGAGTTCGGCCGTCAGCACCTCCACCAGCTGCCCGGCGGGCAGGGCGCGGGCCAGCCGGTGTCCCTGGCCCGCCCACAGCGCCATGCCCTGCGCGTCGCCCGCCTTCGCGGCGGCCTTGCGCAGCGGCGAGGTCAGGTGGTGGACCTCCGGGTAGGCGGCGGGCGCGTACGGGCCGTGCTCGCGCAGGAAGCGGTTGACCAGGCCGCGGGCCGGCCGCCCGGAGAAGGCGCGGGTCAGTTCCGTACGCACGAAGAGCGGGTTGGTCAGCGCCTCCTTGTGGACGGCGGCGGCGCCGGACTCCGGGGTCGCCAGGAAGGCCGTACCGAGCTGGGCGGCGCTCGCTCCGGCGGCGAGGACGGCGGCGATCTGGCTGCCGCGCATCAGACCGCCAGCGGCGATCAGCGGCAGGCTCACGGCCTCCCGGATCTGGGCGAGCAGCGCGAGCACGCCGATGCCGGAGCCGTCGTTCTCGGGGATGTCCCGGTGGGTGCCCTGGTGGCCGCCGGCCTCCACACCCTGGACGATCACCGCGTCCGCGCCCGCCCGCTCGACGGCGACGGCCTCCTCGGCGGTGGTCGCGGTGACCAGCGTGAACGTGCCGGCCCGGCGCAGCGCGTCCAGCACGTCCGGACGGGGCACACCGAAGTGGAACGAGACCACCGGCACCGGGTTGTCCAGCAGCACCGCCAGTTTGGCGTCGTAGCCGTCGTCGCGGCCGCTGTCGGGATCGCCCAGCTCGGTCTGGTACCAGGCGGCCTCGCCGGCCAGCTGATGGGCGTAGACCTCGACGGCGCCGGTCTCCGCATGCTCCGGCTGCGGCATGAACAGGTTCACGCCGAAGGGCCGGGAGGTGAGACTCCGCAGCTGTTTCATCTCCTGGTACAGGCCGTCGGCGGTCTTGTACCCGGCGGCCAGGAACCCCAGCCCGCCGGCCTCGGACACGGCGGCGGCGAGCTGCGGGAGGGAGACGCCGCCCGCCATGGGGGCCTGCACGATCGGGAGAGGGAAGAGATCGGTCAGTGCGGAGGACATGACGGCATGTTGTCACGTCGTCGGGACAACCGTGCAGCCCGTCCGGAGGCTCGGCCTCCGGGGACGGGAACGGGAAGGGGCGGCGGGGGCCGAAACGCCCCCGCCGCCCCGCCCACTCACCGTCAGCGCCCGTTGAACGCGTCCTTCAGCCGGGAGAACAGCCCCTGCTGACCGGGCTGGAACTGCCCGAGGGGCCGCTCCTCGCCGCGCAGCTTCGCCAGCTCCCGCAGCACCCGCTCCTGCTCGGGGTCCAGCTTGTTGGGCGTCTGCACCTCGACATGCACGATGAGGTCACCGCGCCCGCCGCCCCGCAGATGCGTCACTCCGCGCCCGTGCAGCGGGATCGACTGCCCGGACTGGGTGCCGGGCCGGATGTCGACCTCCTCCAGACCGTCGAGCGTCTCCAGCGGCACCTTCGTGCCGAGGGCCGCCGCGGTCATGGGCAGGGTCACCGTGCAGTGCAGATCGTCGCCGCGCCGCTGGAACTGCGCGTGCGGCAGCTCGTGGATCTCGACGTACAGGTCACCGGCGGGACCGCCGCCGGGCCCGACCTCGCCCTCGCCGGCGAGCTGGATGCGGGTGCCGTTGTCGACGCCGGCCGGGATCTTCACCGTCAGCGTGCGACGCGAGCGCACGCGTCCGTCGCCCGCGCACTCCGGGCACGGGGTCGGCACGACGGTGCCGAAGCCCTGGCACTGCGGACAGGGCCGCGAGGTCATGACCTGGCCGAGGAAGGACCGCGTCACCTGCGACACCTCACCGCGACCGCGGCACATGTCACAGGTCTGCGCGCTGGTCCCCGGCGCGGCACCCTCGCCGCTGCAGGTGGTGCAGACGATCGCCGTGTCGACCTGGATGTCCTTGGTCGTGCCGAAGGCGGCCTCGTCGAGGTCGATCTCCAGCCGGATCATCGCGTCCTGGCCGCGGCGGGTGCGCGAGCGCGGCCCGCGCTGCGACGCCGTGCCGAAGAAGGCGTCCATGATGTCGGAGAAGTTGCCGAAGCCACCGGCTCCGAAGCCGCCCGCGCCGCCGCCCGCCTGGGACAGGGGGTCGCCGCCGAGGTCGTAGACCTGCTTCTTCTGCGGGTCCGACAGCACCTCGTAGGCGGCGTTGATCTCCTTGAACCGCTCCTGGGTCTTCGGATCGGGGTTGACGTCCGGGTGAAGCTCGCGTGCGAGCCGCCGGAAGGCCTTCTTGATCTCTTCCTGCGACGCGTCGCGGCGCACGCCGAGAACGGCGTAGTAGTCCGTGGCCACTTACGACTCCGCCAGGATCTGTCCGACGTACCGTGCCACTGCGCGTACCGCTCCCATCGTTCCCGGGTAATCCATGCGGGTCGGTCCGACCACGCCGAGCTTGGCGACTGCCTCGCCGCCCGAACCGTAGCCGACCGACACCACCGAAGTGGAGTTGAGCCCCTCATAGGCGTTCTCGTGACCGATGCGTACGGTCATGCCCGAATCCCCGGCCTCGCCCAGGAGCTTGAGGAGCACGACCTGCTCCTCCAAGGCTTCCAGGACGGGTCGGATGACGAGGGGAAAGTCATGTCCGAAGCGGGTGAGATTGGCGGTTCCGCCGATCATCAGCCGCTCCTCGTTCTCTTCGACGAGCGTCTCCAGCAGGGTGGAGAGCACCGTGGTGACCGTGCCGCGGTCCTCGTTCTCGAAGGCGTCGGCCAGGTCTTCCACCAGGCGCGGCACATCGCTGAAGCGACGGCCCGCGACCCGGCTGTTCAGCCGCGCCCGCAGATCCGCCAGCGAGGCCTCGCCGAAGGGCGCGGGGCAGTCCACCATCCGCTGCTCGACCCGCCCGGTGTCCGTGATGAGCACCAGCATCAGCCGGGCCGGTGCCAGCGCCAGCAGCTCGACGTGGCGCACGGTGGAGCGGGTCAGCGACGGGTACTGCACGACGGCGACCTGCCGGGTGAGCTGCGCGAGCAGCCGTACCGTCCGGGCCACGACGTCGTCGAGGTCGACGGCGCCGTCCAGGAAGTTCTGGATGGCGCGCCGCTCGGGCGCCGTCATCGGCTTGACGCCGGCCAGTTTGTCGACGAACAGCCGGTAGCCCTTGTCGGTGGGGATGCGCCCGGCGCTGGTGTGCGGCTGGGCGATGAACCCCTCGTCCTCCAGGGCGGCCATGTCGTTACGGACCGTCGCCGGTGAGACGCCGAGGTTGTGGCGCTCGGTGAGCGCCTTGGAACCCACCGGTTCCTCGGTGCCGACGTAGTCCTGGACGATGGCGCGCAGCACTTGCAGCCTGCGTTCGCTCAGCACCCGCGCTCACCTCCAGAAAAGTCTTCCCCGGTCCCCCGGGCGTCTCGCCTGGCACTCTTCGCATCCGAGTGCCAGCGTTCCCCGGCCCAGTGTACGGCTGTGGGGTACACCTGGGGCAAGGTCGGTCGCCCGGCCGGGCCGCCAGGGACGACAGGGCCTAGGGACTCTCGTCTGGATCATGCCGGGCGTCGCGGGGTCAGCCGGGACGAACCGTCGGTCACGGCCGGCCTGATCCAGACGACAGGCCCTAGCCTCGCGGTATGACGGTGACTTGGGAAGAGCTGGGGTGGGAGCGGATCGCCACGGGGGTCGGCCGGTGCCGGCTGCCCGGCTGGGACTGCACGGCGGGGCTGGTCGTCGGGGAGGGCCGGGCCCTGTTGGTGGACGCGGGGTCGAGCCTCGCGGAGGGTGCCCGGCTGCGCCTGCACGCCGAGGAACTCGCAGGTCACCGTGTGACCGATCTCGCGCTCACGCACCCCCACTTCGACCATGTCCTGGGGGCGGCGGCCTTCGCGGGCGCCGAGGTCTACGCGGCGGTGGGCGCGGAGAACACGCCGGCGCGGGAGCTGCTCGCGGACGCGGTCCGCAACGGTCTCGACGCCGATACGGCCTCGGAGGCCGCGGACACGCTGGTACGGCCCCGCCACCTGGTCTGCGGCGAGTGGACCCTCGACCTGGGCGGCGGCCGGCAGGTCCTGCTGGCGAACGTCGGCCCCGGCCACACCCCGCACGATCTGGCCGTCCTCGTTCCTGCGGGCCCCGGCTCGCCCGAGGTCGTCTTCTGCGGCGACCTCGTCGAGGAGTCCGGTGAGCCGCAGGCGGGCCCCGACGCCGTACCGTCGCACTGGCCCGCCGCCCTCGACCGGCTGCTGGCCCTCGGCGGCGAGGACGCGCTGTACGTGCCCGGTCACGGCGCGGTGGTGGACGGGGCGTTCGTCCGGGCCCAACGGGACGCGCTGGCCGCACGTTTCGGCGTGTCGCCGTGACCGTGCCGGGGCTTCTCCTATCGTCATCCGAATGCGCCAGTACCAACCGGACCTGACACCCCCGTGGAAGAAGCAGCGGCCCGCCCCGGAGGTCGAGGCCGAGCCCGGCCTGGTGGTGGAGGAGCCCGGCACCGGTTTCTGCGGCGCGGTGATCCGCTGCGAGGCGGGCACGGTCACCCTGGAGGACCGCTTCGGCAAGCACCGCGTGTTCCCGCTGGAGCCCCGCGGCTTCCTCCTGGAGGGCCGGCCCGTGACCCTGGTCCGCCCCACGTCGTCCGCTCCGGTACGGCCCACCCGTACCGCCTCCGGTTCGGTCGCCGTGCCCGGCGCCCGCGCCCGGGTGGCCCGCGCCGGGCGGATCTACGTCGAGGGCCGGCACGACGCCGAGCTGGTGGAGAAGGTGTGGGGCGACGACCTGCGCGTCGAGGGCGTGGTCGTGGAGTACCTGGAGGGCGTGGACGACCTGCCGGCGGTCGTCGCCGAGTTCGCCCCCGGCCCCGACGCCCGCCTCGGCGTCCTCGTGGACCATCTCGTCCCCGGCACCAAGGAATGGCGCATCGCACAGTCGGTGACGAGCGAGCACGCGCTGGTGGTGGGCCACCCGTACATCGACATCTGGGAGGCGGTGAAGCCGTCCGCGGTGGGCATCGAGGCCTGGCCCCGCGTCCCGCGCGGGCAGGACTGGAAGACGGGGGTGTGCCGGGCGCTGGGCTGGCCCTCGGAGAACACCGGCGCGGTGTGGCAGGCGATCCTCGAGCGGGTCGGGTCCTACCGGGACCTGGAGCCGGAGCTGCTGGGATCGGTCGAGCGTCTCATCGACCACGTGACCGTGCCCTGATCACATGACCGAGCCCTGGGTTCCGTCAGTCCACCAGGTCCCGCACCACCGCGTCCGCCAGCAGCCGCCCCCGCAGCGTGAGCACGGCACGCCCCTGCTCGTACGGGCCCTCCTGGAGCCGTCCGTCCGACAGGGCCCGGCGCGAGGCCGCGAGCCCCTGGGGCCGCAGCAGGGACAGCGGCACGCCCTCCTTCAGCCGCAGCTCCAGCAGGATCCGCTCGACCCTGCGGTCCTCGTCCGAGAGGATCTCGCGGCCGGCGCCCGGTGAGCGGCCTCCCGCCAGCGCCGCCGCGTACGCCCCCGGATGCTTCACGTTCCACCAGCGCACGCCGCCGACGTGGCTGTGGGCTCCCGGACCGGCGCCCCACCAGTCGGCGCCCCGCCAGTACAGCTCGTTGTGCAGGCAGCGGCCCGCCTCGGAGGTTGCCCAGTTGGACACCTCGTACCAGTCGAAGCCCGCCGCGGCCATCGTCTCCTCGGCGATCAGGTACCGGTCGGCGTGGACGTCGTCGTCGGTCATCGGGACCTCGCCGCGGCGGATCCGGCGGGCGAGCTGGGTGCCCTCCTCGACGATCAGGGCGTAGGCGCTGATGTGGTCGGGTCCGGCGCCGAGGGCGGAGTCCAGGGAGGCCCGCCAGTCGTCGTCCGACTCGCCGGGGGTGCCGTAGATCAGGTCCAGGTTGACGTGCTCGAAGCCGACCCCGCGGGCCTCCGCGACGCAGGCCTCGGGGCGGCCGGGCGTGTGGGTGCGGTCGAGGACCTTCAGGACGTGCTGCCGGGCACTCTGCATGCCGAAGGAGATCCGGTTGAAGCCTCCCTGGCGGAGCGTGGCGAGGTACGCCGGGTCGACGGACTCCGGGTTGGCCTCGGTGGTGACCTCCGCGTCCGCGGCGAGGCCGAACTCGTCGCGGATCGCGGTGAGCATCCTGACCAGGTCACCGGCCGCGAGCAGGGTGGGCGTACCGCCGCCGACGAAGACCGTGCGGACCTCGCGCGGGTCGTCGCCGAGGACCTTGCGGGCCAGCCGGATCTCGTCGATCAGGGTGTCGGCGTAGTTGTCGCGGGAGGCGAGGACGCCACCGGTGCCGCGCAGCTCGGTGGCGGTGTAGGTGTTGAAGTCGCAGTAGCCGCAGCGGGTCGCGCAGTAGGGCACGTGCAGGTAGAACCCGAGGGGGCGGTCGGCGGCCCCGGCGAGCGCGGAGGCGGGCAGCGCGCCGTCGGTGGGGACGGGCTCGCCGTCGGGAAGAGCGGAAGGCATGTCCTCCATTGTCCCGTACGCGGCGCGAAGCTCCCCCGGGCGCTGTGGGGCGCTATTCCGCCTGGAGGACCAGCAGGGCCAGATCGTCCTCGGGAGGCCGTCCGCCGAACTCGTGGACGAGGTGGCGGATCCGTTCGGCGATCAGCTCCGCGTCCAGCCCCGCGCAGCCGGACAGGGCGACGGCGAGGCCGTCGCCGTCGTCGAACTGGCGGGAGCCCGAGCGGCGCTCGGTGACGCCGTCGGTGACGCACAGCAGGGTGTCGCCGGGCCACAGGTCGAGGCTCTCGCTGACGTACGTGGCGTCCTCGATGACGCCGAGGAGGGTCTGCGGCTGCGCGGCCGTGGTGACGCTGCCGTCGGGGCCGAGGAGCAGGGGCAGCGGGTGGCCGGCCGAGGCGAGGGTGCAGCGGACGCCTCCGTCGAAGGGCACGAGTTCGCCGTAGAGGAGGGAGAGGAAGCGGGTCTGCGGGCCGTCGCCGGGGCCCGCCGGGCCGACGAAGGCGCGGGCGGCGGCGTCGGCGGCCTCGGTGGCGTCGTCGAGGAGGAGCTGGTTGAGCCGGTCGAGGACGTCGGCGACGCCGTATCCCTCGCGGGCCAGCAGCCGCAGCCAGGGGCGGGCCAGCCCGATGACGACGGCCGCCTCGGGGCCCTTGCCCTGGACGTCGCCGACCGCGAAGCACCAGCGGCCGTCGCCCACCGGGAACAGGTCGTAGAAGTCGCCGCTCGGCCCGCCCTGTTCGCGCGGCTCGTACACGAGGGCGCTGCGCAGGCCGGGGATCTCGGCGACCGCGCCGGGCAGCAGACCCCGTTGGAGGACGGCGCTGATGGTGGCCTGGCGGGCGTACTGGCGGGCCGCGCCGATGGCGAGCGCCACCCGCCGGCCGAGGTCCTCG
>NZ_MUBA01000634.1 GCF_002154575.1 Streptomyces bobili
GTCGCCAGCATCGCCCCCGCCGCCACCGACGCATACCCGGCCGTCACCCACGCCGCCACCGGCAGCGCCGACGCGAGGAACCGCGCCAGCGGCCCCCGCGCCGCCGTCCCCCACAGCTCCTCCGTACGGCGCCGCCGCTCCCGCCCGCCCTGCCGGCAGCCCGCCGCCGCGGCCAGGGGTACGACGATCAGCAGGACGTTGTGCAGTTCGGTACGGGTCTCCGCCCAGCCGCCCTGCCAGCGGTCCGCCGTCGCGCCCAGCAGCGCGCCGACCGTCAGGAACACGGCGAGCCCCGCCCAGGGGGCGAACCCGCGCAGCACCTCGGCGCGCAGGGGGTGCACCCGGACGCGCACGCGCTCCGGTTCCGTGACCGTGAGGCTCATCGCGCCGCCCCTTCCAGCGGAGCGCCGGAGGCGCGGTGGGCCCGCAGCGCCGCCGTGTAGCCGCGCTCGATCGGGCTGTCGCCGACACCCTCGTCGTCGCTGTCCTCGCCCAGCGCGCTGAGCGCATCGGGGGTGCCGCGGTAGGCGACCCGGCCCGCGTCGAGCAGGGTGACCTCCGTACAGGCGGCGGCCACGTCCTCCACGAGGTGCGTCGAGACGATCACCGTGGCCGAGGCACCCAGCCCGCGCAGCAGCGCGCGGAACTCCACGNNGGTCTTGCCCGCGCCGTTCGGACCGACCAGGCCGTGCACACCCCGGCCCAGGGTGAGGTCCACCCCGTCGAGGGCGACGGTTCTGCGGTGCCGGACGCGCAGCCCGGTCACTCGTATCGTGCTCAAGGAATCTCCAGGGGAAAGAGGTGGGGCGGCCGGTGAGCGGGTGTGCTCAGGGCAACCGGTCGTAGACGGCACGGCGGGCGGCCAGCGCGGCGGCGCACAGGACGGCCGAGGCGGCCCAGGTGCCCTGGGCGAGGGGCCCGTCGAGGACGGCGGAGAGCTGT
>NZ_MUBA01000635.1 GCF_002154575.1 Streptomyces bobili
GTGGTGCACCGCCGCGCACCGGCGGGGGATGGCCTCGCGGTGCGGGCGGGAAACGGCGTGGTGGATACCGTCCCACCTCTGCGTCGGGGGCCGGTCACACGGAGTGTGCGAGTGATGATAGCCGCACCGTTTGACCTTTCAAGATTGACGGACGGGTAACGTCCGTATCCGCTCGTGCGGTTGGCATGTGCCACGGTTTTGGGGCGCGCTCGACGGGATACGCGGACGGGGACAGCGCAGCCGGACAGCATCCAGGGAGGCATCCATGGGCAGCGAGCCCGAGACGACCGCCGACGACGCCTACCAGCCCACCGGCAGCAACGAGGAGCAGGAGGACGCCGCCCCGCTCGATCTCCAGGACGCGCTCGACGAACGGACCTACGACGACATCCTGGACGAGGGCTACTCCCCGCCGGAGAAGCCGCTCGGCGTCACCAAGCACGGCACCACCGCGGGTGAACAGCACGACGGGGAGACCCTCGACCAGCGCCTCGCCCAGGAGGTCCCGGACGTGTCCGAGCCCGCCGGGGACGGCATCGGCGACCTTCCGCGCGGCGAGGGCGAACCGGTCGACCCCGAGGCGGGTGAGGAGCGGGCCGGCCGCCTGGTCGCCCCCGACGAGGGCGCGCGTACGGACGCCACCAAGGAGGAGATCGCCGAGGACGTCGGCATCGACGGCGGCGCGGCGGGCGCGGAGGAGGCCGCCGTCCACGTGGTGGACGACGACAGCCTCCCCTAGAAGCAGGTCACGCACGACTGGAAGCAGGTCACGCACGGCCCGAAGCGGCCCACCCGCCGGTGCGGTCGCCGCTGTCGCGGCAGGGGCACTTGACAGATCCCGGCCAGAGACACGCGGTAGAACCGGCACATCGGCGGCCCCGATCTGCCAATCGTCGAAGCCGCCCGCCGCGGTGTCCCGCTGACGGCCCGCATCGTCCACATGGGCGGGACGGGCCGCGGGCCCCCTGAAGGACGTGTCCAGTCAGTCCCCGATACGGTCCAACTGCCGCAGGCGGTTGGTGGCGTCGAGGGCGGCGACCTTGTACGACTCGGCGAGCGTCGGGTAGTTGAAGACCGCGTCGACCAGGTAGTCGACCGTGCCGCCGAGGCCCATCACCGACTGGCCGATGTGGATCAGCTCGGTCGCCCCGGAGCCGAAGCAGTGCACCCCCAGCAGGGTGCGGTCCTCGGGGGACACCAGCAGCTTGAGCATGCCGTGCGCGTCGCCGATGATCTGCCCGCGGGCCAGTTCGCGGTAGCGGGCGACGCCCACCTCGAACGGCACCCGGTCCTCGGTGAGCTGGTCCTCGGTCCGGCCGATGAAGCTGATCTCCGGAATGGTGTAGATACCGATCGGCTGGAGCCGGTGCGTCCGTCCGACCGGCTCGCCGCACGCGTGGTACGCGGCTGCCCTGCCCTGCTCCATCGAGGTCGCGGCCAGCGCCGGGAAGCCGATCACGTCACCGACGGCGTAGATGTGCGGCACCTGCGTGCGGTAGTGCTCGTCCACCGTGATCCGCCCGCGGGCGTCCGCCGCCAACCCGGCCTTCTCCAAGGCCAGTTCGTCGGTGAGGCCCTGGCGGCCCGCCGAGTACATCACGGCGTCGGCGGGGATCTTCTTGCCGCTCTCCAGCACGGTCAGCGTGCCCCGCGGATGCCGCTCGACGGCGGCCACGGTCTCCCCGAAGCGGAACGTGACCGCGAGGTCGCGCAGATGGTACTTGAGCGACTCGATGACCTCGACGTCGCACATGTCGAGCATCCCGGCCCGCCGCTCCACCACCGTGACCTTGCTGCCCAGGGCGGCGAACATGCACGCGTACTCCATGCCGATGACGCCGGCGCCCACGATCACCATCGAGCGCGGCACCCGCTCGATCGTGAGGACGTTGTCGGAGTCGAGGATCGTCCGGCCGTCGAACTCCACGCTCTCCGGCCGGGCGGGCCGGGTGCCGGTGGCGATGACGATGTGCCCGGCGCTCAGCAGCCGCTCCTGTCCGCCCGCCTCCCGCAGGGCGACCGTGTGCTCGTCGACGAACCGGCCGGTGCCCGAGTACAGGGCGACGTGGTTGCGGGACAGCTGGCTGCGGATGACGTCGGTCTCCCGGCTCACCACGTGCTGGGTGCGCGCGGTCAGGTCGGCGACGGTGATGTCCTCCTTGAGGCGGTAGCTCTGCCCGTAGAGGTCGCGCTGGGTCAGGCCGGTGAGGTAGAGCACCGCCTCGCGCAGGGTCTTGGAGGGAATGGTGCCGGTGTGGAGGGAGACACCGCCCAGCATGTCGGGGCGGTCGACCACGGCGACGCGGCGGCCGAGTTTGGCCGCGGCGATGGCGGCCTTCTGGCCGCCGGGGCCGGATCCGAGGACGAGCATGTCGAAGTCGGGCACCTCCGGAGTCTGTCAGCCCGGAGGGCACCTCCGTGAGCGAAACGGCGAACCGGCCGGGGGAGGGG
>NZ_MUBA01000636.1 GCF_002154575.1 Streptomyces bobili
GCTTCGGAGTGCAGGGCGGTGGATCCCCCGCCCGCTCCCCCCGCCCCGAGGGCGGCAGCCGTGTCACTCTCCGCCGGAGGCATCCGTTCGCTCTGTGGCCGTCGCGCCCGGTAGGCCGCCCGGTAGGCGGCCGGTGAAGACCCGAGCTGCCGCCGGAAGTCCCCGCGCAGCGCGACCGGCGAGCGGAATCCGCACCGGCCGGCGACCTCGTCGACGGAGTAGTCCGACGTCTCCAGCAGCCGCTGCGCCTGAAGCACCCGCTGGGTGATCAGCCATTGCAGGGGCGCGCTGCCGGTCAGTGACCGGAAGCGACGGTCGAACGTCCGCCGGCTCATGTACGCGCGAGCGGCCAGCGTCTCCACGTCGAACTGTTCGTGGAGATGCTCCAGCGCCCAGGCGACGACCTCCGCGAGGGGGTCGGCGCCGATCTCCTCCGGTAAAGACCGGTCGAGATAGCGCTCCTGGCCGCCTGTCCGGCGCGGCGGGACCACGAGTCGGCGGGCGAGCGCGCCGGCCGCCTCGTTCCCGTGGTCCGTCCGCACGATGTGCAGACAGAGATCGATTCCAGCCGCTGTCCCGGCCGACGTCAGCACATCGCCGTCGTCGACGAACAGCTCGCGTGGATCGACGTGCACCGACGGATAGCGCTTGGCCAGCGTCGGTGCGTACATCCAGTGTGTCGTGGCCGGCCGGCCGTCCAGCAGACCTGCGGCGGCCAGCACGAACGCGCCGGTGCACAGGCCCACGATGCGGGCGCCCTCTTCGTGCGCTCGGCGCAGTGCGTCGAGCGCGTCCGCCGGTGGCGGGGAGGTGATCGAGCGCCAGGCCGGTACGACGACCGTTCCTGCCCTCGATATCGCCTCCAGGCCATGTGGCGCGGTGAGTTCCAGGCCCCCTGTGGTCCGCAGCGGGCCGTCCTCGCCTGCGCATACCAACAGTCGGTAGCGAGGCACGCCGGCGTCCTGGCGGTCAATCCCGAACACCGACAGCGGAATGGAACTCTCGAAGATGGGGCCGCCGCTGAACAGCAGCACCGCGACGATCTCCTTGCGGCGTCGCCCGGAAAGTTTCCGGGCCGCGGCTTCCGGCGCGGCAGTGGAGTCGTGGCTCATCCTGCTAAGCCCCCCTCGGTGGTCGCGGCTCCTCGGTTGTGTCGCTCCTGCACGTTTCCCCTCGGTCCTGCACGAGTCCCCCGCCGTAGACAGTCAAGATCGAAATCTACTGTGTCGCGAGATGCCGGAGTGGCCAGTTCGTCACCCGGCACATTGTCGACATGGCAACTTGGCGTGAAGCATTCGATCACGAAGCGTTGCACTCGTGGGCCGTGCGGGGAAGTGCGCCTCGTCGCAGTGGCCAATCCACGTAGGGTGCGCAGCCCCCCCGAGGGCCTTTCCATGCAGGTCGAACGGGGGAAGGGGGGTGGTTGCGGCAAGGGATGCGCGGTATCCGGAAGTTGGCTGAAAAGATACGGGCGTGTGCGTGAAAACCGGTCAACCGACCGGTGTACTTCGGTCATGGTGACGACCGCCACGGTGCGACCCCGTTCCGGGGCGCTGCCGGTGTCCTCCAAGTGGCACGTGCGGCAGGTGGGGTGGGGGTTCCTCGTCGAGGAGCCGGGCCGCGCACCGCTCGGAGCGGCGCAGCAGTAGCCGGCAGACGGCGGTGACGGCGGCCAGCCCGACGGCGGTGCCGGTGGTTCCGGCCAGCGAGGTGCCGTACCAGAGGAGAACCACCGGGACGAGGACACAGCTGAAGGCCGCCCAGCGGATCAGCTCCGTCGTCCTGTCGTCGCCTGCGTGGGCCTCGGGGGTCGGGCGGGATG
>NZ_MUBA01000637.1 GCF_002154575.1 Streptomyces bobili
GGGTGGGCCCGAGGGGAGTCAGGCCGTGCGGTGGCGCAGGAGGCGGAAGGACACGGCGACGGCCGCGGCGGCGACGGCCAGAAGGATGCCGGTCTCCACCAGGTGCAGGGGCCAGAAGTGGGAACGCGGGTGGTAGGTGGAGTAGTAGCCGGTGACACCGAGGTCGTCCAGACAGCGCTGCCGCTCCCGGGCAGTGCCGTCGCAGGCCCAGTGGTTCACCTGCGGGGCGGGGCTGCCGTGCACCAGCGCACCCTGGCTCAGGTCCCAGGCGCGGCGCGGGGAGTAGACGTACTCGGTCGCCGAGGTCCGGGTCAGGGCCGGCCACAGGGAGGCGCGCGCGTGCACCAGGATCAGGGAGAGCACCCAGGTCAGGGCGGCGGAGACGGCCAGTGCGGGCAGGGTGCGGCGTAGCAGGAGCGCGGTGAGCGTGCCCAGGGCGAGGGCGCACAGGGCGTAGGCGACGGCGGCCGGGCCGAGGAGCGCGAACACGCTGTCGCCCACCCAGTCGGTGCCGATCAGGACCCGGTTGGGCTCCCACGCCCAGCGGAACACCAGGACCAGGACGGTGACGCCGACGGTCACGGCGAGAGCGGGGCAGGCGAGCTTGGCGGTCAGCCAGCGGGCCGGGGTGATGCCCTGCGACCAGGCGAGACGGGCGGTGCCGTTCTCCAGTTCGCGGCCGATCAGCGCGCCGCCCGCGAAGGCGGCGACGACGATGAAGGAGTGGGCGGCCAGGGTGGCGATCCCGTCCATCGGCGCGCTGTAGCCGAACAGGCCGACGTTCGTGTCGCACACGTCCAGGCCCGCCCGGTTGCAGGCCTCCTGCTTGGCGCGCGTCTCGTCGGCGGTGACCTCGGTGAGCCACACCAGCCAGCCCGTCAGGCCCAGCACGGCCAGACCCCAGACGATCAGGGCGGCGCGGTGCAGCCGCAGGACGGTGCGGGCGACGCCCCAGCGGGTGGCGGGGGCCGCCTCGGCCTTCTGTGCCTCCTGGGGGACGCGCGCGGTGGGGGCGGCGGTCATACGGCGGCCTCCTCGCGGGCGGGTGCCTCGGTGCGGGTCGGGATGCGTGCGGGTGTGCGGGCCGGTGTGTGTGTCGTGGCCGTAGATCGCCTGAGCAGGGCGAACGCGGTGACGACGAGGCCGGCCGCGACGGCCAGGAGGAGGGCGCTCGTGGTCAGCTGGAGAGGCCAGTAGTGCGACTCGGGGTGGAACTCCCTGTAGAAACCGGTGGCGTCGAGCTTGCCGTACACCTCGGCGCAGCCTTCGACGAACGACGGACCGCAGCCGGGGTCGGCGATGTGTGCGCCGTCGGCGGTGACCAGGCCGGAGTCGACCTCGACGCCCTCCATGACGTAGCCGGTCTCGAGGCCGGTGACGCGCGTGACGGACGGCCACAGATGCGGCATGGCCAGGTCGGCCGCGAACCGCAGGACCACGGTGAAGCCCAGTCCGGCGACCAGCGCGGGCAGCGTACGGCGCCACAGCAGGCCCGCGAGGACCCCGGCGGCGAGGCCGGCCAGCGCGAGGGCGACCGTGGTGGGGCCGTTGGCGTGCAGGGTGGGGGAGTCGGCCCAGGACTTGGAGGTGTCGATGCGGTGCCGGTTCGCCGACCAGGCCAGGTGATGCAGCAGCACCAGCAGCCCGGTGCAGGCGGCGATCAGGGCGGCGGGGGCGGCCAGCTTGGCGGCCAGCCAGCGGGTCGGCGAGAGGCCCGTCGTCCAGGCGAGGTGGGCGGTGCCGCTCTCCAGCTCGCGGCCGACCAGGGCGGCCCCCGCCCAGGCGGCGACCAGGAAGGGCAGCCCGATCACGGCGAACGTCGTGTACGTGTACACGTCCCGGTACCGGATGATCGCGTCCTGGTCGTAACCGCACGGCCCGCTGTCGCCGCAGGCGCGGTACTGCCGCCAGCCGTCGGCGGCCGCGGCACCGAGCGGGCCCCACATCGCGAGCAGGGCGAGGACGAGGACGGCGACGAGAGCGGCCCAGACGGCCAGTCCGGGACGGTGCAGGCGCAGGAGCCAGG
>NZ_MUBA01000638.1 GCF_002154575.1 Streptomyces bobili
GCGACCATGGCCCGCTTCAAGGCCCTCGACCTCAAGGTCGAGACCAAACCGGACATGACGCCGGTGAGCGAGGCGGACAAGGCCGCCGAGGAGCTGATCCGCGGCCAGCTCCAGCGGGCCCGCCCCCGTGACGCGATCCTGGGCGAGGAGTACGGCATCGAGGGCACCGGCCCCCGCCGCTGGGTGATCGACCCGATCGACGGCACGAAGAACTACGTACGCGGCGTCCCCGTCTGGGCCACCCTGATCTCGCTGATGGAGGCCGCCGAGGGCGGCTACCAGCCCGTCGTCGGTGTCGTGTCCGCGCCGGCGCTGGGCCGCCGCTGGTGGGCCGCGAAGGGCCACGGCGCCTACACGGGCCGCAGCCTCACGTCGGCCAGCCGCATGCACGTCTCGAAGGTCTCGACCCTCTCCGACGCCTCGTTCGCGTACTCCTCGCTCGGCGGCTGGGAGGAGCAGGGCAGGCTCAACGGCTTCCTGGACCTCACCCGCGAGGTGTGGCGCACGCGCGCG
>NZ_MUBA01000064.1 GCF_002154575.1 Streptomyces bobili
GTGGCGGGGGCCGGCGGTGGGACGGCGGGGGCTGGCGTAGATCCCGCTCGCCCCCGCCGTCCCTTCCCGTCCCGGACCTGGCTGCCGAAACGACCGGTCTCCAACGGCCGGTCTCCAGCGGCCCGTCTCTAGCGGCCGGTCTCCTTCGAGACCAGCGCCACCGCTTCCTCCACGTCGTCCGTGACGTGGAAGAGGAGGAGGTCCTTCTCCGAGGCCTTGCCCTGGGCGATCAGGGTGTTCCTCAGCCAGTCGATCAGGCCGCCCCAGTACTCCGTGCCGAAGAGGACGATCGGGAAGCGGGTGACCTTCTGGGTCTGGACGAGGGTGAGGGCCTCGAAGAGTTCGTCCAGGGTGCCGAGGCCGCCGGGCAGGACGACGAAGCCCTGCGCGTACTTCACGAACATCATCTTGCGGACGAAGAAGTAGCGGAAGTTCAGGCCGATGTCGACGTAGGGGTTCAGCCCCTGCTCGAAGGGCAGTTCGATGCCGAGGCCCACCGAGACGCCGCCCGCCTCGCAGGCGCCCTTGTTGGCCGCCTCCATGGCACCGGGGCCACCGCCCGTGATCACCGCCCAGCCGGCCTCCACCAGCGCGCGTCCGAGCCGTACGCCCGCCTCGTACTCCGGGGAGTCGACCGGCGTACGGGCGGAGCCGAACACGCTGATGGCGGCCGGGAGTTCGGCCAGGGTGCCGAAGCCCTCGATGAACTCGGACTGGATGCGCAGGACCCGCCAGGGGTCGGTGTGGACCCAGTCGGAAGGGGCGCGTTCGTCCAGCAGCCGCTGGTCCGTGGTGCTCGCCTGTACCTGATCCCGCCTCCGGAGGACGGGTCCCAGGCGCTGTTCCTCCGGTGGCCGCCGCTTGCCCTCCGGGTTGCCTGTAGCCATGTGAACTCCCTCCGCTTGCAGTCGTTCCACCTCAGCGTAGATCTACGCGGGTTACGGGCGGGGGACGTCGGCGTGTCCGCCGTACAGCGCCCCTGGGCACGGATGCCCCGCGATCACGCGGTCAGCCAGGCCCGCAGCCGCTCCTCCCCCGCCAGGATCTTCGCGGTCTCCACCCGCTCGTCCCGCTTGTGCGCCAAGTGCGGGTTGCCGGGACCGTAGTTGACGGCCGGCACGCCGAGCGCCGAGAAGCGGGACACGTCGGTCCAGCCGTACTTGGGCTGCGGGGTACCGCCCACGGCCTCGATGAAGGCCGCCGCGGCGGGGTGCGAGAGTCCGGGCAGGGCCGCCCCGCTGTGGTCGTCGATGACGAACTCCTCCACCCCGCAGCCGGCGAACACCTCACGGACGTGGGCGATGGCCTCCTCGGGCGTACGGTCGGGCGCGTAGCGGAAGTTGACGGTCACGACGCACTCGTCGGGGATGACGTTGCCGGCCACTCCCCCGGTGATGCCGACGGCGTTGAGGCCCTCGCGGTACTCCAGGCCGTCGATCACCGGGTGGCGCGGCTCGTAGGCGGCGAGGCGGGCCAGGATCGGGGCGGCCTCGTGGATCGCGTTGGAGCCCATCCAGCTGCGCGCCGAGTGGGCCCGCTCGCCCCTGGTCTTCAGCAGGACCCGCAGGGTGCCCTGGCAGCCGCCCTCCACCTGGCCGTCGGAGGGCTCCAGGAGGACCGCGAAGTCGCCCTCCAGCCAGTCCGGGTGGGTCTCGGCGACGTGCTTGAGGCCGTTGAGGTCGGCGGCGACCTCTTCGTTGTCGTAGAAGACGAAGGTCAGGTCCCGGTTGGGGGCGGGGACCGTGGCGGCGATGCGGAGCTGGACGGCGACGCCCGCCTTCATGTCGCAGGTGCCGCAGCCCCACAGGACGCCGTCCGCGTCCAGCCGGGACGGGACGTTGCCGGCGATCGGGACGGTGTCGATGTGGCCGGCGAGGACCACCCGCTCGGGACGGCCCAGGCGGGTGCGGGCGATCACGTTGTTGCCGTGCCGGTCCACCGTGAGGTGCGGCAGCGTGCGCAGGGCCGCCTCGACGGCGTCCGCGAGCGGCTTCTCCGTGCCGCTCTCGGAGGGGAAGTCGACGAGCTGCGCGGTGAGCAGAGCGGCGTCCAGCGTGAGGTCAAGCGGGGTCTCGGCCATGCCGTCGACCCTAACGCGCCGACCGCTCACCCCGCCCGGACCCACCTTGCACACAGGCCTCCCCGGTTTCCGTACTCTCCAGTACCTTGTACGCGTGCCAGAGCCGTCACCCTCTCCCAAGCGCCGCGGCCGTCTCCTGAGATGCGGGGCGGCCTGCGTGGTCCTGTCCGCCGTCGCGGGCTACGTCGTGGTCCAGTACGTCACCGGAGGCGCCGGGGACCGGGGGTGCAGAGTCGTTTCCGCCGACGGGACCTCGACGGCGTACGAGTTCACGCCGGAGCAGGCGGTGAACGCGGCCACCATCGCGGCCGTCGGCACCAACCGGAACATGCCCGAGCGGGCCGTGACGATCGCGCTGGCGACCGCGCTCCAGGAGTCGGCGCTGCGCAACCTCGACCACGGCGACCGGGATTCGCTCGGCCTCTTCCAGCAGCGGCCCTCGCAGGGCTGGGGCAGCGCGCAGGAGGTCACCGACCCGGCGTACGCGGCGAACATCTTCTACGAGCACCTCGCCAAGGTGCGCGACTACACCGAACTGCCGCTCACCGTCGCCGCACAGCGGGTCCAGCGCAGCGGGTACCCGGACGCGTACGCCAAGCACGAGCCGGGCGCGACACTGCTGGCCGCCGCGCTCACCGGGACCTCCGCGGCCTCGCTGACCTGCGAGGGCCGCCCGGACGCCACGACCGCCACCGCGACGGCCACCGGCCCGGACGCGGTCCGCGCCGCCCTTGTACGGGACTTCGGGCGGGACGCGCTCCAGCAGGCGGGAGCGGAGGTCGGCGACGAGGAGGCCTCCGCCGCGGACGCGGACCCTCCGGTCACCGAGGCCGACGGCCGGACCGTGACGCTGCCCGTGGCCGAGGACACGACCGCGGACGGACGCGACGCCGCCGAACGCGGCTGGCAGCTCGCGCACTGGGCGGTGGCCAACGCCTCCGCGCTGCGCATCCAGCGCGTCACCTACGCCGGCCGGGAGTGGGTCGCCGGCACCACCGGCAGCACGTGGCGGGCCACCGGAGGAGCCGGCGCCGAGGCCACGGGCGCGGGCGGTGGCTCCGGGAGCGTACGGATCGTCACCGCGCAGTAGTACGGGTATTCACTCCGACGGGTAATGGGTGGGGCACCGGACGGCGGT
This sequence comes from Streptomyces bobili, assembly GCF_002154575.1. Classification (GTDB taxonomy): domain Bacteria; phylum Actinomycetota; class Actinomycetes; order Streptomycetales; family Streptomycetaceae; genus Streptomyces; species Streptomyces bobili. Next base: position 3,219 of record NZ_MUBA01000064.1, read on the forward strand.
GCGCTCAGGTTTTCGTGCCGTCACCGTCGAGGTGGGCGAATGCCTTGGGAACACAGGGCTCCGCGGGTTTTGCGGACTTTCATATCGGGCGGCTTTCGCCCGTTTTTATCCAGAGCTGATTATGCGACGCATTACCAACTCTTTACGTCGGCCGTCCGCAACCTTCGCGGGGTTCGAGCGGTAGTCAGTGCGTCCGGGCCCGGACAGACCGCATAGACAGTTCTTTTTCTCTCCCGTCGAAGGAGCATCATGTCCCTCCCCCTGACCCGCAGGATCGCCCGTGTCGCACTGCTTGTCGCCGCGGGAGCTGCTGCCGGTGTAGGTGCGGCCGGCTCCGCCAGCGCTGCCCCCGACCTGCCCGCCACCCCGAACCTGGGCGGTCTGACCGCCCTGGACGGGGCGAGCGTCGGCAACACGGTCGACAGCGCGGCGCAGAACGTCACCGGGACCGCGGGCGAGACCGGTGGCAAGACGGTCGAGCAGGCCCTGCCGGCCGCGGGAAAGACCGGCGGCAAGGCCGTGAAGAAGGTGACGCCGGCCGCGCAGAAGGCCGCCGGTCTTTCCCGCGGCNNGCCGCGCAGAAGGCCGCCGGTGAGGCGACCGGCACCGCGGCGGGCTCCGCCGGCGATCTCGTCGGGGACACCGCGTCCACGGCGACCAAGGGCGGGCTGCCCACGGAGTCGCTGACGCAGGGTGGGCTGCCGGGTGCGGGCACGCTGCCGGTGAACGGCCTGCCGCTCGGCTGAGCACCGCTTCAACGGTGACGGGGTCCAGGGTCTTCCCTGGGCCCCGCCCTCGTTCCTACGCCTTCAGGCGTTCCACGGCAGCCCGCACCCGGTCGTCCGTCGCCGTCAGGGCCACGCGTACGTGCTCGGCGCCCGCCGGCCCGTAGAAGTCGCCGGGGGCCACCAGGATGCCGCGGGCCGCCAGGTGGGCCACGGTGTCCCAGCAGGACTCGCCCCTGGTGACCCAGAGGTAGAGGCTGGCCTCGCTGTGGTCGACGCGGAAGCCGTGGGCGAGGAGGGCCTCGCGCAGGAGGGTGCGGCGGGCCGCGTAGCGTTCGCGCTGCTCGTGGACGTGAGTGTCGTCGGAGAGGGCCGCCACGACCGCCGCCTGGGTCGGCGCCGACGTCATCATGCCGCCGTGCTTGCGGATCTCCAGGAGCGGGCCGAGGACCGCCGGATCACCGGCCAGGAAGGCGGCGCGGTAGCCGGCCAGGTTCGAACGCTTCGACAGGGAGTGGACCGAGACGATCCCCTCGTACGAGCCGCCGTTGACCTCCGGGTGGAGGACGGAGACCGGGTCGGCCTCCCAGCCCAGTTCGACGTAGCACTCGTCGGAGAAGAGCAGGACGCCGTGCTCGCGGGCCCAGGCCACGATCCGGGTCAGCTCGGTCTTGGAGAGGACCTTGCCGGTCGGGTTGGACGGGGTGTTGAGCCAGAGCAGCTTGAGGTCCGTCGGGTCCAGCTCGGTGCCCGCGGGGTCAGCCGCGAATGTCTCGGTGTCGTAGGCCACGTACTCGGCGCGGGCCAGCCGGGCGCCGACCTCGTACGTCGGGTAGGCCAGGCGCGGGAAGGCCACCTTGTCCCCGGGGCCGAGGCCCAGCTGGGTGGGGAGCCAGGCGACCAGTTCCTTGGAGCCGACGATCGGCAGGACGTGCCGGTGGGTGACCCCACGGGCGCCCAGGCGCCGCTCCAGCCAGCCGGTGATCGCGTCGCGCAGTGCCGGGGTGCCCCAGACCGTCGGATAGCCCGGGGAGTCCGCCGCGTCGATCAGCGCCTTCTGGATCAGCTCGGGGACCGGGTCGACCGGAGTGCCGACGGAGAGGTCGACGATCCCGCCGGGATGCGCCGCTGCCGTCTTCTTGTACGGCTCCAGCTTGTCCCAGGGGAAGGTGGGAAGACGGTCGGAGACTGCGGACACGGTTCTTGGCTCACTCTCTGACGGACACGGACACGGCCATGAGACGGATACGGCAACGCCTCGGCCCCGTACGGCGATCTTGGGCGATCAGGCCGTACGGGACCGAGGCGGCGCGTCGATACGGGCCGCTCTGCTGGTTACCCGGCCTGCGGCGGCAGCGCGGCGACGAAGGGGTGGTCGCGCTCGATCAGACCCAGCTTGCTGGCACCGCCGGGCGAGCCCAGCTCGTCGAAGAACTCGACGTTCGCCTTGTAGTAGTCCTTCCACTCCTCCGGAGTGTCGTCCTCGTAGAAGATCGCCTCGACCGGGCATACCGGCTCACAGGCACCACAGTCGACGCATTCGTCCGGGTGGATGTACAAGGACCGCTGGCCCTCGTAGATGCAGTCGACCGGGCACTCTTCGATGCATGCCTTGTCCTTGACGTCGACACAAGGCTGCGCGATGACGTAGGTCACGCTGTCGTTCCTCCTCGATAGGGCGCCGGCGGGCCTCCTCAGGCTCCGCCGCCTGGCGCGCGGGAGCGCGGCGTCGTCGATGCCCGCCCCTAGTATCTCCGTTCTTGGCAATGATCCGAACAGGAGGGGTGAACCGACCTGTGGAAATCTCGGCCGCCGGACGTCTCGAGGTTCGCATCACCGCCGCTGACGTGGGTAAACGCGTCTCCGTGCGGCGCTTGAGCGAACCTGGGGTCACCGAGGGGAAATTCACCGACACGGTCGGTGTTCTCACATCATGGGACAACGGTGTGCTGCTGATCACACGGAAGAGTGGCGAGAGCGTCCGCATCACGGAATCCTCCCTGGTCGCCGGGAAGGTCGTCCCGGCCGCTCCGGCCCGCCGCCGGGGCCCGGCCGCCTCCTACGAGGAACTCGCCCGCGTCTGCGCACGCGCCTGGCGTCCCGTGGAGAGCGAGCGGCTCGGCGAGTGGGAACTGCGGGCCGCCTCCGGGTTCACCCGCCGCGCCAACTCCGTGCTCCCGCTGGGCGACCCCGGCCTGCCCCTCGACGGGGCCCTGGACGTCGTACGGCGCTGGTACGGCGACCGGGGCCTGCCGGCGTACATCCAGACCGCCACCGGCGCCGAGGGGACCCAGGAGCCGCTGTGCGCGGAGCTGGAGCGGCGGGGGTGGGTGCGGGAGGTGACCGCCGAGCTGTGGATCGGGGCGCTGGCGCCCGTCGCCGACCTCGCGGAGGCTGAGGCCGGGGGTGTGGTGCTGGCGCGGGAGGCCGACGAGGCGTGGCTGGCCCGGTATCAGCGCAAGGGGATCGGCGAGGTGGCACTGAAGGTGCTGGCCGACGGGCCGTCCGTGTGGTTCGCGTCCGTGCCCGGTGAGGGTGCGGCGCCCGCCGCCATCGGGCGGTGTGTCGTGGACGGGCGGTGGGCCGGGTTCGCGGCGGTCGAGGTGGACCCGCGGCAGCGGCGGCGGGGCCTGGCCACGGTCGTGATGGCCGCGCTGGCGCGCCGGGCGCTGGAGGAGGGCGCGTCGGCGGCCTGGCTCCAGGTCGAGGCGGACAACGCGGGGGCGCGGGCGCTGTACGCCGGGATGGGATTCGGGGCGCACCACGCCTACCACCACTACCGGGAGCCGGAGGCGAGTACGACGTGACGGGACTCGAGCCCTCGGAGCTGCGGCGGCGGTTCGCCGAGGAGGCGCGGTCCGAGCGGCCCGACCTCTCGCTGCTGTGCCTGCTGGTGGGCGCGGCGGCGGACCGGACGCTGGACGAGGCAGGGCTGGACACCGCGCAGGTCGGACTGGACTCGCTGGCGGGACAGGTGCCGTTCCGGCCGGACGGGCCGCGCGCGTGGGCTCTCGCGCTGCGCGAGCTGCTCGGTGAGCGGCTCGGGTTCGGCGGTTCCCCGGCGGACTACGAGCGGCTGGAGTCGTCCCTGCTGCATCAGGTGCTGGAACGGCGGCGGGGGCTGCCCATCCTGCTGTCCGTGGTGTGGATCGAGGTCGCGCGGCGGGCCGGGGCCCCGGTGTACGGCGTCGCCCTGCCGGGGCACTTCGTGGTCGGCTTCGGCCCCCCGGAGGAACAGGTGCTCGTCGATCCCTTCGACGGAGGCCGGGTGCTGACCGGGCACGACGCCGAGCTGCTGGTGACGGGGGCGACGGGGGCCCCGCTGGAACCCTCGATGCTGGTCCCGGCGGAGACACTGGACGTCGTACGGCGGATCCTCAACAACATCCGGGCGTGGGCGGCGGCCCGGCCCGAGCGGTCCGATGTCGCCCTGTGGGCCGTGGAGCTGGCGCTGCTGCTGCCGTCCCATCCGGCTCGCCTTCGCTACGAGCGGGGGCAACTGCTGGCGCAGCGCGGGCAGTTCGTGGAGGGCGCGGAGGAGATGGAGGAGTACGCGGGGCTGGTGGAGGTGGTGGACGCGACGCTGGCCGATCGGGTCCGGCAGGAGGCACGGGCGGCGCGGGCCCTGCTGAACTGAGGCCCGCCCCAGGGGGTTCACAGCGACAGGGGTTGCGGGGCGATGTCCGGTACAGGGCATCACAGCGGCACGCGGCGGCGTCCGGTACACGCGAAGGGCACCCGGCGTGGATGCCGGGTGCCCTTGTGGCCTGGAGTGCCTGTCTCGCGTCAGCTCGGGTCGGTGTCGATGATCCCGAGCCGGTCCGTCTTGCTCGTCAGCGCCGGGCGCAGGGCGCTGATCACGTCCTGGACGGTGACGGGCGTCTTCTGGCCGTTGCCGCGGGTGATCAGCACACCGTCGAAGGCGCCGCCGTACAGCTCCTTCAGCGCGGCCTCGTCGTACTTCTCGACGAGCTTGCCGTCGATGGCCTTGACGCCCAGGAACTTCCACAGGGAGTTCTTCGGGCTCATCGGGACGGAGTGCGCGGCGTCGGTCTGGACGGTGACGTTGGCGGACATCGCCGGTTCGGCGAACTCCTTCATCATCCGGTCGACCTCGGCGTCGGACACCGTCGGCTGCTTGGCCTTCGTCGGCACCTTCACCGCGGTGGGCGTGCCCGTCTCGACCTGGCCGCGGTAGGCCTCCACGACGGCCGCCTGGGCCTTGGCCGCGTCGATGCCCTTGCCCGCCTTGCCGTAGACGGCGACGGCCTTGCCGGACTGGAACGTGATCGTGCCGTCGGTGGCCGAGCCGGTGCCGCCCGCGGCGGCCTCCAGGGCCGCCTGGAGCTTCTCCTCGTCGACCGGCATGTCGGGCTCGATCTCACGGTGTTCGCCGAACAGCGAGCCGATCACCGAGACGGGGTTGTAGTCGCTCTTGGCGGCCGCGTCGACGGTGGCCTGCATGTCGAACTGAAGGCCCGCCTGGTCCGGCTTGAGGGTGACGGTGCCGCCGTCCACGGACAGCTTCAGCGGCTGGTTCACCCGGCTGTCGAAGGCGTCGTCGAGCTTCTTGACGGCGTCGTCGCGGGTGCCGCCGCCGATGTCGACGCCGAGCACGGTGGTGCCCTTGGGCACGTCGGAGTGGTTCATCAGCAGCCCGGCCCCGTAGGCGCCGGCCGCGGCGACCACCACCAGGCTGCCGAGGAGGACCAGCTTGCTGCGGCCCTTCTTCTTCTTCGAGTCGGCGGCGGGCGCGTTCTGCGCGACCGGCGCGGGCGCCTTGGGCGGTGTGTGCGGCAGCGGCCCGTCGGGGTGCCCGCCGGGCGCGAACGGCCCGCCCTGGCCGGGTCCCTGGCCGGGTCCCTGACCGGTCGCGGGGACGACCGGGATGCCGCTGGTGACGGTGTGCCCGGAGACGTTGTCGTGCCGTCCGTAGCCGCCGGGGCCGGGCTCGGGAGCCGGCTGCTGCGGGGTGAGGATCGCGGTGTCGTCGCTGAGGCCGCCGCCGGGGTGGTGGAGGGCGCCGGCGTTCAGCGGCGGCACCATCGGGCCGTCACCGGTGACCGGGCCGCCGGTGGGACCCGCGGGGCCCTGCGGGCCGCCCCGGCCGCCACGGCCGGCGGGGCCTTCCGGCCCGTTGAAGTCGTGCGGGCCGCCGGGGGCGCCGGGACCTCCGCCCTGGCCGTTCGGCCCGGCGTAGTAGCCGTTCTGGCCGTTCCCGCTGCCGTCGAAGTACGGCAGGTCGTCGCGGCGCGGCTCGGAGCCGCCGCCCTGCGACGGACCGCCCTGCATCGGGCCGCTCTGCATAGGCCTCGGCACCGGGCTGCCCTGCGCCGGACCGGCGCCTTGCGTGGGGCCGGCGGTTTGCGCCTGACCGCCACCCTGCGTCGGGCGGGTGCCGTTGCCGTGGGAACCCGCGGCGAGCGCCTCGGTCACGTCGAAGGAGCCGGTACCGCCGCCGTGCCCGGGAGCCACGGGGCCGCCGGTGGCGCCGGACATCCCGGCGCCGTTGGTGCCCCCGGGACGCGGGGCGCCGGGGGCGCTCATGGAGCCGACCACACCGCCGGGCCGCCCGGCACCCGGACGTACGCCGCCGGGCGCACCGGAGTTGGCGCCGGTCGCGGACGGGGCGGAGGGTGCGGCCGG
>NZ_MUBA01000639.1 GCF_002154575.1 Streptomyces bobili
GGCGCCGGCGCCCGTGGCGGGGGACCTCATGACGCGTCCTCCCCGTCGCGTACCAGCCGTGCGAGGACGTCGACGGCGAGGTTTCGCGCCAGAGGCACCTTGTAGGCGTTGTCGCGCAGCGGCCTGGCCCGCTCCAGTTCGAGACCGACGGCCCGCTCGCAGGCGACCTCGGTCGGGGCGACCCCCAGCAGCGCCTCCTCGGCCCGCCGGGCCCGCCAGGGCCGGTGCGCCAGCCCGCCGAACGCGATCCCGGCGTGCGCGACCACACCGTCCGTCACCTTCAGCGCCACGGCGACGGAGGCCAGCGCGAACGCGTACGAGGCCCGGTCGCGGGCCTTGCGGTACGCGGAGGGCACCCCGGCCGTGGCGGCCGGCAGCAGGACGGCGGTCACCAGCTCACCCGGCTCGACCACCGTGTCCCGCTCCGGGTGGTCCCCCGGCAGCCGGTGGAACTCGGCGGCGGGCACCCGCCGTACGCCCGCGAGGCCGTACAGCTCGACCTGGGCGTCCAGCGCGGCCAGGGCGACCGCCATGTCCGAGGGGTGGGTGGCCACGCAGTGCTCGGAGTGGCCGAGCACCGCGTGGTCGCGGTGGATCCCGGCCAGGGCGCCGCAGCCGCTTCCGGGCTCCCGCTTGTTGCACGGCTTGGTCACGTCCTGGAAGTACGGGCAGCGGGTGCGCTGGAGCAGGTTCCCGCCGGTCGTCGCGGCGTTGCGCAACTGGCCGGAGGCACCGGCGAGCAGCGCCTGCGAGAGAGCGGGGTAGCGCTCGCGGACCCGCGGATGCGCCGCGAGGTCACTGTTGCGGACCAGCGCCCCGACCCGCAGCGAACCGTCCGGCAGCTCCGTCACCCCGTCCATGGGAAGACGGGTGAGGTCGATGAGGGCGGTCGGCTCCTCCACGCCGAGCTTCATCAGGTCGACGAGATTGGTGCCGCCGCCCAGATAGCGGGCGCCGGGGTGGGAGGCGTAGGCGTCGGCCGCCTCGGCGAGACTGCCGGCCCGTACGTAGGCGAAGGGCTTCACCGGATCACGTCCTCGACCGCGTCGACGATGCGGGGATACGCCCCGCAGCGGCACAGGTTGCCGCTGAGCCGCTCGCGGATCTCGTCCCGGTCGAGCGGCACCGGCCCGGCGAGCGCCCGCCCGTCGGTGACCCGCGAGGGGTGGCCGGCCTCCGCCTCGGCGAGGGCGCCGACCGCGGAACAGATCTGGCCCGGGGTGCAGTAGCCGCACTGGAAGGCGTCGCGTTCCAGGAAGGCCCGCTGGAGCGGGTGGAGCTCCTCGCCGTCCCCCGACAGCCCCTCGACGGTCGTGACGTCGCAGCCGTCGGCGGCGACCGCGAGCAGCAGACAGCTGTTGACCCGCCGCCCGTCGACCAGGACCGTGCAGGCGCCGCACTGCCCGTGGTCGCAGCCCTTCTTGGCGCCGGTCAGGTCCAGATCCTCGCGCAGGAGGTCCAGCAGCACCCGGCGGTGGTCCACGGTCAGGGTGTGCGGCTTGCCGTTGACCCGCAGGGTCGTCGCGGAGCGGTGGGAAGGCGGTGCGCCGGCGCGGTGCGCGGGTTCGTGCTCGCTGCCCATGTCGTGGATCCCTTCGGCAGAGCCGTCGTGCCGTGGGGACCGCGTATCCAGCGGACGGCACTCGACACGTCCCGAGCGGGAGGAACCGGGCGGCGCCGGGCGCACCCCGGTCACCTCTCGGCGGCCGTGCCCCCCTCGCCGTCCGCGGGCCCGGCGACCGGGACGCCGCGGGTGTCGCGCTCCCGCAGGCCCTTCGCCGTCCCCCGCAAGCGTTCCAGGGTCCGGCCCAGCTGCTGGAACGGCGAACCGGCCGGCTTGGCGGCCGGCCGCGGAAGCCCACCCGACTCGACGGCCGCCTCCCGGTAGGCGGCCAGCGCCTCGTGGGCCTGCTCGGCGGCCTCCCGGTACAGGTCCCGGGACTCCGTCATCGCCTCCAGGGCCTCCCGGTACATGGCCGCGAGCCGGCGCTCACGGGCCAGCTCCTCCTCCAGCGTCAGCAGCCGCCACTCCTCCCGCAGCGCGGTCAGCGCTGCCTCGCCGCCGTCCGGCAACGGCTTGGGCAGGGCGGCGAACCGGGTCACCGCGTCCAGCAGCTCGGTGGGGTGCGTACCGTCCAGGAACACACTGCGCACCGAGAAGCCGGCCGCCTCGTACCCGGCCGGGACGGGCGACCCCGGCAGCACCACCGCGCCGCCGCGGGGCAGCTCCACGTCGAACTCGCGCAGCGCCCAGTTCGCGGTGCGCAGCTGGTGCGGCGCCACCCGGTGCTCCACGACCCGGTGATGCAGCCCGGCGGACAGCAGCGGGATCAGGGAACGGCGGCCCCGCTCGTCGGGCGTCATGGCCTCGTGCACCACCACGTCGATGGTCCAGGTGTCCCGCTGGGCGGCGCGCAGCACCCGCCGCAGTTCCTTGTCGTCCACCGGGAGCGGACTGATGTCGAGGTAACGTCCGCCGGCCACCGTCTCGTGGCCCCACAGGCCGTCCGCGTCCCAGGGCCAGAACATCGCCGCCGGCGAGGGCCAGCGCTGGTCCCAGGGCCGCTCCGCCTCCGCGACCAGCGTCCACTCCTGACCGGGACCCGACCACTCGCCGAGCGTCAGACGGGCCCGCACGGTGACGTCCTCGGGCACCTGCCAGCGGGCTTCGAAGACCAGTTCCCCCTCGGCGGTCTCGGTGTCGGGAAGCTCCAGGAAGTCGTGGAGCGTCCCCTTCTCCTTGAGTGACCGGAGGTTCTTGCGCAGGACGTCCGGCGCGGCGGGCCCGGTGTGGCGGCCACGGGTCAGCCACACGGTGGAGGGCGTCGGGGCCGGGACGGTCGGGGAGGTGAGCATGAGTCCCTTCGTGAGGAGCGGGGCGACGGGGACTGTCAGTATCGCCGTCGCGGCGGGTGGGTGATCGGGCGGGGTCGGCACATACCAGGTCGTGGTGCGCATTCCCACCCGCGGCGTGCGTCACGCGTGGGACGGGCACCTGACCGGCGGCCCTCGCGCCGTACCCGCCCGCGGGGTCGGCGCGGGCGGACGGGAGAGCACCCCGGCCGACCGACCGTACGCAGGACCATGAGCCGGGGAAACCGGATCTCACAGGACGGACGGCTCCTCCCAGGGCGCCGGCACCCGGTGCCCGCCGTGTCCCGTGCGCGGGCCGCACACGGGGTGTGCGGCGTTCACCACCGGACGCGGGCGCGCACCCGTGGTCCCGGTCGCCGCGGGCCCCGACAATCGACCCCGGCGGACAGGGCTCGCCCACCATCCGCGTCGGGGCGGGCCCTGTCCCCGTGCCCGGAACGCCCGCCGCGCCCGCTCCCCTGAGCCGCGGCGCACGTTCCAGAGGAAAATGCCAAAGCCGTCACCCAGGGCCGCCACTTTCCGTAACCTCGGGATCACGCTCTCGGTGCTGCCCCGCGACCAGGCCCCGCCGGACCGGTGTCCGCCGCGCCGTCGACACGCGCCGCAAGGCGAAAGGAGACTGGTCATGGCCGTCGAGGCCGAGGTCCTGAACGAACTGCACCGGCTGCGCACGCGCATGCCCCGGCTGACGGGGGCGCTGGCGGCCAGCGTCGACGGTTTCGTCCTCGCGCAGGACACGCCCGGCGTCCAGCCGGAAGGGCTCGCGGCCCTCACCGCGGCAGCCCTCGGCGTGGGCCACCGCATGGTGGACCTCACCGCGTCCGGCGAGTTCTGCGAACTCCTCGTGCGCGCGGCCGGGGGCTACGTCGCCACGTACGCGGCCGGTCCCTCCGCCATTCTCACCCTGCTCGCCGACGACCGTGCCAACGTCGGCCGCCTGCACCTCGAAGGCCGGCGCAGCGGCGCCCACATCGCCGCTCTGATAGGGGCCCGGCCCGCACCCGGCCCGGCGTCACCGGTCCCGGCGTACCCGGCGGTTCCCCCTGTCCCGCCGGTACCCGGGAACCGGCCCCTGAGCGCCCTGCCGCTGCGCATCCCGCAGCAGTACAGACCTCAGCGTGGCTCGGAGTACGGCGGCTGAACCGGCGACGGCCGTCCGCGCCCCGGGTCCGCTCACGTCCCGCCCCCCTCCGCACGCCCCCGGCGCCGCTGCACGACGACCCGTTCCGCGTCGCCGGCGTTCGCCGCGGGCGTGCCGGGTGCGCTGAACCCGCCGGGCACCAGCCGCGCGGGTGCCACGGCCGGGACGGCCGGCGAGCGGACTGCCGCCGGGCGCGGTCCGGCCGGACCGGGACCGCCGGCGCCGGCCGGTGGCCGCGTCGCGCGGCCGATGATCCGGGTGTGCGGCATCAACGCGGCGCAGGCGGAGCAGACTTCACTGAGCGTCCATACCTGGCCCACGGCGGGATCGTGCCGCAGCACCAGCAGGACCGCGCCCGCGCAGGAGACGCGCGTGTCCTCGTGCGCCGCGCACCGCTCGTGCCGGCACCAGCAGGCGGCGTCGTACCGTACGGTCGCCGCTCTGGCGTGTGCGGCGGCATGGGCTTCGGCGAAGCGGCGCAGGGCCGCGAGGTCGCGCGAGCGCGGCGGCATCGCGCACGCGGAGGAGCAGGTGACCGACGCGGTGCGGTCCCGGCGCCCGACCACGCGAATGGTCCAGGAACGGCCGGGACGGCGGGCTGACGGTGCCTCAGGGAACGTTTGAGCCAAGACCACATGTCCTTCGTGGGATGCGGACGGGGGGAAGGGGCACTCCGGTCCGACAGCCGGCACGGCCCGCCGGAAGTGACCTCACCCGCAGCATGCCCGTGGCCCCGCGACCCCATTCGCGCCGCGCCCCGTACGGCAGGTGCACGGGAGGTCACACCGGGGCACGAGCGGGCGCGCTCTACGCCAAAGACCGACCGGTCTAAGCTCCCTCTCCATGAGCACAGGGGGATCCGACAGACGTGTCGTCGACGGCCGGTTCGAACTGGTCGGGCGGCTCGGCGGCGGGGGCATGGGCGTCGTGTGGCGGGCGCGCGACCTGGCGCTGCACCGCGACGTCGCCGTCAAGGAAGTACGGCCGCCCGACCCGGACCTCGCCGAGTACGACCCCGAGGGCGCCCGCCTGCTGCGCGAGCGCGTCCTGCGGGAGGCCCGCGCGCTGGCCCGCGTCCATCACCCCCATGTCGTCACCATCCACCACATCGTCGACGGCGGCGACGCCACGTATCCGTGGATCGTGATGGAACTGGTGGAGGGCGGCTCGCTCCAGGACCGCCTGGACCGGGGCACCTTGACCCCCGCCGAGGCCGCACGCCTGGGCCGGGACCTGCTGTCGGCGCTGCGCGCCGCGCACGCCGTCGGCATCGAGCACCGCGACGTCAAACCGGCCAACGTCCTGCTGCGCCCCGACGGCCGGCCCGTGCTCACCGACTTCGGCATCGCCGCCGTCCGCGAGTCCGTCGGCCTCACCGCCACCGGGGCCGTCATCGGCTCACCCGACTTCATGGCCCCGGAGCGCGTCAGCGGCAAGGACGGCGGCCCGGCCGCCGACCTGTGGTCCCTGGCGATGCTGCTGTACGTCGCCGTCGAGGGCCATCACCCGCTGCGCCGAGGCAGCACGCTCGCCACACTGGCCGCCGTGCTCGGCGAGGACGTGCCCGCGCCCCGGCGGGCCGGACCGCTGACCCCCCTGCTCACCTCGCTGCTCGTGCGGGACCCGCAGGGCCGCCCCGACGCCGGACAGATCGACCAGATGCTCGCCGATCTCACCGGTGGACCTGCTCCCCGTACGGACGCGGACACCCCGGCCGACGGCGCGCGGACCTCCTACCCGCTCGCACCCCCCGTTCCGGCGACGGGCCCCACCCCGGCCCACGTCACGGCGGCCACCGGACCGCGCCGGCCGCGCCGGGCCCGTACGGCGGCCCTCGCCGCCGCGGCGGCGGCGCTCACCGGCGTGCTCGTGTGGACGCTGCTCCCGGACGGGAGCGGCCAGAAGGACGGCACGGCCGCGCCACGCGGCACGGCGTCCGGGTCCACCGGGACGGCGGCCTCCGCCGACGCGTCCCCCAGCGCCTCACCCGTGGACACCACCGACGACCCCGTCGACCTCCTCAGCGCGGACGGCCTGCGCAAGGCCGTGGCGAAGCTGACCGACGCGATGGGCGGCTCGAAGGTCGACAGCCTGGCCGTGTACGGGGAGTACGCCATCGCCACCGGCCCCGTCCCCGGCCGCCCGAAACTGTACGACCGCTACATCTACCGGGGCGCGGACGTGGCCGTGAAGTTCGGGCCCGGCGGCACCGTCTCGCCGGGCACGGTCCCCGTCGACATGAACGACTTCGCCTGGGACGCCGTGCCCGCGCTGCTCACCAAGGCCGCCCGCACCCTCGGCATCCCGGACCCGACGACCCGTTACCTGCTCGTCAGCCCGGCCTCCACGACCCTCGACAGCGACCCGACGATGAGCGTCTACCTCTCCGACGAGTACGGCAGCGCCTACCTGAAGGCCAACGCCCGCGGCGAGGTCATCGACACCTACCCGCGCGACGACGGCTGATCCCTCACACGGGCGCCACCCGTCCTGCGACGGGCGGCGCCTGTGCCCGTGCGGCCCGCCGCCAAGCCGGAAGGGCCCGCGGACGGCGGTCCGCGGGCCCTTCCCGACAGCGGTTGCCCGCCGCCTCAGCGGCAGGTCACGCGCCGCTCTCGCGGAGCATGTCCTCGCGCTCGACGAGCTTCACGCGCTCGCGGCCCTGCGGCTCGCCCAGCGCCTTCTCCGCGGCGTCCAGCTTGTACCAGCCCTCCCAGGTGGTGAAGCGGACGTCCCGCTCGGCGAGGAACGCGTCCACCGCCTCGGGAGCGGGCGAGGACGGCGTGTGCAGAGCGCCGGCCGCGAAGTCGGCCAGCAGGTTCGACACCGTCTCGTTGGCGTCGCCCTTGGTGTGGCCGATCAGACCGACCGGGCCGCGCCGGATCCAGCCGGTGACGTACGTCGACTGGAGGTGCGCGCCGCTCTCCTCGATGACCCGCCCGCCCTCGTCCGGGACCGTGCCCGAGTCGAGGTCCCAGGGCAGCTTCGGCAGCTTCTCGGACAGGTAGCCGACGGCGCGGTAGACGGCCGTGACGTCCCAGTCCTTGAACTCGCCGGTGCCCTTGACGTTGCCGGTGCCGTCGAGGGCGGTGCGCTCGGTGCGCAGGCCCACGACCCTGCCGTCCTCGCCGAGGATCTCCGAGGGCGACTCGAAGAAGTGCAGGAACAATTTGTGCGGACGGTCGCCGGCATCGCGGATCGCCCAGTTCTCCAGGGTCTTGGCGACCATGTCGGCCTGCTTGTTGCCGCGCCGGGTGGCGATCGAGCCCTCGTCGTAGTCGATGTCCTCGGGGTCGACGATGACCTCGATGTTGGGGGAGTGGTCCAGCTCCCGCAGCTCCATCGGGGAGAACTTCGCCTGGGCGGGGCCGCGGCGCCCGAAGACATGGACCTCCAGCGCCTTGTTGGCCTTGAGGCCCTCGTGGACGTTCGGAGGGATCTCCGTCGGCAGCAGTTCGTCGGCCGTCTTGGCGAGGATGCGGGCCACGTCCAGGGCCACGTTGCCGACGCCGAGGACGGCGACCTTCTCCGCCTCCAGGGGCCAGGTGCGCGGCACGTCCGGGTGACCGTCGTACCAGGACACGAAGTCGGCGGCGCCGTAGGAGCCGTCGAGTTCGATGCCCGGGATCGACATCTCGCGGTCGGCCATGGCGCCGGTCGAGAAGATCACGGCGTCGTAGAAGGCGCGCAGGTCGTCCAGGTTCAGGTCGGCCGGGTAGTCGACGTTGCCGAAGAGACGGATCTGCGGCTTGTCGAGGACCTGGTGCAGGGCGGTGATGATGCCCTTGATCCGGGGGTGGTCGGGGGCGACGCCGTACCGGATCAGACCGAACGGGGCCGGCATGCGCTCGAAGAGGTCGATGGAGACACCGGGCTCGGTGGCCACATCCGACTTGAGCAGCGCGTCGGCGGCGTAGATCCCGGCGGGGCCGGCTCCGACGATGGCTACCCGCAGGGGGCGGGGCATGATCAGGTTCCCTTCGAGCGGCGACAGATCGACTCGGGGGAAGCCTAAACTAAGGCAAACCTTACCCGGTACGCGGGTCCGGTCTATGAGCACATAAGCGTCATTTATGAGTCGCGGAGGGCTGGGCGCGGGCTCGATGCGGGCCCGATGCCTGCTCGGTGCGGGCTTCTCGCGGCACCTCGGCAGGTCCCGCGCGATCTTTCCGGACCGCGCTCAGGGCAGCGACTGCTCCGCCCAGATCACCTTGCCCGTCGGCGTGTAGCGGGTGCCCCACCGGTCCGTGAGCTGGGCGACCAGGAACAGCCCACGCCCGCCCTCGTCCGTCATGGCCGCGTACCGCAGATGCGGCGAGGTGTTGCTGCTGTCGGAGACCTCGCAGATCAGCGTGCGGTCCCGCAGCAGACGCACCCGGACGGGCGGGCTGCCGTACCGGATCGCGTTGGTGACCAGCTCACTGAGGATCAGCTCCGTCGTGAACGACAGGTCCTCCAGGTCCCAGCGCGCCAGTTGCCGGGCCACCGCCGCCCGCACCTCGCCGACGGCGGCCGGGTCCACCGGCACCTCCCACTCGGCGACCCGGTCCGTGCCGAGCGCCCTGGTGCGGGCCACGATCAGGGCGATGTCGTCGTTCGGGCGGGCCGGCAGCAGCGACTCCAGGACCACCCGACAGGTCTCCTCGGGCGAGCCGTCACCGCGGCCGAGCGCGGTGCGCAGCCGTTCCAGGCCGGTGTCGATGTCCTGCTTGCGGTCCTCCACCAGTCCGTCGGTGTACAGCACCAGCCGGCTGCCCTCGGCCAGCTCCACCTCGGCCGTCTCGAACGGCAGCCCGCCGAGCCCCAGCGGCAGCCCCGCCGGCACCTCCAGGAACTCCACCCGCCCGTCGGGATGGACCAGCGCGGGCGGCGGATGGCCGGCGCGGGCCACGGCGCACCGCCGGGACACCGGGTCGTAGATGGCGTACAGACAGGTCGCTCCCGCCACCGGGGCGCTGGTGCCGTCGGCCGTCTCGTCCTGGTCGATGCGGCTGACCATCTCGTCGAGCAGCACGAGAAGTTCCTCCGGCGGCAGGTCCAGGGCGGAGAAGTTGTGGACGGCGGTGCGCAGCCGCCCCATGGTGGCCGCGGCGTGCAGCCCGTGCCCGACGACGTCCCCGACGACCAGCGCGACGCGGGCCCCCGACAGCGGCAGTACGTCGAACCAGTCGCCGCCGACGCCCGCCTGCGCGGGCAGATAGCGGTAGGCGATGTCCAGGGCGCCCTGCTCGGGCAGCGTGCGCGGCAGCAGGCTCCGCTGGAGGGTGACGGCCATGCCGTGCTCACGGGTGAAGCGGCGCGCGTTGTCGATGGAGACCGCGGCCCGCGCCACAAGTTCCTCCGCGAGGGCCACCTCCTCCGGGTCGAAGGGCTGGGGCCGCTCCGAACGCCAGAAGCTGACCACACCCAGCACCAGGGCCCCGGCCCGCACGGGCACGGTGATCAGCGAGTGGATCCCGAACTCCACCACCTGCTCGGTCCGCTCCAGGTCCTGCGCCCGCCAGCCCGGCGACTCGGCGAGCCTGGCCTCCAGGACGGGCCGGCCCTGGGCCAGGCTGCGGGACTGCGGGGACGACTCCACGAACGTGATTTGCTCGCCCACCGCGTACAGCGGCGCGCCCTTGCGGATCGCGCTCAGCGCGGTGCGCCGCAGGGCGCCCCTCGCCTCCGGTTCCTCGCCCGCCAGCACCGCGTCGAAGAGGTCGACGCAGGCGAAGTCCGCGAACCGGGGCACGGCCAGCTCCGCCAGTTCCTCGGCGGTCCGCGTCACGTCCAGGCTCGTCCCGATGCCCACTCCGGCCGCGTACAGCATGTCCAGGCGCTCGCGCGCCGCCTCCGCCCGGCCGGACAGGGCGCGCAGCTCGGTCGAGTCACGCAGGGTGGCGACGCTGCCGGCCGGCCCGCCCGCCAGGTCGGTGGGCCGCTGGTTGATGGCCAGGAGCCGATCCCCGACCAGGTGCACCTCGTCCGTCGCCATCCGCCCGGAGGCGAGCAACTCGGCGGTGTCGGCGTCCAGGCCCAGGTCGAACACCTTGCGGACCTCGGCGTCCGGCGGCAGGTCCAGCAGCCGGTGCGCCTCGTCGTTGGCGAGGAGCAGCTCGCCCTCGCCGCCGACGATGATGACCCCTTCGCGCACGGCGTGCAGGACCGCGTCGTGATGCTCGTACATCCGGGTCATCTCGTGCGGGCCCAGGCCGTGCGTCTGGCGCAGCAGGCGGCGGCTGACCAGTGCCGTGCCCGCGGTGGCCAGGAGGAGGGCCGCCACCGTCGTGCTCAGCACCAGCGGCAGCTGGCGGTTGGCGTTCCCGCCGACGCGCTCGGTGGTGATGCCCGCCGACACGAGTCCGGCGACCCGGCCGTCGGGGTCCTTCACGGGCACCACGGCCTGCACGAGCCGCCCGATGGTGCCGTCGACCTCCTCGACGACCGTCCCGCCGGCCTGAGCCGGGGCCAGCGTGCCGACGAACTGCTTGCCGATCCGGTCCGGCTTGGGGTGGGTGTAGCGGATGCCGTCGGTGTTCATGACGACGATGAAGTCGACGTCCGACGCCTCGCGGGCGGCCTCCGCGCGCGGCTGGAGCACGGCCGTCGGATCGGGGCTGCTCAGCGCCGCCGGCATCCCCGGCGAGTTCGCGAAGGTCTCCGCGACGGCGAGGGAGCGGTTGCGGGCCTCCTGGGTGGTGTCGTGACGTGCCTGGAGCACCAGGGCGACGACCGCCGCCACGCCGAGCAGCAGGACGACGACCGCTTGCAGGACGAACACCTGCGCGGCGAGGCTGCGCCCGCCGAGCGTGGTCTCGGGCGTGCGCCGCACCAGCGGGCCCCGGGGACGACGGGCCGGCCGGGTACCCGATCGTCCCAGGAGTCGGACCATGTGCCATGTCTACACTGCCGGGCCCTGTCAGGCGAGGGGCGTTACGCGGTGTGATGGACCCCGGCGCCCCGGACGGCACCGTCGCCGGACGGCCCTCGGCGGCGGTCGCGGTGAGGCCGGGCCCCGGCCCCTTCCGGCAGCTTCGTGACCCGCGTACGTCCGTCGGGGTGGCCCGACCGCGGCCGGGCTCGGTCAGGAGGTCGCCTTCAGCGTGCTCTTGGCCAGCTCGAAGGCGGGCAGCATGGCCTCGTGCTCCTCGGTGTCCATGCCCCCGAGGTGGATGACGACCGGGCCGTCGGGTGTGCTCACGGCGAGGGCGCGCTCCTTCTTCGTCTCCTCCAGCAGCGCGCTCGTCGTCGTGTACTCCACCTCGGTACCGGAGAAGGAGCCGGACGTGAAGGCGCGGTACTTCTCCCCGCTCGCCGTCTCCTCGGCGCCCACGAAGCCCTCGAGCACGGTGCGGGCGTCCGCGTCGCCCGGCTCGCCCGTCCACACCCGAAGGAAGCCGAGCTTTCCGGCCGGCTTGGCGTCGATCTCGCAGACCATGGTGACCGGTCCCTGCCGCAGCAGGTCGACGAGCGCGTCGCCGATGGCGTCGGCCGCCGCGTCGCCGGTGTCGGTCTTCCGGTCGGACGCGTCGACGGCCTCCGCCTCCCAGAACTCGGCCATGTCGAAGGTGACGGGAAGCTCACAGGCGGAACCGGCGGCCCCGATGCGCTCCCCGCGCGCCGCGACCTCGGCGGTGGCCGACGCCTTGCCACCGGCCGAACCCGGGTCGTCCCCCGACTCCCCGCACCCCGCCGCCATCCCCGTCAGCAAGACCGCCGCCGCAAGCCCCCGCCAGC
>NZ_MUBA01000640.1 GCF_002154575.1 Streptomyces bobili
GTCGGCAGCGTCAGGTGTGTATAAGAGACGGCCAC
This sequence comes from Streptomyces bobili, assembly GCF_002154575.1. Lineage (GTDB taxonomy): Bacteria > Actinomycetota > Actinomycetes > Streptomycetales > Streptomycetaceae > Streptomyces > Streptomyces bobili. The sequence goes on from NZ_MUBA01000640.1 coordinate 36, forward strand.
CCCCCACGCCCACACCGGCACCCGAGCCCACGCCGCGGCCGTCCGTGTCGCCCGTGAGCTACCCGGCGTACCACGCGCAGCAGCGCCGGGCGCCCGTCCGGCACCACCAGTCGCCGGTCACCTACGTCCTGCTCATCACCGTGCCCGCGGTCATCGCCGTCGCCGCCCTGCGGCCCCGCTGACGCCCCTCCAGGAGGCATCTCTTGCCGGAATGGCTTGTTCTCACCCTCGCGATGCTCGCCGCGTGCGCGGTGGTGGTCGCCGTCACCTTCGTCCGGCACCGCACCGCGTCCGAAGACGAGGACCCGTCCGAGACTCCGGACGTCATCGAGTACATGACGATGTGGATCGGCGTGGTGTACGCCATCGTCCTGGGCCTGGCGATCGCCGGCGTCTGGGAGGCCCGCAGCATCGCCCAGGACCACGTCCAGGCGGAGGCCCAGTCGCTGCACGAGATCTCGGAGCGGGTACGGGTGTACCCGGCCGATGTCCGGGACCGCGTCCGGGGGGACGTCGACGCCTATGTCTCGCACGTCGTCACCGCCGAGTGGAAGGCCATGGCCGACAAGGGCGAGGTGACCGAACGCGGCGACGAACTCATCGAACGGCTCCGCACCGACCTCACCGACTACCAGCCGGCCTCCGACTTCGAGGCGCAGGCCTATCAGCCGCTCCTCGACCAGCTGGCCGCCGCCGACCAGGCCCGCAACAACCGGGCCGGCTCGACCGGGGAGACCATGCCCGGCGTGGTGTGGTTCGGACTCCTCGCCGGCGCCGCGATCACCATCGGCATGGTCTTCGCGCTCCAGATCCGCCGCACCACCCGCGAGCTGATCCTGGCGGGGCTGTTCTCCGCGCTGATCGCTTTCCTGCTGTTCCTGATCTGGGACTTCGACGCGCCCTACAGCCGGGGCATCACCGCGTCGTCCGAGCCCTTCCTGCGGCTCTTCCCGAACGCCAAGGACTGAGCGCACCGCCCGGGGCGACGGCGAGCGACACGCCGATGCCGTCCCCCGGTCGCGGGTACGCCGTCCCCCGTCCGGCCCACCCGTCGCCCCTTTCATTACCCCATTCGCGCGACAGGGATCGCGGGAGCGCACACATGTTCCTAGCGTTTCGGTCATCGAGGTGCATTTATGGCGCAAGCGGAAAACACCGCGGCTGCTCCTCGGAAACCGGAGGAATCACCATGCACGCGATACGCGTCGCTTCGGCCGCAGTGCTGGGCGCCTGCGCCCTGGCCGTCTCCACGCCGCCCGCCGTCGCCGCGGAGAGTGATGTCACCCCGTTCGGCTTCAGCGTGCTGCCGTCGACGATCACGGCGGGTGGCCAGGTCGCTCTCCAGATCGACCGGAGCAGCGGCGGCTGCAAGGGTGCGGTCACCATCACCTCGGGGATCTTCGACTCGGTGCACATCGCCGCGCACCGCTCATCGGCCACGACGACGGTCGACTACGACGTCAAGGTGGGCGCCGTGTACCAGGTGACGTTCACCTGCGACGGCGCCAGCGGGTCGACCGGACTCACCGTCGCCGGACTCCGCCCGGCCTCCCCCACACCGGCGCCCTACCCGGTGCCGCGCGGGGTGCAGGCCGGTGCGGGCGGGACGGTCGCCGGGTTCGACATCAAGGAGATCGGGCTCGGCGCGGCGCTCATCGCCGGGTCGGTCGGTGCGGCGTACCACTTCTCGCGGCGACGCTCGGGTGAGGACGGCACCTGACAGCGGCCGGATCGCGGGCCTTCGCCCCGGTTTCCCTGGAAGGGACCGGGGCGAAGGCCCGCGACGTGTGGTGTCCGTGCTCCGAAGGACGCCACGACGCCAGGACGGGCGGCGTGACGGATGTTGTCAGGCGCGGCGCTCGGCGCGCCGGCGCATCCAGAACACGCCGCCGCCGATGACGGCCGCGGCCACCAGTCCGCCGCCGATGGCGATGTCGGTCGGGGTGGCACCGCTGGAGCTGCTGCCGCCGAGACCGCCGCGGACACCGCCGATGACGGTGAAGGCGGTGGGGTTGGTGAGGGTACGGCCGTTGCAGTTGACGGTGATGCTGTGCGAGCCGGGGCGCGCGTTGCTGTTGACCGTCGCGGTGCCCTGCGCCGTGTTGTTGGCGCCGCTGACGGGCTTGAGGTTGGTCGTGGGGAAGGCGTCCGAGCTCATGGTGCCGCCTCCCCGGCAGCCGTCGACGGTGACGGTCAGTTGACCGCCGCGGGCGACGACGCTGGGCAGCGCGACGATGTTGCTGGGGGAGATGCCCCCGTTGCCGCCGCCGTTGTTTCCGCCGTTGTTTCCGTTGTGCCCACCGTTGTTGCCGTTGTTACCGCCGTTGTTGCCGTTGTTACCGCCGTTGTTGCCGTTGCTACCGCCGTTGTTGCCGTTGTTGCCGTTGTTGTTGCCGTTACCGCCACCGTTGTCGTTGCCGTTACCGCCGTTGTTGTTTCCGCCCCAGTTGTTGTTGCCCGGACGGCCCCCGGCGTTGTTGTTCCCGGGGTCCACCCAGGTGTTGTCGTTCTGGCTGCCCGGGTTGGGCGGCATACCGTCCGCTACGGCCGCGGGGGCGGCGATCCCCAGGACGGCGACCGCCGCGGCCGCGGCCGCCAGGGCGCGTGTGTTTCGCATGTGATCCTCCGCGGAAGGCGCCCCGGGGCCCGTCCCCGGTCTGTCGGCGAGAGAACGCCTCCCGAATCGACCCTCAGATGCCCCGCGCGCGCCCGCATTTCGGGAATGGTCCGTCCTGGTGAGAGGACACGCCGAGGGAAATGCACACAATCGGATATCACCGCAGGTCACGGACCGTCAGAAAATTCCTGTGCGCGGCAACTCGGATGGCGGACCGCGAGACGTACGAGCCACCCGTTCGCCGCTGACCCGTCGCCGGTTCCCGTTGCGGGACTTAGCGTTCTCGTATGCGCGAAAGGACGTGGCGACGGCCGCGTCGAAAGGGGATGGCGAATGTCTGGGTACGAGCTGTCCGGAATGGCGGAAGAGGAGGAGCGGCCGAAGAAGCGTGCTCCTTGGGGTGTGATAGCGCTTGTTCTGCTGACCGGTCTCGCGCTCATCCGGAATGGTTCGGGGGAGTTCGACGCCGGCCCGCCGCAGCCCGCCTCGGCGGCTGCCGCCGACGCCCGCACGGCCCGGGGCACCTTGGGCGGGGCCGTCCAGGCCCTGCCGTTCTCGGAGCCCGACCGGGTCCGGATCCCCGCCATCCGGGTCGATGCCCCGGTCATGCAGGTCGGCCTGGACACGGACGGCTGGGTCGGGGCACCGCCCCCGGAGGACCCGAATCTGGCCGGCTGGTTCACCGGCGCCGTCTCACCCGGTGAGAAGGGGACCGCGGTCGTCGTCGGCCATGTCGACAACACGCAGGGTCCTGCCGTCTTCTACGGCCTCGGCGCCCTGAAGAAGGGAAACCACGTCGAGGTGGCCCGCCGGGACGGAAAGACCGCGGTGTTCGAGATCTACGGCATCGAGGTCTTCGAGAAGAACAACTTCCCCGGCGACCGCGTCTACGCCTCCAAGGGCTCCCCCGAGCTCCGGGTCATCACCTGCGGCGGCGGTTTCTCCAAGGCAAACGGTTACGACGGCAATGTGGTCGCCTTCGCCCGCCTGATCGAGGTCCGCTGAACGGACCCCGGCCGGGCGGGCGAACGCCCCATGGGCCTGCCTCTAGGCGGGCTGACGCCGCGGCACCGTGATGTGGTAGCCGGAGTCCAGGAGTCGCGGCAGATAGCGGCGCAGAGCCCGCACGCTCTGGCTGCGGTCGCCCCCGGCGTCGTGCGAGAGGACGACGACACCGGGGGCGGCGCCGTTCCCGACCCGGTCGACGATGGTGCCGGTGCCCGGGGACGTCCAGTCGAGGGTGTCGACCGTCCAGGCGAGGGGTTCCATGCCGAGTTCGGAGCCCAGTTGGAAGGCTGCGCGGTTCCAGGCGCCGTAAGGGGCGCGGAACCAGCGGGGCCGTTCTCCGTAGGCGTTCTCAATGACCTCGCTGGTGCGGGTCATCTCGGAGCGGATCTGACGGCGGGTGAGTTTGGTGAGCAGGGGGTGGGACCAGGTGTGGTTGCCGACGGTGTGCCCCTCGTCGGCCATCCGGGCCAGCAGTCCGGGTTGGTGGGCGGCCATCTCCCCGCACACGAAGAACATGGCGCGCACGTCGTACTCGGCGAGGGTGTCGAGGATGCCCGGGGTGTAGCGGGGGTCGGGGCCGTCGTCGAAGGTCAGCACCATGGTGCGGCCCCGCCCGTCGACCCGCAGCAGCGGTTCGCTGCGCAGGGGGGTGCGGGCGGCGGCGGTGCGCGGGGGGCCGTAGCCGGTCAGAGGCTGGAGGCGGTAGGCGGAGGAGTTCGCCGGAAGGCGGTGCGCGGGGGCGCCGGCCGCCGGGGCGCCGGGGCGGACCGGTGTCCCACCGCCCGTCCCCCACGCGAACAGAGAGGCGGTGCCGGCCGCGCCGACGGCGGCGGCGCCGGCGAGCAACGCCCCGCGCCGCGTGAACAACTGATCCTTCTGCATGAGTCATCAGTCGCCCGGCAGGCCCCCGACGCACCACGACAACACCGTCCCGGCGGCATGAATCCACCCGCTCGGCGCAGCGGCTGTCACACCGGCCGGGGCAGCCCGCCCGGCGGCGGCACCGGCGGCTTCCGATAGCCTCTGGCCGTGACGGAACAGCACCCTTCCCCGTTCGAACGGGGCACGGACGGCCCGAAGGTCATCGTGGTCGGCGTGGACGGCTCCGACACCTCGATGCGGGCAGCGGCCTACGCCGCGGGTCTGGCCCGGCGCCAGCGCGCCCTGCTCGCGGTGGTGTACGTGCAGCCGGTGATGACGGCGGGCGCGGCGCTCGGGGCGCCGGTGGCGGAGGCGACCGACGAGATCGCCCAGGAGATCGTGGCGCAGATCCGGGAGGCCACCGATCGGTCCCGCGGGATATTCGACATCCGCTGGGAGTTCCACACCTTCCACGGCGACCCGTACAACGGGCTGGTGAAGGCCGCGGACCAGCTGAAGGCCGACGCGGTCGTGGTCGGCGCCTCGGAGCAGGCCGGCCACCGGATCGTGGGGTCGGTCGCGGTACGGCTGGTGAAGGCGGGGCGCTGGCCGGTGACGGTGGTGCCGTAGCGGCCCCGCCTCTGTGCTCGCGCGCGCAGGGCGCTACTCCCCCGTCACCAGTCCGTCCTGCGCGC
>NZ_MUBA01000641.1 GCF_002154575.1 Streptomyces bobili
CACCGCGACCCGGACCTCCCGTTCCGGGAGGTCCGGGTCGCGGTGTGCCTCGCGGGCGGCGACCACGATCAGCTGGGTCACGAACACCACGATCTCCGCGCGCATCGCCGCGGCCTCGGCGGCGAAGGTCTCGCCGTGGGTACGGGCCTGGATGTGCAGGACCGACCAGGCGTGCGGATGGCGGCCGGTGTGCGCGAAGAACGCCAGCAGGCCGTCCCAGAGCTGGCGGTCGGCCGGCAGGCCGGTGTCCACGCCCGCGCGCACCGCGCCGACGAGCGCCTCCGCTTCGCGCCGGATGCACGCGGTGAAGAGGTCTTCCTTGGAGTTCAGGTAGAGGTACACCAACGGCTTGGACACGCCCGCCAGTTCGGCGATCTCGTCCATCGACGCGGCCATGTACCCGCGCCGCCCGAAAGTCTCCACGGCGGCGTCCAGCATCTGCTGCTCACGGACCGCACGCGGCATCCGCTTGGTCTTCACGGCACCCATGAGGGAAAGAGTAGTTGTGGCCGACGGGAGCGAACTCCCTTGCGCGGGCAGGCGGATCCGAAAGCGGGTGGTTACGAGGCCTGGCCCTGCGCGTGGGCCGAGTCGGCCGCCTCGTCCTCCTGGGAGCGGCTGGACTCCAGGCCCGCCTTCATCCGGTCCACGCGCCGCACGACCGTCTCCGAGGCACGGTCGCGCTCCTTGCGCAGCAGGACGAAGCTGAGCGGAGCGGAGAGCACCAGCGACAGCAGGAGGATCCACATGCCGTTGGAGTCGCCCAGGCCGCGCGGGAAGACACCGAGGTAGACGAGTCCCCAGACCGCCGCGAGGCAGCCTGCGAAGACACCGAGGCGCATCAGCGTGTAGCGGAGCATCTCAATCCGTTCTTCCGTCTCTGGGGTCCCCCCGCTGGGGGAGGTCCGAAGGTACCTAACGTCCCAAACGGGCACCGTCCAGTGAAGCACGCCCGGCTCCGGATCTTGCAGCGGGGGCGGGGCAGGGGCCGAGGCCTCAGGTCAGCGGCAGCAGCATCGTGACGTCGTCGCGGTCGTCGCCCGGGGCCACTCTGATCGCGTCCGGGACCCGGCCGACCTCCTTGTACCCGCAGGACGCGTAGAAGCGTTCCAGGCCCTGGCCGCCTCGGCAGGTGAGGCGTATCGCGTCTATGCCGTCGAAGGTGCGGGCCGCGTCCGCGGCGGCGGTGAGCAGGTCGCGGCCGTAGCCCCTGCCCTGGTGGCGGGGGTGCACCATCACCGTGTACAGCCACAGCCAGTGGGTCATCAGGCGGTGAGTGTTGAAGGTGAGGAACGCGGTTGCCGCCACCTCGCCGGTCTCGTCGCGGCCCACGAGGAGGTGCGTGCGGCCCTCGGCCATCTGCACCAGGTGACGGACCAGTTCCGGGCGGACGGCCTCGCGGGTCACCGGCGGCACGAAACCTACGGCTCCGCCCGCGTTGGAGACGTCCGTCCAGAGGTCCAGGACGCCGTCACGCAGGCCGGGGGTCACGGCGGGGTCGAGGGTGAAGGTGAGAGCCACGCGGCGATGGTAATTACCTGCCACCCCTACGACAGGACCCGGGCCGCCACTTCCAGGTCTCCCACCAGGCCCCGGTACGCGGTTTCGCGGTCGTCGGAGCGGAGTACCGAGGACGGGTGGACCGTGGGGACCAGGCGTTCGGGGTGACCGTGGATCTCCCTCTCCAGGACCGTTCCCCGTACCTCGGTGACCTTGAACGAGGAGCCGAGCAGGGCCTTGCCCGCGGTGGCGCCCAGGACCACGATCAGCTCCGGCTCCACGACGGTCAGCTCGGCCGCCAGCCAGGGGGCGCAGGCAGTCATCTCACGGAGGGTGGGGGCCTTGTGGATCCTGCGTTTACGGGGTTCCGCCTGGGTGAACTTGAAATGCTTGACCGCGTTGGTGACGTAGGCGTCGGCGGGGTCGAGGCCGGCCTCTTCCAACGCCCTGTCCAGCAGGCGGCCGGCCGGGCCCACGAAGGGTTCGCCCTGGCGGTCCTCCTGGTCACCGGGCTGTTCCCCGACGAGCATGACCCTGGCGGTGGCCTTGCCCGCGCCGAACACCGTCCGGGTGGCGTTCCTGTGCAGCGGGCACCCCTCGCAGCCGGCCGCCGCCTCACGCAGGGCAGGGAGGGTGAGGGTCCCTTCGGGGATGAAGGGGGCGGCGGTGTACTGGTCCTCGGG
>NZ_MUBA01000642.1 GCF_002154575.1 Streptomyces bobili
GGGGAGGACGGCGTCGTCCCGGAGGAGCAGGGGCGGGGGGTGGCCGCAGTTGATCCAGGTGAGCCAGCCGCTGCGGATGTCGAGGTTGGCGATGACCGCGGTCAGGAGACGGCCGGGAATCCATAGGTCGAGGGTTCGGTCGATGGTGGTGGCGATGTCGGTCAGGGTGCCGCCGTCGCGGCGGGTGGCGCGGCAGGCGGCGAGAGCGGCCGCGCTGGAACCGCCGGAGGCCAGGTCGTGGCCCATGGCGTCCAGCAGGGCCAGGTGCAGGACATTCTCGGTGAGGTTGTGATCGAAGGCGTCCCCGCCGATGTCGTAGGCCGGTTCCAGAGCGGCGCTCGAGGTGACCTGGTCAGTGCCGATGGCCCGCGGCGGCAGGTACGACCACAGCAGTTCCGCCTGGATGGTCATGGCCCTGGAACGCTCTCGCGCAACCAGCAGGTCGCTGTAGGTCGCTTTGGACGCCACCAGCAGAGCGGTCAGCCCCGCCAGCGCCGTGCAGGACTCCAGCAGGTGGGGATCGAGCTCGGGTGCTGTGATCACCATGACGCCCAGGCGCTCGATTCCGTCGATCAACGGTAGCCATGCTGTGCAGCCGTCACGCGTGCGCTGAATTCGCTGCGTACGGTAGGCCAGGCCGGCCACCGAGTCGTCGATCTCCAGCACTGGCGTGTCCTGCCTGGCCGGATACGGCAAGGCGATCAGATGGACCTGCTGGAGGTCGGGGACGTAAAGGCGTGCGCTGGACAGACCGAGGCGCCGCCCGGCTTCGTCGATCAGCATCGGAAGGTCCCGAGGTGACACTCGGTGTGAGCGCGCCAGAAGATCCGACAAGATGCCTTCGCCACCCGTCACAACGGCTCCGTTCTTCCGCTGACGGCACCTGGGCTGCACCTTCGGCCACCCATACGCCGGCTTCCATACTCGCTAGGGATCCTCCTCTCGGCGACTCCGGAACCGCGCGGGCTCTCGGGCCGTTGGGCCGGCACGGCCGAAGTTCGTGGACTTGTCCCATGGGGATTCCGGGGCAGGGAGCAGGGTCTGTCCCGGGCGGGCACAGTCGGCAGGGCGCTGCCGGTCCGGTCAGGTCCGATTCCTTGAATCCCGACGCGGCGACCGCAGTCCGGGCTGCGATGGCACTCCGCCGATGGGCGTGACCAAGCGCGATGGCTCCCTCGAACCTAGCGTGGCATGTAAGAACCGTCCGATGGAGGGATCACCATGGTAAGAAGTGGCGCCATGGATCAGGCCAAGGCCAGATTCAAAGTCTTCGTCGGGAGGATCACCGGTAGCGAGCGCCTCGAGACCGAGGGCAGAACGGACGAGGTGAAAGCCAGAATTCGTCAGAAGGTGACCACCATCCGGCACCGAGCCCTGGGCATGAAGGACTCGTTCAAACGAGGCCGCTCCTGACGTTCCCCCGGATGCACGGCGGACCTCTTCCGGCGGACGGTGTCGCGCCTTCTGCGGAAGGTAGGGCCTCCGTCGGCGATCGGCGCGGCGCGGATGCGGAGGGACCGGAGTTCTGGCCTGCCCACCGCTCAAGGACCGGCTGGTCACATGGGGACCGGCAGCGGCCCCGGCCACCCGGAGCCGCGCGGGACTCATCGCTGCCACACCTCCGGCCCGCCCCCACGCCACTCGATCTCCGGCATGCCCGCCACATCGAGGTCGTCGATGCCTTCCAGACCCGCGAGGCGTAAGAACTCGGCGACGTCGAGGAGACCGTAGGCCATGCCGAGAAACTGGTTGCCCGCGCGGACGCGCCGGCCGCCGTCCTCGGCGGGCGGATAGACGACGACGGGCATCGCGTTAGCCATGAGTCCAGAGTGGAACCTGAGCCGTCACCGCGCACGCGGGCCACGACGCCCGAGCGCGGTGCCGCCGCTGCGCCCGCCGAACGGGGCGAGACGTGCCCGGCGGTGTGTCACCCTCCGCTGCGGGCTTCCCGCGCCCACCTCTCGACGACGGGTACGCAGGCGTCGGCGAAGTACTCGTAGTCGCCGGGTGTGTTGTAGACGTGGGCGGACAACCGCAGGTAACCGATTCCGCCGAAACTGGTGAAGGCGGCCTCGACGCCCAGTTCCTCGGTCGCCCGGTCGCGCAGGGCGTCGGCCTCGATCCGGGTGGCGCCCAGTCCCTCCGGGAGCCGGACCAGGCGCATTCCCGGCACGGGCATCCCGACGTCGACCGGTTCCGCCGGGCCGCCCGACGCCTCGAACGCGGCGGCCACCACGCGGGCGCCGTATCCGGCCAGTTCGTCCATGTAGGCGCGGGCCGTGTCCCAGCCCCAGGTGCGGTCGACGAAGTCGAGTGCCGCGGGGGCGGCGAGGCAGCCGGTCGCGTCGATCGTGCCCTGCTGGTCGAAGCGGTCCGGGAAGGGTTCCGCGGCGCTCCAGGAGTCGATCAGCGGATGGAGTTCCTCGCGCAGCGGGCCCCGGGCCACGAGAGCGGCGGTGCCGCGGGGCGCGCATCCCCACTTGTGGAGGTTGCCGACCCAGGCGTCGCAGACCAGCCCCTCCATGGGTGCGGCGAGGAGGCCGGGGGCGTGCGCGCCGTCCACGAGCAGCGGGATGCCGTGCCGGGCGGCCTCAGAGCCGACGAGGCCGACCGGCATCAGCCGGGCCGTGGCGGAGGTGATCTGGTCCAGGACGATGAGCGCTACCCGCTCGTCGACCTGCGACATCACCGCCGTACAGGCCTGCCGGGCATCGGCGCCGAGGGGGACGTGGGCGGTGCGGACGCGTGCGCCCCAGCGCCGGGCGAGCCGCTCGGCGCCCATCGTGACGGCCCCGTAGCCGTGGTCGGTGACCACGATGTCGCCGCCCGGACGCGCGCCGAGGGCGGCGTAGACGACACTCGCGCCGGCGCTCGCGTTGGGGACGAGCGCCAAGTCCCGCGCCCGGACGCGGAGATGGCCGGCGATCGCCGAGCGGGCGGCGGCGATCCGGCCCGGCAGCCGCGGGAACCAGGCGACCGGCGCCCGTTCCATCTCGTCGCGCAGCGCGCTCTGCCGCTCCTGCGCCACCCGGGGCACCGCGCCGAACGAGCCGTGGTTGAGGTGGCGCATCGCGGGATCGAGGGTCCACGCCGAGGCGGCGTCCCGGCCGTCGGCCAGCAGC
>NZ_MUBA01000643.1 GCF_002154575.1 Streptomyces bobili
GTGGAGTCGCCGACCTCGGGCACGGCGGGCAACCCAGCCGTGGAGTCGCCGACCTCGGGCACGGCGGGCAACCCAGCCGTGGAATCGCCGACCTCGGGCAGGACGGGCGGGACGGATGCCGACGAGGCGGCCACCGACAGGCCCGGCAGCGGGGGCGTCGACCCGGAGACCTCGGCCGGACCCGGCGGCGCGGGCGTCGTCCCGGCGGACTCGGGCACAACCCCCCACCCGGACCCGGCCCCCGAAGCCGCCGCATCATCACGCACGTCCAGCACCAGCCGGTGCCGCCCGCCGCACCGCACCAGGACCGGCCCGGCGGGCAGGCCCTCGGCGCGGAGCAGGATCCGGGCCTCGGCCGCCCATCGGCCGACGGCACAGCTGTACCCGTCAGGGACCGCCCCCGTCGGGACGGCGGGGTGACGGCCGGCGGCCGGTCCGTCGGCCCCTGACCGGACGCGCAGTTCGGCGGCCCGGCCCGCGTCCCACAGATGGCGGTGCAGGTCGAAGCGGAACCGTCGGCTGGGGCGAGGATGCGGATGGCGGCCGGCGTCGGCGCCGTAGTCCGCGCCGGAGCCGTCCCACAGCGTGAGGCTGATCCGCTGGCCGGCGTCCGCCCAGGCCGGGGGTGTCCGCGCGACGAGGTGCACGGGGCTCACGCCGTCCAGCCCCGAGGCGTCGTAGCGGGCCAGAGTGAGGGTCAGCCCCGGGCGGAGCAGTCCGTCGGGAGCGATCCTCGGCATGTGCCAGCGCAGCAGGTCGGGCGCCAGACACCGGAGATCGGCCCGGATCCGGGCGGCGAGCTCCGGGTGATGGCTACGCGCCACGGAGCGCAGAGGGATATCGACGTCGAAGCCTGCGGCGGCGCACGCCCCCGCCCAGTCACCGGCGAGGCGGCGGGCGGTCGCAGTCTCGATCATGGAGGGCGGCACGGCGAACTCGCGCACGCGCAGCCAGAAGGAAAGGCGGGAATCCCCGATCGCGGGTGGGGTGAGCATCAGCACTCACCTTGCGCGGTGGGGTCCCCCAATCTGTGAACAGAGTGAGTTGTCATCGCGGTGATCGTAGCGTTCACCCACCCGGCTGTGCCAGGTGCTTTTCACCGGGCCCGACGGCATACCTCGATGGCGCATCCGACGGCATACCCCGAGCTGCCCTCGCCGGTACCCACCGTCGTCGGCCCCCCGCCCCTGCCATTGCGGCCCCGCACGACGGGGCCGACTGTGGAGGCACATGCCGGGTGGCGAGGAGGACGGGCGATGACGCACGGTGGTGGCGCGGCGGACGCCGAACGACGGCGGCTCGCGGAGGCCGACGACAAGGTGGCGCCCTGGCGGCGCTGGGGCCCGTACCTGAGCGAGCGGCAGTGGGGGACCGTACGGGAGGACTACAGCGCCGACGGCGACGCCTGGTCGTACTTCACGCACGACCAGGCCCGTTCGCGCGCCTACCGCTGGGGCGAGGACGGCATCGCGGGCGTCAGCGACGACAAGCAGCGGCTGTGTTTCGCGCTGGCCCTGTGGAACGGCCGCGACCCGATCCTCAAGGAGCGGATGTTCGGGCTCACGAACACCGAGGGCAACCACGGCGAGGACGTCAAGGAGTACTACTTCTACCTCGACAACACCCCGACGCATTCGTACATGAAGTTCCTCTACAAGTACCCGCAGGGCGAGTTCCCCTACGCCGACCTCGTCGAGACGAACCGGGCCCGTGGCCGCCGCGACTTCGAGTACGAGCTGCTGGACACCGGGATCTTCGACGAGGACCGCTACTTCGACGTCGTCGTGGAGTACGCGAAGGCCGGGCCGGAGGACCTGCTCGTCGAGATCACCGCGCACAACCGCGGCCCCGACGAGGCCACCCTCCATCTGCTGCCGACCCTGTGGTTCCGGCACACCTGGTCCTGGGCCGGCGGTACGGCGGTCCCCGGGCTGCGTGCCACGGACGGCGCCGTCCGCGCCGACCATGAGGAACTCGGCCCCCGCTGGCTCCACCACCAGGGCACGGGCACGCCCCTGTTCACCGACAACGAGACCGACAACGCACGCGTCTTCGGCAGCGAGAACACCACCCCGTACGTGAAGGACGGTATCGGCCGCCATCTCGTCGACGGCGAGCCGGGCTCCGTGAACCCGGAGGGCACCGGGACGAAGGCGGCCGTCCACCATGTGCTGAGCATCCCCGCCGGGGAGAGCGCCACCGTCCGGCTGCGGCTCGCCGACTCCGAACTCGGCGACCCCTGGGGCGACTTCGGGCAGACGCTGGACACCCGCCGCACCGAGGCCGACACCTTCTACCGGGGCGTCCTCCCCGACGGCATGGGGGACGAGGAACGCCACCTGGTCCGCCAGGCACTCGCCGGGATGCTGTGGAGCAAGCAGTACTACTACCTCGACGTGCAGCGCTGGCTGTCCGAGCACGGCGTCGACCCGCTCGCCAGCGACCCCGGCGTCCGCAACAGCGCCTGGTACCACATGGTCAACGACGAGATCATGTCGATGCCGGACACCTGGGAGTACCCGTGGTTCGCCGCCTGGGACCTCGCCTTCCACACCCTGGCCCTGTCCATGGTCGACATCGCCTTCGCCAAGTCCCAGCTCGACCTGCTGCTGCGCCGCCTCTATCTGCATCCCAACGGCCAGATCCCGGCGTACGAATGGAACTTCGGCGACGTCAACCCGCCCGTGCACGCCTGGGCCGTCCTCTTCGTCTACGAACTGGAGAAGCACCGCACCGGTCACGGCGACCGCGCCTTCCTGGAGAACGCCTACCAGAAGCTGATGAAGAACTTCACCTGGTGGCTCAACCGCAAGGACGCCGACGGCAACAACGTCTTCCAGGGCGGCTTCCTCGGCCTCGACAACATCGGCGTATTCGACCGCAGCGCCCCGCTCCCCACCGGCGGCCACCTTGACCAGGCCGACGGCACCGCCTGGATGGCCCTGTACTGCCAGAACCTCCTCGACATCGCCATCGAACTCGCCGTCGACAACCCGGTGTACGTCGAGCAGGCGCAGATGCTGTTCGAGCACTTCGCGTGGATCGCCGTCGCCATGAACCGCATCGGCAAGGACAACGCCAGCCTCTGGGACGAAGAGGACGGCTTCTTCTACGACGTCCTGCGACTGCCCGACGGCAGCGCCACCCCGTTGAAGGTGCGCTCCCTGGTCGGACTGATCCCCCTCGCGGCGACCAGCGTGATCGGCGGCCGGGCCGACCGCAGCTTCCCCGAACTCGTCGAGGGAGCCCAGGAGTTCATCAAACGACACCCGGCCGTCGAGGCCTTCGTGTCACAGCACGCCACCGCCGACGCGAACGAGGACGGCCGCTACCTGTTCGCCCTGTTCGGCGAGGACCGGCTGCGCCGCATCCTGGCCCGCATGCTCGACGAGGACGAGTTCCTCGGCCCGCACGGCATCCGCTCCCTCTCCCGCCACCATGCCGAGCACCCCTACACCTTCGACGTGCACGGCGAGACGTACGGCGTCGGCTATCTGCCGGCCGAGTCCGACTCCGGGATGTTCGGCGGTAACTCGAACTGGCGCGGACCCGTCTGGTTCCCCATCAACATCCTGCTGATCCGCGCCCTGTTGAACCTGCACGGATACCACGGCCCCGACTTCACCGTGGAGTGCCCGACCGGCTCGGGGCGCATGCTCAACCTCTACGAGGTGGCCCGCGAGATCGCCGACCGGCTCACCTCCACCTTCCTGCGCGACTCCGACGGCCACCGGCCCGTGCACGGCGCCCAGCCCAAGTTCGCCAAGGACCCGCACTGGAAGGACCTGCTCCTCTTCTACGAGTACTTCCACGGCGACAACGGCGCCGGACTCGGCGCCTCCCACCAGACCGGCTGGACCGGGCTCGTCGCGGCCACCGCGACCCTGTTCCACAGCCTCAGCTCCGACGACTGGAGCCGCGGCGGACGGGAGTCCCTCAAGCCGGTGCGCGAACCGGGGGAACCGCTGTCATGACCGTGATCCACGAGATCAACACCCTGGTGTGGCTCACGGAGTTGAGTGAGCGTTACGGGCGCCGCCTCACCCTGGGCGAGGTGCCCGACGAGGTCTGGGACCAGATCGCCCTGCCCGGCATCGACACCGTCTGGCTGATGGGCGTCTGGGAGCGCAGCCCGGCCGGTCTGGCGATCGCGCTGCGCGACGACACCCTGCTCGCGTCGTTCCGCGCGGCCCTGCCCGGTCTCACCGAGGCGGACATCGCCGGATCCCCGTACTGCGTACGGAACTACGTCGTCGACGAGGCCCTCGGCGGACCGGACGGACTGGCCGTCGCCCGCGCCCGACTGGCCGCCCGCGGACTGCGGTTGATCCTCGACTTCGTGCCCAACCATGTCGCCCCCGACCATCCCTGGCTCCGCACGCACCCGGCCCGGCTGATCCAGGGCACCCCCGAGGACCTGTCCCGCGCACCGGAGGCCTACCTCGCGACCGACGGGCGGATCTACGCCCGTGGCCGCGACCCGTACTTCCCGCCCTGGCCCGACGTCGTCCAGCTCAACGCCTTCAGCGACGACCTGCGCCGGGCGACCGTGGACACCCTGATCTCCATCGGCGAGCAGGCGGACGGCGTGCGCTGCGACATGGCGATGCTGATGAGGAACGACATCTTCGCCAAGACCTGGGGCGAGGCCGCGGGACCGGTCCCCGCCGAGGACTTCTGGCCGTACGTCGTCCCGCGCGTGCGCGCCCGGCACCCGGACCTGCTCCTGGTCGCCGAGGTGTACTGGGACCTCGAACACGCCCTCCAGAGGCAGGGGTTCGACCACTGCTACGACAAACGGCTGTACGACCGGCTGCTCCACGAGGACGCCGACTCCGTCCGTGCCCATCTGCGGGCCGACCTCACCCACCAGCGTGGCCTCGTCCGCTTCCTGGAGAACCACGACGAACCCCGGGCCGCCGCCACTCTGCCCGGCGAGCGGGGACGGGCGGCGGCCGTCACCGTCGCGACCCTGCCCGGCGCGACCCTCTGGCACGAGGGCCAGTTCGAAGGCCGCCGGGTGCGCCCTCCGGTCTTCCTCTCCCGCCGGCCGACGGAACCGGCCGACGAGGCACTGCGCGGCTTCCACGCCCGGCTGCTGCGGGCCGCCACGGAGGTACGCCGGGGCGAGTGGCGTCTGTGCACGCCGACGGGATGGCCGGACGACGACAGCCATCGCGCACTGCTCAGCTGGACCTGGACCCACCCGGACGCCCGCCACCTGGTCGTCGTCAACCACTGTGACCGCCCGGCCCGCGCCCGGCTGCCCCTCCCCTGGGACGACCTGCGGGGCCGCACGCTCCGGCTGACCGACCTGCTCACCTCACGGACGTACGACCGCGAGGGCGACGAGCTGGCAGGCCAGGGCCTGTTTGTGGATCTCGGGCCCTGGCAGGGGCACGTGTTCCGGGTGTCCTGACGGGAAGCCGGCTCAGCCCATGGTCTTCGCGCCGTCCAGGGACTCGCGGATGATGTCGGCGTGACCCGCGTGCTGGGACGTCTCGGCGATCACGTGCAGCAGCGCCCGGCGGGCCGACCACTCCTTGCCCGGCGCGAACCACGGCGCCGAGGGCAGCGGGTGCGACGCGTCGAGGTCCGGCAGCGACGCGACCAGCTCGTCGGTACGGCGAGCCACCCCGGCGTAGTTCTCCAGCACCGCCGCCAGCGTGTCACCGGGCAGCATCCGGAACTCGTCGGCCCGCCGCGCGAAGTCCGCCTCGGTCATCTTGTCGAAGTCACCCATCGCCGACGGGCCGTCCACGATGAAGGAGACCCAGTTCCGCTCGACGGACGTGACGTGCTTGATCAGGCCGCCGATACACAGCTCGCTGGCCGTGGTCCGCAGCCCGGCCTGCTCGTCGGTCAGGCCGTTGGCGGTGAAGCGCAGGAAGTCGCGGTGCTTGGCCAGCGTCTCCAGCAGGTCGGCGCGCTCCCCGGTGAGGGCCGGGGCGAGGGTGGCGGGGGTGTTCTGGGACATGGCGGGTCTCCGTCTCCGTGGGGTGTGTTCCGCGTTCGTGGACCACGTTAGGAGGGATACAGGTCAGATCCTGACCTAAAGGAGCGAGAATCGTGAGTCGCCGTCACGCCGGGATCGTGGTCACCCCCCAGGCCTGCGCGCACAGCGCCCGCTCGGCCTCGCTCATGTACACCGCCGACGCCAGCCAGGCGCCCGCGAAACGGCCCGCGTCGGACGGCAGGAGCCGCCCGAACACGTCACGCGCGCGGTCCGCCGCGGCGGCGTGCAGCCCGTCGAGGAGATCCCCCGCCGTGCCGAGCCCCACGTGGCGCAGCCGGGCCCCGTCGCCCGCCGCACCGCCCGGGAAGGCCAGCACGCGCCGGCCGCCCGACACGGCCTGATGGAGCCGCCGGCGCAGCAGATGCAGCGGTGCCTCGTCCACGGCCGGGGCCGGGGCCGCCGCCGGGGTCCTTCCCGCGGGCAGGTCCGCGTGCTGGAGCCGGTCGAGACCCAGGTCCACGCGGGCGGCAGGGTCGCTCGGATGCTCGGCCGCCAGCAGCAGCGCGCGGGGCAGCGGGCCCGGCGCCAGCCGGGCGACGACCCGAAGCCCGCTGCCCCCGGCAGCCGCCAGCAGACGCAGATTGTCGCGGTACGGCAGGGCGGGAGCGTCGTGCGCCGTGGCCAGCCGCAGCGGCACCCCGGCGCAGTCGGCCAGCAGACAGTCGCCCGTCGCCTCCCGGACCGCGCCCCTGAGCGTCACATCGAGGAACAGCAGGTCATGGCCGCCGCCGAGAGCCCACGCCACCTGGTCGGCGACGGGTACGGCCCACAGCCGCTCGAGCGGCTCGGCGCGCCATGCGACGCCGGACGCGCGCACGGCCCGTACCCCCGCGCCCGCGCCGAGGCGTCCTGTGGGCGAGACGGTGGCGCCCGACACGGCGAGGCCGGCGCGCGCCAGTTCACGGTGCGTCAGGGACGTGTCGCCGATCCGCACGGCACGGTCGGCGGCGCCGGTGGCGCGGCCGGGGCCGCCGGGCGCCACGTCGGACACCGTGTAGAGGCGGCCCTCGGCGTCGGCGGTCCAGGTGACCGCGCCCGCGTACCCGGTGGCGGTGAGCACCGGCTCGGAGAACAGGCCGTACAGCCGCAGGGAGCCGTCCGGCCGGTACGGCTGCCGTGCCGTGCCGCGCAGTTCGGCCAGGCCCGAACCCGTGGCGTGGGGGATCCGGTGGGTCACGCCCAGGGCGCCACCGAGCGCCTCGGCGAGGTCGGCGAGACGGTACGACGGGTCGGCGGAACGGGCCGCGCGGATCCCGGTGACCACGGAGACCGCGGACGCCGAGGCCCGGGGGAGACCCGCCAGGCGTGCGGTGTGCGCGGCGCGCAGCAGTTCCGCCTGGAGCACGGCGCCGGCCCCGTCCGTGCCTGCCTCCAGGACGGCGGCCGCCGCCGCGAACACCGCACGGGCGGCGGCGCGTTCCTCGGGCCCCGCGGTCTCGGCCTCCTTCTCCTCCTGTAGCTTCTGCGCCTCGTGAGTGGGTTCTGCCGGTTCTGCCGGTTCCGTCGCCTCGTCGGCGACCGGTGCGGCCGAGGCGACGGCGGCGCGGTGCAGGCAGTCCGGCGCCAGCAGGCACCCGCAGCGGACGGCGTCCGCGCTGGTCACCGTCCCGCCGGGGGCGTGCAGTTCGAGGTCGGTGTCGTCGTCGACGGCGATCCGCACGGTGTCGCCGTCGCGCACGACCGGACGAGCGGCCAGCTTGGCGACCCCCGCGTCCAGCCGCTTGCGCAGCCGGGGCGACAACGCCTCGACCAGCTCGGCGGTGACGGACGGGGCGACCGGAGGCAGCCCCGGACCGGGGCCGTCCGTGGTTGGGCCGTCCGGGTTCGGGCCGTCCGGAGTGAGGTCCGGGCTCATGCGATTTTCTCCCCTACCCAGCGGGCGAGTTCGAGCGGACTGAGGGCGGCGACGGGCATGCCCGCGGCGACGAGCTGACCGGCGACGCCCGTGGAGTAGCGGGGCCGTCCCGTGTCGTCGAGGCTCGCGCAGCCCAGGACGTGACAGCCCGCTCCGACGAGTGCGCGGACCTCGGCGAGGAGCCCGCCGAGCGGATAGCCATCCTCGAAGTCGCTGACGACCACGACGAGGGTGCGCGAGGGCACCGTGACCAGCTCGCGGGCGTGCCGCAGGCCCGCCGCGATGTGGGTGCCGCCGCCCACGCTGACCTCCAGCAGGAGCGACAGCGGGTCCTCGACGTGCCCGGTGAGGTCGATGACCTCGGTGGAGAAGGCCAGGAAGTGCGTGGACAGGGTCGGTACCCCGGCCAGCACCGACGCCGTGAGCGCCGCCCAGACGGTGGACGCCTCCATGGATCCGGACACGTCCGTGACCAGGATCAGCCGCCAGTCGGCGGACCGGCGCCCCCGGGTGCGGAACACCGGGTGCTCGGGGATGACCTGGACCGTGCCGTCGGGGGCGCGGCGCGCGGTCGCCAGGTTGGCGCGCAGCGTGCGGGGCAGGTCGAGGCCGCCGCCCGGTCGTCTGCTGGGTCGCGGCAGGGCCGTGCCGTGCAGGGCGGGCCGCAGCCGGGTGGCGAGTTCCCGGGTGAGGGCCTCGACCAGCCGCCGGACCAGCGGACGCAGGGCCGCCAGCCGGGCCTCGGGCAGGCCGCCCGCGTGGCGCAGCACCGTGCGCAGGAGATCGACCGAGGGGCGCACACTGTCCGGGTTCAACTCGGCGAGGACGTCCTTGCGGCCCGACGTGGCAGCCGCCGCCAGCACCTCCTCCCGGATGCCAGGGCCGAACAGCACCGCCAGTTCCTCCGACCACTCCCGCACGCCGGGGTACGGCACCTCACGGCCCCCGCCCGAGCCCGGCCCGTTCAGGTCGCCCCGGCTGCCCTCCCCGCGTCCGCTGCCGTACAGCTCGTCCAGCGCGGTCGCCAACGAGGCGGCAGAGGAGGGTAGTTGATCCTTGCGGCGCCCCAGGACCAGCCGCCAGCGATCGCCGGGGGCGAGGAGACCACCCTCCGCCCGAGGCGGGGCGGCCTCGGCCGCCGAGCCGGCGTCCGCCGGGGCGGGAGCGGGCAGCAGCCCCAGCGTCCGCAGGGTCTCGCGCGCGGCGAGGTCGGCCCGTGTCCAGGCGGCGAGCGCGGCCGGGTCGATCCCGCCGGTGTCCGCGATGTGCGTTACGTCGAGGCGCTCCTCGACGGCCGCCAGCAGACGGTCACGGGCCGCGGGGCTGAGGGCGTCGAATCCGCCGCGCAGCGCCGGGAGCCGGTCGAGGAACTCCCGGTCGGGCAGCTCCGCGACCCGGTCGAGCAGCGGCTCCAACGCGGGCGCCGCGGCCTCCAGCAGGGGACCGGCGGCGGTCAGCAGCCCGCCGAGCCGTGCGGTGAGCGCGGCCCGAGATTCCGGGTCGACGGCCGCGTCGACCCAGGACGCCACCCGGTCCCCGAACACCCGCGGGTCCTCCTGCCCGAGCAGCACGCGTACGGCCCCGGCGGCACCGCGCATCAGCGGGGAACCGTCGGCGGCCAGCCGGGCGAGGGCGTCGGTGAGCCGGATGCCGCCCAACGCGTCGGCGCGGTGGGCCAGTTCGAGCAGGGCGTGGGCGTCTGCGGGGTCCTCGGAGCCGGTCAGACCGTCCACCTGGCGCACCGCCGCCGACGTGAGCAGCCCGGCCACGGCCGCCGCCCGCGCCGTACGGTCCCGGTCTTCGCCGAGACCGGGGATGTGACCGGCCCGCAGCCGGTCCAGCAGAGCCAGCCCGGCGAGCAGTTCGGGCAGGGTGCCGGCCAGGGGGAGCACCTCGGCGAGGTCGGCGAGCCGCTCGTCCGCGAGCGCCGTCAGACCGCACTCGGCGGCCCCCGCGAGCCCGTCGAGAGCCTGCGCGGCCGTCGGCCCGCCCTCGTCCCCCTCCAGGCGCCGCCGCTCCCGCAGCACCCCTTCGGCGGCCTGGGCCGCGGTGACCCCGCGCATGCCGGCCGCGGTGAGCATGGCCGCCGTCGCGGGCGTCCAGCGCACCTCCCAGCGCGAGGTGACCGCCTCGGCGCCGCCCGCACCGACGACCTCCTTCGCCTCCCCGTACGGCACCCCGCACACCGTCAGCCGGCGCAGCAGCAGTTCACGGCGCCGGTCGAGGTCGGACCGCAGGGGGTCCAGACGCATGTCCCGCACCGCACCGGAGACCCCGTCCGCCGGACCCGGCAGGCCCAGCTCCGCCACGTCGGCCTCCACCGCGGGGGCCAGACCGCAGCGCGGGGTGTCCGGTGCGGGCCGCCCGGTGCGGGTGCCGACCAGCACCCGCTCCATCGCCCGCGCCACGGCCCGTCCCCGCCCGTACGGCTCACCCTGCGTCAGAACCGTCTGCACGGCTTCCACCAGCTCACCCCGGCCGGCCGCGGGCAGCCCGCGCAGCCGGGCCAGATCGGAGGCGAGCCGGACGATCTCCCGGGCGTCGGCGGGCCCCGACGGGTGCCCGAGGGCCCGCAGCTCGGCACAGACACGGACGGCCGCCCGCGTCAACGCCTCTGCCAGCGCCTCGGGATCCCCCTGCGCGCGCAGGACCATGTCCTGCCACTCCGGGTCCCGGATGCCCGCCGGATATCCGGACCGCTCGTCCAGCAGGGCGTAGGTGTAGGGGATGAGGGACGTGGTCCAGGCGGGGCGGTTCGCGTCGGCCCCGCCGGTCTCCCCGGACTGCTCCGTCTCCTCCGTGCGCGGCCCAGCCAGCGCCGGGGCGTGGAAGGCCCCGACCACCATGGCGGCCCGCTCCCCGCCCGCCGTCGCTTCCGTGAGCCGCGCCCGCATCCACCGCTCCCGCCGCAGATCCAGCTCGGGCACACCGCCCGACACGGCCGCGTCCTCACGCAGCGCCCAGCCGGTGAGCAGAGCGGCCCGGCGCAGGGCCTCCGGCGGAGAACCCGGCGCGGTGGCCTCGACGAGCCGGTCCCACAGATCGTCCCCGGGACGGCCGCTCAGCCCGGCCCGCAGCGCGGCGGCCAGCCCGGGGCCGCCGTCACCCGGCGCCGGAGCGCCGGTCCGGCCCTCGCCCCACGCCCGGTCGGCGAGCGGCAGATCGCAGGCGATCACCGGCACTCCCCGCGGGCCCGCCCAGCGCACGGCGGCCAGCTCCGGCGAGAAGTCCGCGAACGGATAGAACGCCGGCCCCCCGCCGCCGCTCCCGTCACCGGGGGCGGCGGCGAGCGCGACCGGGGCCCGCGTCTCCTCGTGCCCGAGCCAGGGCAGCCACTCCTGCATCTCGGCCGGCAGCTCGACGAGCAGCACGTCCGGCTTCGCCTCGTCCAGGAGCAGGGGCATCGCCGCGGCCAGGGAGGGCGCGTGATGCCGTACGCCGATGAGGTAGGGCGCCGCCGGGCCGGTCAGGGCGGCGAGGGCCTCGTCGGGCGAGCCATGAC
>NZ_MUBA01000644.1 GCF_002154575.1 Streptomyces bobili
GGTCGCCGTGGGTGGCGGCGACGGGCAGATCAGGGGAAGGTGCCGCAAGTGAACGCTTGCGTTCACTACTGGGGACTCACTACGGTTGACGCGGCAGTGAACGCTACCGTTCACTAAAGCATTTGTGGGGGACCCATAGTGACGACCTCTCCGTTGATTCAGAACCAGAAACCGGGCGCGCCCCGCCGGGACGGGCATCCCGGCATCGCGCTCACCGTCATCGCGGCGTGCCAGCTCATGGTCGTACTCGACGCGACGATTGTGAACATCGCCCTCCCGCACATCCAAGACGCGCTCGCCTTCAGCACGACGGACCTCACCTGGGTGGTCAGCGCCTACACCCTGACCTTCGGCGGTCTGCTCCTGCTCGGTGCCCGCGCCGGCGACATCCTGGGCCGGCGCAGGGTGTTCATGGCCGGCATCCTGCTGTTCACCTTCGCCTCGCTGCTGGGCGGTCTGGCCCAGGAGCCCTGGCAGTTGCTGGCGGCGCGCGCGCTGCAGGGCGTCGGAGGGGCGATCGCCTCGCCGACCTCGCTGGCGCTCATCACCACCACCTTCCCCGAGGGCCCGGAACGGAACCGGGCCTTCGGCGTCTTCGCCGCCGTGTCCGCGGGTGGCGGAGCCATCGGTCTGCTCGCGGGGGGCATGCTCACCGAGTGGCTCGACTGGCGCTGGGTGCTGTTCGTCAACGTGCCGATCGGCCTCCTCATCGCCGTCCTCGCCCCGCTGTACATCAGGGAGTCCGAACGGCACCCCGGGCGCTTCGACATCGCGGGCGCCCTCACCTCCACGGTGGGAATGGCGTCCCTGGTCTACGGCTTCATCCGGGCCGCCGAGAAGGGCTGGCGCGACGAGGGCACCCTCGTCGCCTTCGGGATCGCCCTGGTGCTGCTGATCGCCTTCGTGTTCACGGAGATGCGCGCCAAGGAGCCGATCACTCCCCTGAAGATGTTCGCCGACCGCAACCGCTCCGGCACCTACGTGATCATGCTGAGCCTCGCCGCGGCCATGTTCGGCATGTTCTTCTACATCGTCCTGTTCGTGCAGAACGTGCTCGGCTACAGCCCGATCCAGGCGGGGCTCGCCTTCCTTCCCGTCACGGTCGCGATCGCCTTCGGCGCCGGTCTGTCGCAGCGATTCCTGCCAGTTCTGGGCCCCAAGCCGTTCATGCTCGGCGGCTCCTCGCTCGTGGTGGTCGGCCTGGTCTGGCAGACGTTCATCACTCCGGACAGTTCCTACGTCGGCGGCGTGCTCGGTCCGATGATCATGTTCGCCTTCGGCATGGGCCTGAACTTCGTGACGGCGACCGTCACCGCGGTGTCCGGCGTCAACCAGCACGAGGCGGGCGCCGCGTCCGGCCTGCTCAACGCCATGCAGCAGGTGGGCGGCTCGATCGGCCTGGCCCTCCTGACGACCGTCTTCGGCTCGGCCAGCACCTCCGAGGCCGAGAAGCAGGTGCCGAAGTTCCTTGCCGAGGGATCGGCGGCGCAGAAGGCCGACTTCGCGGCCACCCAGCAGTTGCCCGCCCCCTGGGGACACGAGGTCCTCGCCCACGGAATCTCGACGGCTTTCATCCCGGCCGCGGCGATGGGCCTGGTGGCCGTCGTGATCTCCGTGCTGGTCATCCGGGTCCGCAAGAGCGACCTGGAAGCACTCTCGGGCACCGCGGGCCCCATGGTCGGCTGACGGGACAGCGTCACGGACCGGCCGCGGACCGTCGTCGACAAACCTCGTGGACGTACGTCCGCGGCCGCCTGCCCGACCGCTCGCACCACCCGAGCCGATGCGCACGCGCCTCACGCGCACCCGTCCACCGAGCACGCCGACCGCGACCGCGGACACCAGCAGGACCAGCCATACCACCGCCGCCACTGACACCGACACCGACCCCATCGACCCCATGACCACCCCGCACCTCCACCGCAGCCGCCCGTCGCCCTGCCGCCTGTGCGCTCACACGTCGCACAGCGGATGCCCGAACAACGCACAGTCGGTCACGCAGAGTTCCCGTCAGACACACAGTGTTCACACCGGCGGGCAGGGAGAAGCGGGTGGTGTCCGTCGGCAGGCCGCTCAGCGGGACGTCCGGGCGGAGCCGCTCAAGAGGACCAGGGAACCCAGTCCGGGAATGTCTCCACTCGCTCCACCCAGGCCGCGGGAGGCCTCCCCGCCTTTCCGGAGGCGATGACGCCGCCCACGATGGCGCAGGTCGTGTCCACGTCGCCGCCGACCTGCGCGGTGGTCCAGAAGGCCTCCTCGTAATCGCCGAGGGAGCGGGCCGCGGACCAGAGCGCGAACGGGACGGTGTCATGAGCCGTCGTACGCCGTCCGCAGCCCAGGACCGCCGCGACGGTGCCGGCGTCGCCGTAGTCGAGCATGTCGCGGGCCCGCCGCAGCCCCGCGGTCACCGCGCTCTTGGGGATGAGGCCGATGACGCCTTCCAGGAGGGCGTCCGCGCCGGGCGGTCCTCCCGGCGCCGCTGCCAGCGCGGCGGCCGCGGCGACGGCCATGGCGCCGACCACGGCCTCCCGATGCTGGTGCGTGGGGTAGGCGGAGATCTCCGCCTGGTGGGTCGCCTGTTCGGGATCATCGGCGTACCAGGCGCCCAGGGGGGCGATCCGCATGGCGGCACCGTTGCCCCAGGAGCCCTGGCCGTTGAACAGGGCGGCGGCGAGTTCACGCCAGTCGCCGCCCTCCCGGACCAGTCGCAGCAGCCGGTTGACGGCGGGACCGTAGCCGCGGTCGAAGTCGTGGTGCGCGGCGAAGGAATGGGCCAGGGCGTCCTGGTCGATGCGGTGGTGGGTGGCCAGCACGGCGACGACGGAACAGGCCATTTCGGTGTCGTCCGTCCACTGCCAGTGGCCGGGCGGAAGTCCGCGGTGCTTGAGCAGCGGGTAGTGCGCGGGCACGAAGAACTGCGAGCCCAGCGCGTCCCCCACCGCGAGTCCGCGCAGGGCCCCGAGGGCGCGCGTCAGGCGTCCCTCGGGGGAGGAGTCAACGGTCATCGCTCTGCCACTCTCCAGTGATCCCGTACGGCTCCGGATCTCGCCAGCGGCCGAACGGCCGGTCGAGGGCGTACTTGCCGTCGTCCCCGAGAACGAGCATGCGCATCTCGGCGTTCCCCGGATTCGACAGGGACTCGAACTCGGCGACCGTCCAGTGGAACCAGCGCATGCAGAACAGCCGCATGGCCAGGCCGTGCGTCACGATCAGCACGTTCGGCGGGTGGTCGGGAGCCTCGAAACTGCGGAACAGGCTTTCCAGGAAGCCGCCGACCCGGTCGTACACGTCCGCCCCGCTCTCGCCCTGGACGAATCGGTAGAAGAAGTGCCCGTACGCGTCACGGTAGGCCTTCTGGAGGCGGACGTCGTCGCGGTCCTGCCAGTTGCCCCAGTCCTGCTCGCGCAGCCGTGGTTCCTCACGTACGCGAATCAGGTCGGGGTCGAGACGGAACTCACGGAGGGTCTCGTGCGTGCGCCGGTAGGGCGAGACGTACACGCTGACCCGCTCGTCTCCGAGCACCTCCCGCAACCGCTTGCCGGTCTCCTCCGCTTGTTGCCGGCCCCGCTCCGTGAGGGCCAGTGCGTGGTCGGGTTCACGCTCGTAGACGGTGTCATCAACATTGCCCGTTGACTCCCCGTGCCGGACAAGGACGATGCGCCGTGGTCTTGCCATGCGAAAACACTAGATCGGGTGGCGGCCGATCGAGCACTCGTACGGCCTCCATACGGCGTAGGTCACACGAAACCCGCACCGGGGGAGGCGTCCCGCAGGACAGGATCGGTGGATCCGGATCTCACACTGTC
The DNA here is from genome assembly GCF_002154575.1 of Streptomyces bobili. Taxonomy (GTDB): domain Bacteria; phylum Actinomycetota; class Actinomycetes; order Streptomycetales; family Streptomycetaceae; genus Streptomyces; species Streptomyces bobili. Next base: position 3,807 of record NZ_MUBA01000644.1, read on the forward strand.
CAGGTGGGTTCCAGCTCGACGATGTCGCCGGTGAGGGCGGCGACATCCGCTTCCGTCTGTGCCCGCAGGGCCAGCCGCTCTATCCGTTCGGCGCGGTACTTGCCGTGTTCGGCCAGCGAACGCCACATCGACAGGACCAGGAACTCGTGGCCCGGCGCCTCGCCGAACATGCCGCGGATCATGCCGGGCGACCCGGCCATGGCCGGGTTCCACACCTTCTCCTGCATCAGCGTGAAGTGTTCGGCGCGTTCCTCATGGACCCGGCACAGGGCCACTCGCACCAGGTCGGAGTCGGTGAAGCGGGGTTCGAAGCCCGTCTTCACGTCGAACCGGTAGTCGAAGAGCCGGACCTGGGCGTCCTTGAAGGTACCCGCCTGGGTGGTCGCGAGCCGGTCGTGAGAACGCGCCATGAAGGAGTCGTAGAAGGCGCGGCTCTCCCAGAACGCGAAGACATGCGCGACCGAAGGTCGTCCCCTGCTCCAGCCCCCGCCCTGTCCCCGAA
>NZ_MUBA01000645.1 GCF_002154575.1 Streptomyces bobili
TAGGGCCCTCGGCCCGGCTCCCAGGAGCCGGGCCGAGGGCCCTACACGGTCGGATTGAGGGCCTCACACGGTCGGGTCGAGGGCCTCACGCGGTCGGATCGACGGGATCCACCGGACGCGGTGCCGGTGCCGGTACCGGGTCCGCCGGGTGCGGGGCGAGCAACGGCAGCTGCGAGGCGAGCCGCTCCTCGCACAGCTCGACCAGACGGTCGTAGCCGGCCTTGCCCATCAGCTCGATCAGCTCCGGCCGGTAGGAGACGTACACCGGGTCACCCGCGCCGTGCGCCGAGGTCGCCGACGTGCACCACCAGTGCAGGTCGTGCCCGCCCGGACCCCAGCCGCGCCGGTCGTACTCACCGATCGAGATCTGCAGCACGCGCGTGTCGTCGGGCCGGTCGATCCAGTCGTACGTGCGCCGCACCGGCAGCTGCCAGCAGACGTCCGGCTTGGTCTCCAGCGGCTCGCGGCCCTCCTTGAGGGCGAGGATGTGCAGTGAGCAGCCGGCGCCGCCCGCGAAACCCGGGCGGTTCTGGAAGATGCACGAGCCGTTGAACGGGCGGGTCTGCCGGGAGCCCTCCTCGTCCTCCGAGATCCAGCCGTCGCGCTCGCCCTCGGCGTGGTGCTGCCAGATGTCGGGCGTGAGCCGCGCCACGTGCCCCGCCACGCGCTTCTCGTCGTCCTCGTCGGAGAAGTGCGCGCCGAGCGTGCAGCAGCCGTCGTCCGCGCGGCCCGCCTGGATGCCCTGGCAGCCGCTGCCGAAGATGCAGTTCCAGCGAGAGGTCAGCCAGGTCAGATCGCACCGGAAGATCTGATCGCCGTCCGCGGGGTCGGGGAACTCGACCCACGCGCGCGCGAAGTCGAGGCCCTTCTCGTCCGCTGCCAGGGCCTTGCGCGACTTCTTCGACGACTTCACCCGCGAAGAACCCGAAGGGACCTTGGTGGATTCGGCGGCATTGTCGACCTTGTCGGCCTTTTCTTCCTTCGCCTTTTTCGTCTTTGGCACCTGACCAGGGTAAGTCGCCCGCGTGCGGCAACGGGACCGTCTCAGGATGGGCACCAGGGGCCGAGGCCAGCGCGGCTGGCAGTAGCGTTCCGCGCATGAGACTCGGTGTCCTCGACGTGGGATCGAACACGGTGCATCTGCTGGTGGTGGATGCGCACCCGGGCGCGTGCCCGTTGCCCGCGCACTCACACAAGGCGGAACTGCGCCTCGCGGAACTTCTCGACGAGAGCGGTGCGATCGGCCGCGAGGGCGTCGACACGCTGATCCGCGTCGTCCAGGAGGCCCTCCAGGCCGCCGAGGACAAGGGCGTCGAGGACGTGCTGCCGTTCGCCACCTCCGCCGTGCGCGAGGCCAGCAACGCCGACGACGTCCTCGCGCGCGTGCAGGCCGAGACCGGTGTCGAGCTCCAGGTCCTCAGCGGCGAGGAGGAGGCCCGGCTCACCTTCCTGGCCGCCCGCCGCTGGTTCGGCTGGTCGGCAGGCAAGCTGCTGGTCCTGGACATCGGCGGCGGCTCCCTGGAGATCGCGTACGGCATCGACGAGGAGCCCGACGCGGCCGTCTCCCTCCCGCTCGGCGCGGGCCGGCTCACGGCCGGCTGGCTGCCCGGGGACCCGCCCGACGCCGCGCAGATACGAGCGCTGCGGCGGCACGTGCGCGCCGAGATCGCCCGGACCGTCGGGGAATTCAGCCGCATCGGCTCCCCCGACCACGTCGTCGCCACCTCCAAGACGTTCAAGCAGCTCGCCCGCCTCGCCGGCGCCGCCCGCTCCGCCGACGGGCCCTACGTCCAGCGCCAGCTGAAGAGGGAGTCCCTGGAGGCCTGGGTGCCCCGCCTGGCCGGCATGACCACCGCCCAGCGCGCGGAGCTGCCGGGCGTCTCCGAGGGACGCGCGAGCCAGCTGCTGGCGGGCGCGCTGGTCGCCGAGGGAGCGATGGACCTGTTCGGCGTGGAGGCGCTGGAGATCTGCCCGTGGGCACTCCGCGAGGGCGTGATCCTGCGCAAGCTCGACCACATGGGTTCGCTGTAGCGCGTGGCCCCCGCGCGTGTGGAAGGGCTGCCGCGCGCGGCCCACGCCCGCGTGAGGGTGGGCAACGGCCACGCGCGCGTG
>NZ_MUBA01000646.1 GCF_002154575.1 Streptomyces bobili
GACAGGGGCGGCGGCGACTCGCGCGGGGCGGGTGGCTGGTGGCGGCGCAAGAGTTCGCCGGCGAAGGTCGAGACGTACACGCGGTGGTCGTTCCACTTCTTCGGGCTGGCCGAGTTCGCGGCGGTGGGGGTGCCGTTCGGCAGCGGGGTGTGGCAGGGGCCCGTGCTGTGGCTTCCCCTGATCACGGCCGTGCACTGCACGCTGTCGGTGGTGACTGCCTCGCGGGCGCTGGACTGGACGCGGGGCAGGCGGCCCCGGCCGGTGCGGCTGATGGTGGCGTTCGCCCTCGTCACGGCGGCGGTCGCGGCGGTCGCGCTGTGGACCGCGGAGCACGGTCCGGGCGGCGAGGAGGTCGACACCGCCGCGGGCGGGGTCTTCGGCGTCGTCCTGATCTTCGCCGCCTGCGTCACCACGCTCGGCGTCCGCGGCTCGCGGCAGGCGCTCGCCGTCGTCGCCGGTTACGCGGCGGCCTCCGGAGCCCTGGCGCTGTCGCTCGGCGCCCCCGGTCCGGCCGTCCTGGTCTCGGTGGCGGCGGTGCTGCTCGGCGGCGGGTTCATGGCCTCCTCCTCCGTGTTCTCGGTCTGGCTGCTCGACACCGTCTACCGGCTCGACGAGGCCCGCGAGACCCGTGCCCGGCTCGCCGTCGCCGAGGAGCGGCTGCGCTTCGGCCGGGACCTGCACGACGTGATGGGCCGCAACCTTGCGGTGATCGCCCTCAAGAGCGAGCTGGCCGTGCAGTTGGCCCGCCGCGGGCGTCCCGAGGCGGTCGAGCAGATGATCGAGGTCCAGCGGATCGCACGGGAGTCCCAGCGGGAGGTACGCGATGTCGTACGCGGTTACCGGGAGGCCGACCTGGGGGTCGAACTCCTGGGCGCACAGGGTGTGTTGACTGCCGCCGGGATCGCGTGCGAGGTGCGCGGGGAGGTCGGCGGGCTGCCCTCCGAGGTGCAGTCGGCGCTCGGCTGGGTGGTGCGGGAGACGACCACGAACGTGCTGCGGCACGGCAATGCGGGGCGGTGTGCGGTGCGGGTGCGGGTGACGGACGGAAAGGTCGTGCTGACGGTGGAGAACGACGCGATCCCGTCGCCGGACTCGACT
>NZ_MUBA01000647.1 GCF_002154575.1 Streptomyces bobili
GCCGCTCCCGAACTGCGGGGCCGCGCCGGGGACCGAACACCACCCCTCGAACGACTCAGGGCCAGGCCGGAGGAATCATCCTCCGGCCTGGCCCTGAGCCAAACAGAGCGGGCGACGGGAATCGAACCCGCGTAGCTAGTTTGGAAGACTAGGGCTCTACCATTGAGCTACGCCCGCACACGCGCGCCGCAGGTCAGGCGACCGCGGCACTTNNCGTGGGTTCAAATCCCGCCACCCCGACCACCATCTGCGTCATCTGCGCGCCATCCGCGCGATCATGCCGGGCGCCGCACCGGGGATCGTCTTTTGGGCGGCCCAGCTGCTGCGGCTACTATGCAGACTGCGCGCCCGTGTGTCCCCGGCCCACCGGCCTCGAACTCTCCCGGGCGCTGAATCGCCGGACCTGTCAGGTCCCGGCGAAACCCAAGCAGTCAGCCACAAGGAGACCGAACCGTGAAGAGCGCCGTGGAGACCCTGAACCCGACTCGGGTTCGGCTCACTGTCGAGGTGCCCTTCGAGGAGCTCAAGGACAGCCTCGACGCGGCGTACAAGAAGATCAACCAGCAGGTCACGGTGAAGGGCTTCCGTAAGGGCAAGATCCCGGCCCGGATCATCGACCAGCGGTTCGGCCGCGGAGCCGTGCTGGAGGAGGCCGTCAACGACGCGCTTCCGAAGTTCTACACGGAGGCGGTCAACGGGGCCGAGCTGGACGTCCTCGGCCAGCCCGAGGTCGACATCACGGAGCTGAAGGACGGCGAGACGCTGAACTTCACCGCCGAGGTCGACATCCGTCCCGTGCTCGAGCTCCCGGAGGACTTCTCCTCCATCGAGGTCGAGGTCGACGCCGTCGAGGTCAGCGACGAGGACGTCGAGAAGTCGGTGGAGCAGCTCCGTGAGCGCTTCGCCTCGACCTCTCCGGTCGAGCGTGCGGCCGAGGACGGCGACGTCGTCACGGTCGACCTGGAGGCCAAGGTCGACGGCGAGGTCCTGGAGGACGGCGTCGCCGACGGCGTCTCCTACACGATCGGCTCCGGCGAGCTGCTCGAGGGCATCGACGACGCCGTGAAGGGCCTGGAGGCCGGTGGCGAAGCCACCTTCACCTCCGAGCTGAAGGGCGGCTCCGCCGCCGGGCAGCAGGCCGAGGTCACCGTCAAGGTCACCCAGGTCGCCGCCCGTGAACTGCCCGAGCTGGACGACGAGTTCGCGCAGCTCGCCTCCGAGTTCGACACCCTGGAGGAGCTGAAGGCCGACAGCCGCAAGCGCCTCGCCAACATGAAGCAGTACGACCAGGCCACCCAGGCCCAGGAGCGCGTCCTGGAGAAGCTCCTGGAGCTGGTCGAGGTGCCCGTCCCCGAGAAGCTGCTCGCGGACGAGATCAACACCCGCAAGCACAACCTGGAGCACCACCAGCTCGACCAGATGGGTCTGAACCTCGAGAAGTACCTGGAGCTCCAGGGCAAGACCGTCGAGGAGTTCGAGACCGAGACCCGCGAGGCCGCGGTCAAGGGCATCAAGACCCAGTTCGTCCTCGACGAGCTGGTCAAGCGCGAGAAGCTGAACGTGAACCAGGAGGAGCTGACCGAGCACCTCATGCGCCGCGCCGCCTCCTCGGGCATGTCCCCCGACCAGTTCGCGCAGGCGGTCGTCGAGGGCGGTCAGGTTCCGCTCCTCGTCGGCGAGGTCGCCCGCGGCAAGGCGCTGGCCGTGGTCGTCGAGTCCGCCACGGTGAAGGACACCAACGGCGAGGTCATCGACCTGGACGACGAGGAGGAGGACACCGAGGAGGCCGCCGAGGCCGCCACGGAGGACACCGACGAGTCTGCCGAGTCCGCCGAGGACAAGCCCGAGGCCTGAGCCTCGCGCCACTCCTGAAGCGATCGAGAGGGCCCCGGAGCACCACGCTCCGGGGCCCTCTCGGCATACGGCCCGCCGGCCCGCCCCCGGACGCGGGGCACTGCCGATCCGCGGGTTCCGCAGCAGGCCCGTGAACCGGCCACCTGGTCCCGCTCCGCCCCCGCCCCGGATCCGGGCCCGAATCCGCCC
>NZ_MUBA01000648.1 GCF_002154575.1 Streptomyces bobili
TCTCCGGTGCACACGACCCGCTGCGGGTCGTGTGCACCGGAGACTGGGTCGCCCTCGACACCGACGGCAACCCGCGCTACGTACGGGCGTATCTGCCGCGCCGTACCGCCTTCGTGCGCTCCACCTCCTCCAAGCGGTCCGAGGGGCAGATCCTCGCGGCCAACGTCGACCACGCGATCGTCGCCCTGTCGCTCGCCGTCGAACTCGACCTCGGACGGGTCGAGCGGTTCCTGGCGCTGGCCTGGCAGTCCGGCGCCCAGCCCGTTGTCGTGCTCACGAAGGCCGACCTCGTCACCGATCCGGCCACCCTGGCGTACCTCGTCGAGGACGTCGAGAAGAGCGCGCCCGGTGTACCCGTCCTCACCGCCAGCGCCATGGCCGGGCAGGGCGTCGGGGAACTGGCCGCTCTCCTCGGCCGGGGCACCTCCGTGCTGCTGGGGGCGTCCGGCGCGGGCAAGTCGACCCTCGCCAACGCGCTCGTCGGCGAGGACGTCATGGACGTGCGGGCCACCCGCGACATGGACGGCAAGGGGCGGCACACCACAACAACCCGCAACCTGCTGCCGCGGCCGGGCGGCGGGGTCCTCATCGACACACCGGGACTGCGTGGCGTCGGGCTGTGGGACGCCGGGCAGGGCGTCGGCCAGGTGTTCGCCGAGATCGAGGAACTCGCCGGGCGCTGCCGTTTCCAGGACTGCGCCCATGAGCGCGAGCCGGGCTGCGCGGTGCTCGACGCCGTGGAGAACGGCGAACTTCCCGTCCGCCGGCTGGACAGCTACCGCAAGCTCGTCCGGGAGAACCAGTGGATCGTCGCCAAGTCGGACGCCCGGCTCCGCGGGGACATCCGGGACGACTGGCAGCGCAAGGAGGCCGCCGGGCGCGCCGCCGGTCGCGCCAAACGCGCGGGCTGGTGAAGGGCGGGGACGCCGAACGCGCGGGCTGGTGAAGGGCGGGGCCGGTCGGGCCGAACCCGCCAGTTGGGCGGGCCGGGACGAAGGCCCCGCGGGCCACCGCCCGGACGAGACACGGCGGCCCGGACCGGTCGGGCGGGACACCGGGCCGGTCAGGCGGGAGACAGTCAGCCGGTCAGGCGGGAGGCGGGCCGGGACTGTCACCGCCATGTCCGATTTCCGCTAGCAGCATCCTCCGCGCGGGCGAAGACTGGGACCCGTGATGGACGAGGAGAGCAGGTACGAGGCGGTCCGCAGCCGGGACGCACGGTTCGACGGCGCGTTCTACTTCGCCGTCGAGACGACCGGCATCTACTGCCGGCCCAGCTGCCCCGCCGTGACGCCGAAACGCCGCAACGTGCGGTTCTTCGCCACGGCCGCCGCCGCGCAGGGCTCGGGATTCAGGGCCTGCCGGCGGTGCCGGCCGGACGCCAGCCCGGGATCCGCCGACTGGAACGTGCGCGCCGACGTCGTGGGCCGCGCCATGCGGCTGATCGGCGACGGGGTGGTGGACCGGGAGGGCGTCGCCGGACTCGCCGTACGCCTCGGCTACAGCGCACGTCAGGTGCAGCGCCAGCTCACCGCCGAACTGGGCGCGGGACCCGTCGCCCTCGCCCGCGCGCAGCGTGCGCACACCGCGCGGGTGCTGCTGCGGACGACCGGACTGCCGGTCACCGAGATCGCCTTCGCGTCCGGCTTCGCCAGCGTCCGCCAGTTCAACGACACCATCCGGGCCGTGTACGCCGCCACCCCCACCCAGGTGCGGGCCGCCGCCCCGCGCCAGGACCGTACGGCGGCCGCGGCCGGAGCCGGTATCCCGCTGCGGCTCGCCCACCGCGGCCCCTACCTCGCCGGCCCGGTCTTCGACCTGCTGGAAGGGGAGGCCGTGCCCGGGATCGAGGAGATGAGCGGCCCGCCGGGCGGGCGGACCTACCGCCGGACGCTCCGCCTCCCCTATGGCACCGGCATCGTCGCCGTCGAGGAACGGCCCGGCCACACGCCCGGCGGCGCCGTCCACCCCGGCGGCTGGCTCGACGCGCGCCTGCACCTCACCGACCCGCGTGACCTCACCACGGCCGTCCAGCGGCTGCGCCGGCTCCTCGACCTCGACGCCGACCCGTACGCCGTGGACGAGCGGCTCGGCGCCCACCCGTGGCTCGCCCCGCTCGTCGCCGCCCGGCCCGGACTGCGCGCGCCGGGCGCCGCCGACCCCGAGGAGTACGCGGTGCGCGCGCTGGTGGGCCGCGCCGAGGCCGCGCACCTGGTCCGCGCCCACGGCAAGACCCTGGACGCGCCACGCGGCGGACTCACCCACCTCTTCCCCGAACCGGCCGCCCTCGCCGACACCGGCGGCCCCCTCGGCGCGCTCGCCACCGCCCTCGCCGACGGCACCGTACGGCTCGACCCGGGCGCCGACCGGGACGACGCCCAGGAGGCGCTGCTCGCCCTGCCCGGCCTGGACGGACGTACCGTGGCGGAGATCCGGGCCCGCGCCCTCGGCGACCCCGACGTCGCGCCGCCCGGCGCCGACGTCCCCGACAGCTGGCGTCCCTGGCGGACGTACGCCCTTCACCACCTGCGTGCAGCGGAGGAACCCCATGTACTTCACTAGCGTCGACAGCCCGCTCGGCCCCCTGCTCCTGACCGCGGGCCCGGACGGCGCACTCACCTCGCTGTCCGTCCCCGGGCAGAAGGGCGGCCGGACCGTCCAGGACGACTGGCGGCACGACCCCGCCCCGTTCCGTGCCGCGCGGGAGCAACTCGCCGCCTACTTCGCCGGCGACCTCGAGGAGTTCCGGCTGGAGCTGCGCGCCGAGGGCACGCCCTTCCGCACCCGCGTCTGGGACGCCCTCGACGCCGTGCCCTACGGCGCCACCACCACGTACGGCGAGATCGCGGCCCGCGCCGGAGCCGCACGGGCCGCCGTACGCGCCGTAGGCGGGGCCATCGGCGCCAACCCGCTGCTCATCGTGCGGCCCTGCCACCGCGTCATCGGCGCCGACGGCTCACTCACCGGCTACGCGGGCGGCCTCCAACGCAAGGTGCGGCTCCTCACGCTGGAGGGGGCCATGGAGGGAGTTATGGAGGGAAGGCCGGCGGGAGCGCCGCGGAAGGCGGCGGACCTGGGCGTCTAGGAGCTGGGACCCCAGGGCCCCAGGGGGTTAAGGAAGCCTAGGAGCCTAGGAGCCGCCCTCCTCCAGGCCCCAGCTGTGGATCCGGTGCGGACGGATGCGAATGACCTCCTCGCTGAAATGCGGCCCGAGGCCGTGCGGGCCGGTCAGCAGCTCCGCCTCACCTCTGATGTCCACCCCGCGCACCCGCCACGGGCGCTCGCTCACGATGTCGTCCACCACCAGGGCGACCTTCGGGTTCTGCTGGAGGTTGCGCCACTTCTTGGTGGCGCCCATGGCGTGGCCGCCGACCAGGATCGTGCCGTCGTCCTGCGGGTAAAAGCCCACCGGGTTCGCCTGCGGCCGGCCCTGCGGATCGACGGTGGCCAGCCGTCCCAGCCGCTGCGACCTCAGGTACGCGCGCTCGGCCTCGCTGAATTCGGTCATGTCCGGTAGCGAACCACGATCCCCCGGTGTGGCACATCGGCTCCTGGGTCCAGTACCTGAGGACTACCCCGCACCGGCAGGAGGCCCGCCGGGAGCCACCGGCGATCAGCCCCACAGCACCGCGCCCAGCCATGCGCCGGCGATCAGCAGGCAGGTGAAGAGTTCCGCCAGGATGCTGGAGCCGCCCGCCCGCATCACCGTGCGCAGGGAGGCGCGGGCCGCGTCGGGGCGGCCCAGGCGGAGCCGCTCGGACAGATAGATACCGCCCAGGAAACCAGGGATCGCGCCGAGCACCGGCACGAGGAAGAAGCCGAGGAAAGCGCCTGCTCCGGCGTATCCGGCCATCCGGCGGGTGGCGCCGCTCGACTTCAGACGGCGCGGCGGCAGCGCCCAGCGCACCACCTGGCACAGGAACAGCGCGACCGTCGCACCCACCAGCACCAGCCAGGCGACCGGCTGAGGATCCTTCAGCGCCCACCACAGAACCGCGGCCCACACCAGCCACGATCCGGGCAGTCCGGGCACCAGCACTCCGCACAGGCCGAGCAGGATGACCAGCCCGACCAGCAGGAGTTCCCACGCTCCCATCTGCCCAGCCTGCCGGAAGCGGACAGAACAGGCAGGTCGAGAGGGCAGGTCGAGAGGGCGGGACGAGAGGGCGGGACGCGAGGGCGGGACGCGAGGCGCCGGTCAGCGCTCCCGGCTCACCCAGCCGCGTTCGTGCGCGTGCCAGCCCAGCTGGAGCCGGGTCGTCACACCGGCCAGCTCCATGAGGCGCCGCACCCGGCGCTGCACGGTCCGCAGCCCCACGCCGAGCTGTTTGGCGACGCTCGCGTCGGTCAGGCCCGCCAGCAGCAGCGACAGGATCTCCAGATCGGTGGCGTCGGGGCCGTCCGGGCCCTCCTCCGTGACACCCCGCTCACCGAGCCGCAGGGGCAGGGCCTGCCGCCACACGGACTCGAACAGGCCCGACAGCAGCTCCAGCAGCCCGCTGGCGTGCACCACCAGCGCGGCGGGCTCCGCCGAGCGCACCGTCAGCGGTACCAGCGCCAGCGAGCCGTCCGCGACGACCAGCTTCGTCGGCACCTCGTCGACGACCCGCACCTGCTCGTCGCGGCCCAGCGCGGCCGTCAGCTCCGTGACGCCGTCCGGCTGGTCCAGGACCGCGCGCTCCAGCACCACGCGGTACCGCACCCCGCGGGCCGCCGCCTGCTCCTCCGCGTCGTTGTCCACGCCGGTGACCGCCACCGGCGTACCCGTCACCAGCGCGCACACCTCGTCGGTCGCGCCCAGCTGGATCTGGAGGAAACGCTGGGAAACCGCTGCCGCGCCCGTGACCACCTCGACCAGATCGTGCACCGAGGGTTCGGCCGCAGCCGCCCGGTACGCCTCGGCGAGCAGCGCCGCCGTCAGCTCCGCCTGCTCCAGCTCGTGCCGCTGCCGGGTGAGCAGCGCACCGAGTGCCACTCCCGGCGGCGCCGCGACCCAGCGGCCCGGCCGCCCCGAAGACTGCGCCGCCAGCCCGTGCCGCTCCAGCCGGCGCAGCGCCCGCTCGGTGTCCTGCTCACCGAGCGCCAGCCGACGCGCCAGGTCCGGCACGTCGGCTGCGCCCACGGACACCAGCGCGCGGTACGCCGACTCGTGCCGCTCGTCGAGCCCGATCGCCCCCAACATCGATGCCGCCCTCCTGGAGATGTGACTGACCCCGGACATACGACTGACGGACCGATGACTGAGCCGGTGGCGGGAAACCGCCATGGCGTCATCCCGCCGCGGTACATCATCGCCCCCGCCCCGGTCACTCTGCCAAGGTGTGCCCACGGCGGTACCCGGTGATCATCCGAGGCCGCCCCCGGTCGTCCGCCACAGCGGACCAGCAGGAAACCGTGCACACGCGGGCCCGCCAGTGGTGCGGGACGGCGACGGGTGCACCCGCGGACGTGGTCCGGGCCCATGACGCGCAGGGGCGCATAGGGGATATGGGCCCGGACCACCCGGGCCGC
>NZ_MUBA01000065.1 GCF_002154575.1 Streptomyces bobili
GCCCTGGCCGACCTCGGCTTCGTCGGCCTGGACGGGCGACCCCGACGACAACCCGGTGATCATCACCGGCCGCAAGGCCACCCGGAACCACCAACTCACCGACGCGGAGAAGGAGGCGAACCGCCTGCTCAGCCGCGAACGCGCCGCCGTCGAGCACGGCTTCGCGAACCTCAAATCCTGGCGCATCCTCACCAAGGTCCGCATGAACACCCGGCACGCGACCACCCTCCTGCGGGCCCTCCTCGTCCTGGCGAACACCGAGGTCCACAGGTGACGGACGACCTCCCCGAGACGATCACGCCCCGACCGGCATGAGTACATCACTCCCGCCCACACCAGCCCCGTGACCTGCGCAATCAGGTTGAAAACTTCTCATTGCGAAACGTCGTGACCCGGCACCTCGAGCAGATCGAATCCGGAAATGAACATGACCGCTGTGTCGATCAGGTCGCCGTCGAAATGGAGTACGTCCCAGCCGGTGACGTCCTCCGGCCGGATTTCGGTGGGTTGGTTCCACTGGTACATGGCGTAGTCGTGGTGATGCTGGATCGGGCCGGTGACCGAGAATTCGAGCCCGGAGAAGTGTTCCTGTAGTCGCCCGATGCGTACGTTGAGCGCTTCCCTGCCGTGCACGATCCCGTCGGGTTCGACGACGGTGACATTTTCGGTGTAGACCCGGGCGATCTGCTCGCCCCGTTCGCGTGGATCGGAGACCGCCCACACATGCAGATGTGCCTCAACCAGCTTCGTGATGTCGCGCATTGTGTTCTCCTCCATACGTATTCGACGGTGCCTTCACCGGTTTGCCCGGCAGGCCCAGCCGACGGATTCTTGGTACAAGGGCCGGTTCCCGGCAGCCGGGCTTTTGTCAGCTCGGGCACCGCTGAACAAACAACCCCGCCCCGACCGGGCCTGGGCATGTGTCAACCTCTCGATCGAGCGGACTGCATGCCGCCATCCGGCTTCGCATTGGCCCCGTACAGGAGTAACCCGCACCCCGAGGGTTGCCGCACTCGGCCCATCAATGGAGGGCGAGCGGGTGGCGGAACGAACCCACCCCGATAGGTCGTTGACGCGCCAACCATGTTCGGTGCTCGGTGCTCGATCGCGGGGGCGTTGAGCCGTTCGGGTCGGGACAGCAGCACCTGCAGTACGGCATCCTCGCGGGTGATGCGGATACCGCCGGTTATCTTCATCTCGTCACTCATACGGATCCGCTTCTGCCTGGGACGTGTGTCGGCTCTACCCTGGACGGGAGCGGCCCAGCCGGACGCCATGTCACGTCGCTTCAGCCGGCCGCCCCAGGATGTAGCGCAACGCCCTCTCCAGGACCGGCCCGGGATCCGGATGCCCGGTCATGCTGCGCCATCCGACGTGCTGGTCGGGACGGACCAGTACCGCGCCGTCGGGGCCGACTTCACGTTGCGCCTGCCAGCCGGCGGTCGTGTCGGTCCACCTGGTGTCGTCGGCACTGTCCACGCTGCCGATGCGCAGGACATCGAGCGGGACGCCGAGGCGGTCGGCGCAGTCGGACGCGGCCTGGGCCCACGCGGCCCCTCCCGGATCGGAGGCGTCGACGATCAGGACGAACCGGCCGCGCCCGGTGAGGTCGTAGACCGACCGCTGCCGGCCGCCACGGCTCAGCCAGGCGTGCGGGACGCGGTGTCCCGGCCGGGTCTGGGGGTGGAAGTCCACTACCGGATCGGCATAGACGTGTGAGGCCGTGCCGTCGTGCACGACGGCTGACGAGGTGTACGTGTAGCCGATCTCGATGTTGTGGGCGCCCACTTCGTGGCGCTCGTGGGCTATGGCGGCCGCGACCCGCTCACGCAGCGCGGCCGTGTCCCGCGTACCGGAGAACAGTTCGGTGAACCGGGCCCAGGCCTGATCCGGGGACATCTGGGGTGTCAGCCCGATGGCCGCGTCGATGTTGCGGTGGGTGAAGGCCGCCGTGGTGGCCTGCTCGATGTTGCGGCGGCCCACCGGGCGGCGTTCCTCCTGGTAGGTGTCGAGCAGTGATGCGTCGGCGTGGCCGGAGAGGACTGCGTGCAGCTTCCACGCCAGGTTGTGGGCGTCCTGGACGGCCGAGTTGAGGCCCAGGGCGGTGGTCGGGAAGTGCCGGTGCGCCGCGTCCCCGGCCACGAACACCCGCCCCACCCGGTAGCGGTCGGCCAGTGACGCCTCCTGCCGCCAGTGCGAGGTGTGATGGATCGTCAGGGGGAGATCGGGAACGCCGAGTGAGCGCCGGATCAGGTCCGGCATGAAGTCGTCCTCGTACTGGGCGGCGGATCCGGGCGGCACCAGGGCGTGGAAGGCCCACTCCTCGGAGTGCTGGTCCCAGTGTTGCGGTCCCATCTTGACCAGGACGCCGCTGCCCAGCGAGCCGCTGCCGTCCGGGTTGACGAAGAAGTGGATGACGACGCTCGGGTCGTCGATGTACGCCGACAGGTCCGCGCTGATGTGCGCGCTGACCATGTCCACCACGTCTTTCAGCCCGCCGAACTGGATGCCCACGGCAGGCCCGACGGTGTGTCCGGCGTCCGCGCCGACGAGGTAGCGCGCGCGGACTGTGTGGCGTGTGCCGTCCTGTCGGCATACGACGGTGGCGGTCACAGCTTCGGTGTCCTGGGTGAAGTCGACGACCTCGTGCTGGAACAGGACGCGGTCCGGCGCGAGTGCCTCCGCGTGCTGGCGCAGCAAGGGTTCGAGCCGCAGCTGCGGGAGGTTCGTCGAGACGCAGGGGCTGGCCTGTTCGTAGGCAGCCACAGCAGCCCCGCCGCCCCAGCTGTCCACACGGCCGATGAGTCTGCCGTGTTCGGGGCGGGGGCCGGTCAGCGAGGTCGACCAGGCGACGGTGGACATGTTGTCGCGCGGACAGCCCTGCTTGTAGACGTCGTCGGCTACTCCCAGCTCGCGGAAGATCTCCATGGTCCGCTGGTTGAGGATGTGCGCCTTCGGCAGCTGGGAGCAGTTGGCGTGGCGCTCCACCAGCAGGCTCCGGACGCCGAGCCTGGACAGGAGGATCGAAGAGGTCAGTCCGGCGGCGCCGCCGCCGACGATGAGAACGTCCACCTCGTCGGGCAGACGGGGACTGGCAACGGTCATGGCGATTCTCCTCAGCGCGCGGCGTGGGTGCCGGTCATCAGGGCGGCGAGGTCCTCCGGCTGGAGGAACGAAGGCGGGGGTGGCGGTCCCCAGCTGTAGAGGCCCTTGATTCCTTCGAACATCCCCGGCTTCCAGACCTGGTCGTCGAGGACGCAGTCGAGGTCGCTGTAGTACTCGGAGAAGTTGCCGGCCGGGTCTTTGAGGTACCAGAAGAAGTTCGATCCGACGTGATGACGGCCCAAGCCCCAGATGTGCCGTTCGGGATGGTCTTCCAGCATGGCCGTGGCTCCGCGGCCCACCTCGTCGACGTCGTCGACCTGCCACGAGGTGTGGTGCAGGAAGTTCAGCGGGGACTGCTGGACGAGGAAGTTGTGGTGGTCGGTCGAACAGCGCATAAAGGCGGCGAGGCCCTTGGCCTCGTCGGTGACCTTGAAGCCGAGTCCCTCGGTGAAGAACCGCTGGGTGGCCTCCTTGTCCACGGAACCGACCACGATGTGCCCGAGCTTGCGGGGCCGGACCGGTCCCTCCCGCAGGATGCCGGGGGCCCGGGTGTCGGGGCGTTCCACGCGACCGGGCCCGTTGTACGGGGTCGGAGGCTGTACCGGCTGGACGAGCCGCGGCATGACCCGCAGGGTGACGTCGAAGCCGCTGATGGGCTCCCGTACCGAGAGTGCGTCCGCGCTCTTGGATACCGCCAGGTCGAGCTTGGTCAGGGACTCCGCCGTGCGGCCGAGGTCGTCCTCGTCGTCGATGCCGACTTCGATGGCGAGGAGTTGGCGGGTGGGTGCGTGGCGCAGGATGAGCTGTTCACCGCCGTCCTGGGTGGCGAACCGGCCGGGTGCGGTCTCGGTGAGACCGAATTCCGCGTAGTAGGCGGTGGTTTCGGCGACGTTGGGCACCCCGATGGTGACCGACGCCATACGGTGAAGGGCCATGTTCTGTTCCTCGTGGACTCGTCGTTGAGCTGAGAGGTGAGGCTGAGTGGGTGGTGACCCGGGGGTGTGGGTCAGCCGGCGCAGTGCTGGCGGATCTCTCCGATCCCCTCGACGCGGCTGACGACGACGTCTGCGGGTGACAGGAACCGGCGAGGGGTGCGCGCTCCGCCGACGCCGGCGGGCGTACCGGTGAAGATCAGGTCCCCGGGGAGCAGCGGGCACACCGCCGACAGCCGGGCGATCAACTCGGGGACGGGGAAGACCATCTGCGAGGTACGGGCCTTCTGGACCTGCTCACCGTTGATCGTGCAGCTGAGCTCCAGGTCGTCCGGGTCGTCGAACTCGTCCGGCGTGACCAGCCACGGACCGGTGGGGCCGAATCCGGGGAAGGACTTGCCCAGCGAGAACTGCGGAGCCGGGCCCGCGAGCTGTACGTCCCGCTCGGAGAAGTCCTGCCCGACGGTCAGCCCGGCGACGTACTCCCAGGCGTGCTCCTGCGTGACGTGGTGCGCACGCCGGCCGATGACCACGACGAGTTCCGCCTCCCAGTCCACCACCCTGCTCGGGAGCCGGAGTTCCCCGTACGGGCCGGTGACGCAGCTGGGGAACTTGGTGAACGTCGGCGGCGCCTCGGGCAGTGCCAGCCCCGCTTCCTTGGCGTGATCGGTGTAGTTCAGGCCGATCGCGAAGACCTGGCGGGGCGTCGGAGCGGGAGGCCCGAGCGCGTCCGCAGTGATGGCGGAATCGGCCGGCCCGCCTGTCATGGGGATGGCACCGGCAGCCCAGTCGCGGAACTCCTCCCATCGGTCGTAGACGGCTTGAGGGTCGGACGAGAACCTGTCGGCGCTGAGTCGGGCGACGTCCACGCCGCTTCCCTCGGCGGTGAGGACGGTGAGGCGGTCCGCCACGGTCGCAATGCGCATGTTCGCTCCTCAAGCCGCATCGGCGGTGCTGTGTCTGTCATCAACATCCGCCAACAGCTTCGGCATGTCAATGCGTTTTCGAAATCCATCAGCCATTCCGATATTGCTGATTCTCTGCTTTAATGCGGAGCATGCTGAGTCACGCACCGTCGCAGGCCGGCCGTTCCGGGGCACCGACGCGAGCGGAGAAGGTCTACGCCGAGCTCCGTAGCGACATCCTCAACGGGCGCCTGGGTCCTGGGGAGCGACTCCCGTTCGCCCAGCTCGGCGAGCGGTACCAGGCGAGCACGGGTGTACTCCGGGAAGTCCTTCCACGGCTGGTCGAACAGGGCCTGGTGGTGTCCGAGCGGCAGTTCGGGTTCTGTGTCATCCCGGTGTCCGAGGAAGACCTGTGTCACCTCACCGAGGTCAGAATCACCATCGAGTCCCAGGCTCTCCAGCAGTCCGTCGAGCAGGGCGACCTGGCGTGGCAGTCACGCCTCGTAGCCGTCCACCACATCCTGGCGGCCACACCGACGACCGACCCGACGGGTGCCATCAACGAGGAGTGGCTGGAGGTGCACGCCCAGTTCCACTCGACGCTCAACGAAGGGTGTCCGAACGGACGGCTGCGCGGGCTCGCCGACTCCCTGCGTGCCGTCGCCGAGGTCTACCGCTGCTGGTCGTGTACCTCTGCCGAAGGCGACGGCCGGGACATCGTGGGCGAACACCGCCGCATCCTCGACGCCGCCCTCGCCCACGACGCCGATCGCGCCGTCGCGGAACTCACCGCGCACATCCGCCGTACGACGGACGCGCTCCTGGCGGCCCGTGGGGCAAGCAGTCCGGACAGTGAGCACGACTTGTAGAGCAGTAAGAGGAGAGTGACGGCAGATGCCCGCGCAGGATCTCCTGTGGGAGCCGAGCGACGACGTCGTCGCCGCGTCCAATCTGACGGCGTTCGCGCGGTGGCTGCGTACCCATCGTGGCATTCAGGTGGACGGCTACCAGCAGTTGTGGCGTTGGTCGGTCGACGACCTGGAGGGGTTTTGGGGCGCGCTCTGGGAGTACTTCGACATCCAGGCCTCGGCACCACCGCAGGCCGTGCTCGCCGACCGGGCGATGCCCGGTGCCACCTGGTTTCCCGGCGCCCGGCTCAACTACGTCGAACACGTCTTCCGGGCAGCTGACCCCGAACGCCCCGCCATCGTCGCCATCGACGAGGACGACCGCCGGACCGAGTGGTCATGGGCCGAGCTGCGGCAGCGGACGGCGGGATTCGCGGCGCACCTGCGCAGGCTCGGTGTCCAGCCCGGCGACCGGGTCGTCGGCTACCTCCCGAACGTCCCGCACGCCGTCGTCGCCTTCCTCGCAACGGCGAGCATCGGCGCCGTCTGGTCCTCCTGCGGCCAGGACTTCGCCCCGGCGAGCGCGGTCGACCGCTTCGCCCAGCTCGAACCCGTCGTACTGATCACCGCGAACGGATACGTGTACGGCGGCCGGCGGCAGGACCGCCGAACCGCCGTCGACGATCTCCGGCGAGGGCTGCCGACACTGCGCGGGACGGTGCTCGTCGACAGCCTCGGGCTGCCGCACGATCCCGCTGACGGCACCGTCGGCTGGGAGGAAGCCACCGGCGGCGAAGCCGAACTGGTCTGCGAACCGGTGGGCTTCGACCACCCGCTCTGGGTGCTGTTCTCCTCCGGCACCACCGGTATCCCCAAAGGGATCGTCCACGGCCACGGCGGCATCCTGCTGGAACACCTCAAGTACACCGTCCTGCACCTGGACCTGGGGCCCGATGACCGGTTCCTCTGGTACACGACCACCACCTGGATGGTGTGGAACGTCCTGGTGGCCGGCCTGCTCTCCGGCGCCACGATCGTGCTCTACGACGGCAGCCCGGCCCACCCGGACACCGACAGGCTCTGGCAGGTGGCCGACGCCTGCGAGGTGTCGGTCCTGGGCATGAGTGCGGGATACCTGACGACCTGCGAGAAGAACGGTGTTCGGCCGGCGCGCGACTACCGGCTCACCGCTCTGCGATCGGTGAACTCGACCGGCTCGCCGTTGCCGGAGTCGGGCTACCGGTGGGTGTACGACAATGTCAGCTCCGTCGTCCCGGTGGTGTCCGCGAGCGGTGGCACCGACATGTGCTCGGCGTTCGTGGGCGGCGCCCCCTGGCTCCCCGTCCATGCGGGCGAGATCCCGGCACCCTGTCTCGGCGCCGCCGTGGCAGCCTGGGACGAGGCCGGACATCCGGTGGTGGACCAGGTCGGAGAGCTGGTGATCACTGAACCCATGCCCTCCATGCCTCTCCGCTTCTGGAACGACTCCGGCGGAACCCGCTACCGCGACGCCTACTTCGGCGCCTACCCAGGGGTCTGGCGCCACGGCGACTGGATCACCGTCACTTCTCGTGGCGGCGTCGTCGTACACGGGCGTTCCGACGCGACCCTGAACCGTATGGGCGTCCGACTCGGCAGCGCCGAGATCTACCAGGCGGTCGAGTCACTGCCCGAGATCCAGGACTCGCTCGTCGTCGGAGTCGAGGAACCCGACGGCGGCTACTGGATGCCCATGTTCGTGGCCCTCGCACCGGAGGCGCGCCTCGACGACGACCTGCGCGCGCGGATCAGGGACGTCATCCGGAAACAGGCATCGCCCCGCCACGTACCGGACGAGATCGTCCAGGTGCCGGCTATTCCGCACACCCTCACCGGCAAACGCCTGGAAGTGCCCATCAAGAAGATCCTGCTCGGCACACCAAGAGGATCAGCGGTCAACACGGGCAGCATCGACCGGCCCGAACTCCTCGACGTCTACGCCGAGTTGTCCGTCGAACGCACCAGACAGAGGAGGATCGGCAATGGAGCTGACCCCGGCGACCACGCCGGCCGATGAACAGCGCAAGGCGCTCGCCCTGGCCTTCCTGCAGGCCTTCGAGGACGGCGGCACCACGAGCAGCGGCGGCAGTGTCCTCGATCTGTTCGCCGATGACGCCCAGGTCTGCTTTCCCAAATGGGGCGCGGCCCACGGCAGGGCGGAGATCGCCGACGTACTGGTGGACGTGGGCCCGACCATCCACTCGATCAGCCATGACCTGGCAGACATCAACTGGGTTGGGACCGGTGGCGATGTCCTGGTGGCAGAAGGCACCAGCCACGGTGTCCATCGCGACGGGTCCTGGGGTCGGGCTCGCCGGAGCGGGGCGGCGGACGCTGGTGCGACGTGTTCCAGATCCATGACGGCCACATCCACCGCCTCTTCGTCCACCTGGACCCGGACCACGCGGGCAAGGACACCGCCCGTTAGCCGTGGCTCGAGTAGGGGGTGCGACGGAGCAAGCCGCGTTTGGCCATGCGGCGGAGGTGGTGGGACATGCGGCTGCGTTCCCCGTCCACCGCTTGGACCGGCTCCTGGAAGTGCTGCCGCCCATGGGGCGCACCGGTGAGGGCCACGAGGACGACGTAGTCGGCGATGGACCAGGTTCCCCGTGGCCTGCAGCCTGCATGCCGGCCTGCTGGGAAGTTTTCGATGTACGTCGACGAAGGCGCGCCAGGCGCGCTGTTCCGACGGGCTGAGCCAGCACGTTCCTCTTCCATGCGAACTCAATCTGGCCAGTAGTTGACGCATCAACAATGATGCGTAATAGTTGAAACATCAACGGAACGCGGCACAACAAGTACCTCGCGTTCCACACACTGGAGGAGATCCCATGAGCGAGTTCCCTAAGACCGGCCTGGGCGCCCTGCTGACCCCCGAGGAGAGCGTCCTGGTGCTGATCGACCACCAGCCGTTCCAGTTCGCCAACCTGCACAGCCACGAGCCGACGATGATCGTCAACAACGTCGTCGGGCTGGCCAAGACTGCCAAGGCGTACGGCGTCCCGACGATCCTGACCACGGTCATGGAGGAGCGCGGCGGCCTCATCATCCAGGGCCTCCAGGACGTCTTCCCCGACCAGAAGCCGATCAACAGGACGACCCTCAACAGCTGGGAGGACCAGCGCGTGGTGGACGCCGTCAAGGCGACCGGGCGCAAGAAGCTGATCATCGCCGGCCTGTACACCGAGATCTGCGTGGCCTTCCCCGCCCTGCAGGCTGCCGGCGAGGGCTTCGACGTCTACGTCGTCACCGACGCCTCCGGAGGCGTGTCGGCCGAGGCCCACGACATGGCCGTACGCCGCATGGTCCAGGCAGGCATCACCCCGATCACGTGGATGGCCGTCCTCGCCGAGCTGCAGCGCGACTGGGCCCGCACGGACATCGTCGCGCCCGAGGACCTGGCGGAGCTCATGGGCTACTCCGGCGGCTCCGGTGTGGCGTTCGCCTGGGAGATGCAGCTCCTCAACACCCCCGTCCCCAACGAGACCACCCCCGGGATGTAAGGGGCTGGCCGGACCGACACCACGGGGCGGCACCAGCGCCGGTGCCGCCCCGTGCTCCGGCGCCGAGACCTTCGCACATCCCTCCCGGCGCGGCTCCGTCGATGGCGCGGTGCCAGGGGCCATCGACCGGAGTGAGGCACCCCTGTTCCACAGGGCACCGGACCACACCTGTTCAGTCCATCGATCCAGAAGGCTGCCGCCATGAAACCGCGCCCACCCTGCCTCCTGTTGTCCCTCTGGTCCCTCCCAAGCTGATCGCGACGGACCTTGGCGGCACGCTGCTGCGCAGCGACGGAACGCTGTCGGACCGTACCCGGGCCGCCCTGACGGCAGCCGAGCAGGCCGAAATCCGCGTGGTACTGGTCACGGGCCGCCCGCCGCGCTCCGTACCGGAGTTGCCGGCCACCATCGGACCGCATTTCGTCATCGCCGCCAACGGCGCGGCCGTCCACGCCCCTTACGGAACCCTGGCGCACGTGTCCCCGATCCGGCCCCTGGCGGCCACCCTCCTCATCACCCGCGTGCGCAGGCCCTGCCCGGCGCCGCCTTCGCCGTCGAGCACGACGGGGACTTCGGCCACGAACCGGCTACCCGACCTGGTCGTTCGGTGGGAGGCCGCCGAACCGGTCGGCACCGCCGGGGAACTCCTCACCCGTATCCCGGGCAGGCCGGTGCTGAAGATCCTCGGCTACCACCCGGCTCTCCCCCTCGACGACTTCTACTAGCGAGCTCGGCGCACCGCGGGCAGCAGTGCCGAGACCACCTACTCCACCGGACTGTCGCTGGTGGAGTTCAGCGCACCCGGCGTCACCAAGGCCACCACCCTGCACGGCACCCTCGTGCGCACTCGCCGTCGCGCCGGGGCGGTCAACCGGAAGAACTTCTCCGGCAAGCACAAAGCCCATGGCCCGCTTTCTCGCGCTGACCGATGAGAAGGGCAACCTGGTCCGGATCTCCGCGGCCAAGCCCGGCCGGTCCGGCGAGATCACTGTGGCCCGCCACAACAAGATCACCGGCCATCTGCGCGAGGCCGGGCTCGGGGCCCTGGCCGACCTCGGCTTCGTCGGCCTGCACGACGATCCCGATGACCCGGTGATCATCACTGGCCGCCAGGCCACCCGCAACCATCGCTTCACCGGCGTGATCAGGCCTTGGCGCCGCCCAGCATGGCCGGCGCCTGGTCGCAGGCGCCGTTGGCCTCGGCGGTTCTCTCCTTCGCCGCAGGGGCCGGGCGCGCCCGGCAGTCTCGACTATGAGGGTGCATCGGCGGGGGCGGGAGAGGAGCACAGATCCATGGACCGACGATCCTCCCCCAGCCGGCCACCACGAAGATCGTGTACAAGCAGGAGCTGCGGACCCCAAGGGGGTAGCCGCGAAGACACAAGACGACTTTCCGGTGACTATGGACGCCGCGCTCTAGGCAGAGGGGCGGGTGACCACGTTGATGTTGAACGTGTGGGCCCCCAGACCACTCGCGATGCCCATGAAGAGCAAGGCGAAGTGCTCCTGGCCGCGTGCGGTGGTGATGTCGCCCATGTCCAGCTGGGACGACGAGGGCCAGCCGAGGTCGGTGAGCAGTCGGCTGGTGGTCCGTTTGGCTTCGGCATCGTTGCCGGAGAGGAAGACGGTGCTCGGGCCGTCCAGACCGTCCGGGGCGATCATCACGGTGGAGTCCATGGTGCACAGAGTCTTGACGACGGGGGTCAGGGGGAAGGCTTCCTGAATCTGTTCGCCGAGGCTGCTGTTGGGATGCGAGAGTTCGGTGAAGTCGTCGGAGAGGCCGACCCCGACATCGATCAGCAGGATGCCGGCCAGCGCCGGCGCCCCGACGGAGTGCAGCAGTCCTACAGAGACATTCCCCGGGGTGGCGTTGACGAGTACCTCGGCGTGGACGGCTGTTTCATTCAGGCTCCCCACTGGGAAACCGAGGTCTGTTCGTTCCTTGGGCTGACGGGAACCGAGGAGCACGTCGTGTCCTGCGGCACTCCAGCCGTGGGCCAGTGCTCGGGCAACGTTGCCGGTGCCAAGTAGTCCTAAGCGCATGGTGGGACGCTAACCGTTGTCCGGGGCGCGGCGGATCGGACTTCGGGCCCGGGTGGACCGGCACCAAAGACGTAGGCCTGGAACCGTTCTTGCCTCCGGAGCAAAGGCTGGGCGCGCATGTCCAGCCGCGGCGGCAGCTGACTGACGGCATACGGTTCCCGGTCCGGACCGGTGTTCCGTGACATGACGTACCCGTCGAGTACGGGCTCTGGGCCCGGATCCACGACTTGTTTCCGCCGGTGGCAGCGGGATGGCACCTGGCACCGGATCCTCATCCCGCTCCAGTCCCTGGCCGATGCGAAGGGCGCGATCGGCTGGGACCTGAACGTCGACTCCACCGCGCCCAAGGCGTCTGTTCCCCTTACCCGCCTCCGCACCTGACCGGCAGACTGCGCTCATGCAACTGCCCGCCGAAGCCGTCACCGCCACCGTGCTGATCGAGGTTGTACGGATCTCCGCCCTTCCCACCAGGCGGGACGTCCCGTACCCCGGCACGGCGGTTGCCCACTGGGCCGGGAGCGAGGCCGACGCCGCCCTGGCCTTGATCGAGAGCCTGCCCGGCAGTGAACAGCACCGCTGCGGCTTCTCGCCGGGCTGGAGCGTCCGGGCCTACGACGACTCTCTCGATCTGGCGCTGTTCGAGGCAGCGTTCTGCTTCACCTGCCACGAGGTCCGCATGCAGGGAGCGGCGGTGCCGCCCGCTCTGGCCACGCAGTTCTTCGACCCGGTGGCCCTGCCGGCACAAACCCTGCTGTCCCTCTTCCGTAGGGAAACTCCGTAGCCGACGTCCGTCAGCAAGTCCGGCCGCTCCCTCGGCCTTCCCGTCGCCGAGAACGCTTCGCCGTGCCACCCCACGGGGGCCCGAGCTGGATGAGCACAAGGGGCTGGCGAACCCGGTCAAGGGCTTGTTCAGCATGTACCGCAACCCGGCCGCGCATGAACCGCGGCTTCACTGCACGGTCGCCAACGAGGAGTTGCTGGAACTGCTGACCACGCTGTGGATGGTGCACCGACGGCTCGACAGCGCGCACGTGACGTGCTGAACACATTCGTGGAGCCGTCAGGTGATGGGAGGCAAGCCACGTTCAGCCCGCCGTTGAAGGCGGACGTTCCGGGGAAAGAACGGACCTCGATGCCGACAGGCCCAGACAGTCGCGCAGGGCCCCCGCTGGTCCGGTCGGCGGCCGGGAATCCGGGAGTGTGGCTGCATCTCTCGTGGACGGGATACCGGTCGATGCCGGAGGGGTCGCGCAGCCTCAAGCCGTTCGCGGGGCAGGGGCCCTCGGGGCTGGAGGATCGAGCCGTGCGATGAGGGTACGGCAGACCCGCTGGACTTCCTCGTCGTGGTCGATGCTCTGGAACCTGCCGCCGCGTCGGGGCTGGGCCAGTTGCTCGCGGAGCAGGGGCAGGGCCGGTGCCGCGAGTGGACCCATGCGGTCCAGACAGGCCACAACGTGATTGGCCGTCGCCGAGTTCTCGGCCATGGCCTGCAGCTGGGCGTTCAGGACGGCCGGTGCCTCGGCCTCGCCGCCGACCTCCCAGAGCGCGGCTGCGCAGTGCACCCGGACCCATTCGTATGCGTGCGTCAGGAGGTTACGCAGTCGCGGCAGTGCGATGGAGGCGGGCGGGCCGATCTCGCCGAGCAGATCAGCCGCATCACTGATCCGGAAGGTGATGCGGTCGTCGAGGAGGTGGAGGAGGAGGGGTAGGACCTCGGCCAGGTCGCCGTCGACGGCCCACAGCGCGGCTACAGCGGCAGGACGGACGTGCGCGTCGATGGCGGTGGTCAGCGACCGGATCGTGTCCCTTGCGCCGGTTGCCGCCGGGCCGAACGCACCCAGTGCCTTCAGGGCTGATCGCGTGACGCTGTGCTGTTCATGACGCACCGCGGCGCCGAGCGTAGCCACCACCACGGGAACCGCGGCCGGGTCACCGAGCGCAGTCAGGGCGGCAAGAATCGCGTTGGCGCTCATCTCGTTCCACTGCTGGGAGAGATCAATGCGGCGCAAATGGTCGCAGAGCCGGGGCACCAACTGGTCGGCCGCCTGCGGCAGATGCCCTGCGACCTGGATCGCACGCCAGGCGTCGACGTCGTCGTCCAGCGCGGCCAGCAGACTCGGCAGCGCGCGTACGTCGCCGAGGCGCGCCAAGGCCTTCACGGCCTCCTGGTGGCTTCTGCACAGCAGCGCCTCGGGGGCCGCCCATACGTGGGGGCCGTGCGCCGCTCGTTGGGCGTCGATGTGCGCGGCGAGTGCCTCCCGGGCCGGGGCGGCGATCGGGTGGCAGGACTCCAGAACAGCTGCGGTCTCGGCGGCAACCTCCTGGTCGGCTGTGGTGAGCTGGTCGGCGAGCAGCAGGAGGAGCCGGGTGTGGTCCCCGCGCCAGGTGCGTATCAGTTCCCCGCTCATCCGGACCGCGTCCAGGCGCGAGCCGGGGTCGGGGCTGCTCAGCTGCTCGGCCAGCAGCGCAGTGCGCTCGGGCACCCGGGCGCCCAGGACTTCGTGGAACGTCCGCAGCAGGGCCGTGGTCGGTGCGTGCACGCGCGTATGCCGGTCGAGTTCTTCGAAGGCGGCGACGGTCTGGGGCGCAACTGTGTCCGTGGGTGCCGCCGGGCGGCTGGGGGCCGGTGCGACGGGCCGCACGGGTAGGGTGCGGGCACTCTGGCGCAGCAGGCCGACGGCAGCCGGCACGGCATCCTCGCCGATCTCCGGGACGCAGCGGGCCCGCTGGACCAGGGCCGCGAGCCGGATCGCCGGGCCCTGAGCCTGGTCGGCGGCGAGCCCGGCGAGCCAGCCCGTCACCGGTTGCGTGGCCGCCGGGAGGCGCAGTGCCAGGGTGGCCGCCGCCTCCACGATCCGCAGCCGCGCCGCGATACCTTCCTCGGCGGCCAGCCGCTCGCGCAGCACCGCGGCGGCTCGGCAGGCGTCATCGAGGAAGAGCCCGAGCCCGGGAATCGCGGCCAGGCGCACGTCCAGGTCGGGATCGAAGGCGAGTTCGGCGAACTGCCCACCCCGCTCGCGCAGAAAGGCGACGGCCTGCGCGCAGCCCATCGGCGGGTAGTACTCGATCTCGGTGCCGTCGTCCTCGAAGCCCACCTCCAAGGCCTCCCGGCCAATGCTGACCAGCAGCGCGACGACAGCGGCCCGCTCAGGCGTGGCGCCGTCGGCGGCCAACTCGAACAGGAAGGGCACGCTGGCCGCCGTCGCCGGGTACACGCTGCCCTGGTGGTGAACCGCGCCGTAGAAGCGGTCGAGGGCCGTGTGGCGTTCCTCGGTGTCCGGGGAACGCAGCGCCCACAGCAGCGCCGGCACCTCCTCGGCCGAACCGTACGCGTGCTCCATCGAAGCCCAGTCGATGCCATGAAGTCCGTCAAACATGATCCACACCATGCCAGGTAGCACTGACAACAAGACCCACTCGGGGACGGACCGTACGACACCCTCGGCATGGACAACGATCAACGGGTCCGCGCGGACGGTGACTGTCGCCGCGGCCTGGCTTGAAGGGCCCGCGAGCCATGCGGCGCGGTGGACGATGGCGGGGCGCAGACGTTCTGAGCGTCGTGCGAGCGGCGCATGTTTCACCGCTGTTGGGCGCGCTCGGTCATCTGCCAGTGCGCGATGACTATGTTCAGGTCACCGCGTCGCCATCTGACTGCTTCTTCTTGGCGCGCCTCTCACGCCGTGCGCGGATGCCCTCCAGCTTCAGGGTGAGCAGAAGGCCAACGATCGAGAGGGTGTCAGCGGCAAGTGAGACTGCCTCATGCGTAGGAACGCCTTGCGTCAGGCCGCTCCGACTGGCGACCACTGGGGGCAACAGTGCAGGGCAGTTGGGTTGTCCGGACCTCCCCAACCGAACATCGCAGGTAAGTTCAGGATGGCAGGAAGGTTGTCCGGGACGCCGGATGAATCAGCGGAGGATGAGTTTCTTGGCGCCACCTCAAAAGAAGGGCGGCCGACCGTGGAGGCCGGTCGTGGCGCCCAAATCGGTACGCGGAAAAGTTGACCGTGTTCCTGCGGGAGCAGGTCGAGCGCAGCGGCATGACGCTCAAGGCCTTGGAGCCGCTGGTGAACATGCCAAGTTCGCAGATCAGTGTGTATCTCAGCGGCAGGATCCCTGGTTCCAGCTTCGTCATTGCCCTCGTGAACGCCACCGTGCCGGCCGATCTTCGTGAGCCTCACCTAAACCGGGCGCTCGATTTGCGACACAAGGCCATTAATCCGCCGCGGATTCCGGAACAGGCTCGAGGGCCTGTGATGACGTCATCAGCCGAGCTGGCTGCTATCCGCACTCAGCAGGTCGATGCCCTTGAACGGCTAACTCGGTCACTCGAGCCTGCCAAAGGTCACTTCACTTCGGCGCCCCGTCTGCCTGCGGGCTACAGGTCGAGGACGGCGCGCAGCGCCTGGTCCACGCGGGCCATCGCCGCGGGGTCGACCTCGCCGAGGAGTTTCCCGCCGTCGAAGCGGGCGGCCCTGAGCTGCTGAAGGTTGACGGCGACCGCGGTGCACGCGAGCGGGTCGCCGATCACGACGGACATGGCGGTGTCGGGATAGCGGCCGGAGGGATGCAGCACGATCGCGAGCACCGCCCCATGAGCCTCCTCCAGGCCGGTCAGGGAGACGACCAGGACGCTGCGGCCATCGGACAGAGTCCAGATCTCACCCCGCCTCACAGGGCGTCGCCCTCGCCCGCCAGGTCGTCACCGAGGCCGAGCGCGGCGAGCTGCTGCGCGGCGTCGAGAGTCGCGGCACGACGGGCCGCGCGCACCACGTAGGCGTTCACGCTCAGGCCAGCCTCCAAGGCAGCCGCCTTGATCGAGGGAGCCAGCTCATCGGGGATGCGCAGAGTCATGGTGGTAACAGACATGAATACAGACTAGCCACCGATTCACGGTGGCGTAAGTCGGTTGCAAGAATCGCACTGAGGTTGATCGGTCGCTGGGTCCGCGCTCGCAATCATCAAGGCCGATCAGGAGATGGCAACAACCCCGTACGCCCTCAATCACGGGGAGATTGTGGTCGACGTCACTCGCGGTTCCCTGCAGTGGGGACACACCCATGCGAAGACGATCACTAGCACAGGCGGCCTTCCGGGAGGTTCGTCCTGGAAGGCCGCTGGTCTGCGTCGTTCGTCGACGCCCTGGCGCTGATGGCACCCGCACGGTCTGCCGCTGAGGACACGACTGGGCCTGATGGGAGGAAAACCGTGGGGCCCTCGCCTGCACAGCAGTCGGGGGCCCCACGTCACGTTGCCGACTCGGTCAGTCCTGTCGGTCGCCGGTGTAGCGGTAGATGTTGCCGGCCACGTTGACACCCCAGACGGTGCCGTCGGCCGCTGCCCCGATGTCGGTGAGACTGCCGGTGATCTGGTTCCAGGGGCTGGAGGTGCGCTCGTCGTAGCCGGAGAAGCTGAAGATACTGCCTCCCGAGTTGACGCCCCACACGTTCGTCCGTGATCCGGCTGCGATGCGGGTCAGGTTGCCGGAGATCTCGGACCAGTGGTTCTTGTCGTTCTGGTCGCCGGCGTAACGGTAGATCTTGCCCGCTGCGTTGACGCCCCAGACGGTGCCGTCGGCCGCTGCCCCGATGTCGGAGAGGCTGCCCGGGATCTTGACCCAGGGGCTCGGGGTGAGGAAGTCGAAGCCGGCGAACTTGTAGATGTCCCCCGAGGCGTTGACGCCCCACACGTTCGTGCGCGACCCGACCGCGATGCGGGTCAGGTTGCCGGGGATCTGGACCCACTGGTCGGCGCTCTCCTCCTGGTCGCCGGCGTAGCGGTAGATGTTCCCCGCCGCGTTGACGCCCCAGACGGTGCCGTCGGCGCCGGCCCCATGTCGGAGAGGCTGCCGGGGATCTGGATCCACGGGCTGGAGGCGAGGTCGTCGTAGCCGGAGAACTTGTAGATGTTGCCGGCGGCGTTGACGCCCCACACGTTCGTCCGGGACCCAGCAGCGATCGCTATGAGGTTCCCGCGGATCTGCTTCCGCTCGGGCATTTCTGGCTACCTTCCATCGAGGAGCAGTGACACCCACAGTGTCGCCTTGACAACGGAACGTCACATGCGGGTCGAGTGGCACGACAGACCTGAAATCGATGTTTCGCCCCCGGCCGGCCCGACCCCTCGATGGCCATCTTGCTTGCCTTGTAGACGGCCGAGAGCAGCATGTGGTCCAGCACCACGCTGGAGGTCACGTTGACCACCACGCCGGAGCCGCGCTCGCGGAACTGGGGCAGCACGCCTGCGTCGTCGCCATCACGCCGAACGTGTTGGTTTCGAAGACTTCCCGCACTCGG
Organism: Streptomyces bobili; assembly: GCF_002154575.1. Classification (GTDB taxonomy): domain Bacteria; phylum Actinomycetota; class Actinomycetes; order Streptomycetales; family Streptomycetaceae; genus Streptomyces; species Streptomyces bobili. The sequence goes on from NZ_MUBA01000065.1 coordinate 17,672, forward strand.
GCCATGGGGGTGCCCTCGAACACGCTGATCGATGAGACGCCCGCGTTGTCGACCAGGACGTCGATGGGCCCGGCCGCCTCGAACGCGGCGGTGATGGTCTGGGGCTTGGTCACGTCGAGCTCGACGACGCGGAGCCGGTCCGACTCGGGCAGGACGCCCGCACTCGCTGTGCGCATCGTGGCGATGACGTTCCACCCCTGCGAGTGGAAGTACAGGGCGGTCTCCCGTCCGTATCCGGATGAGGCACCAGTGATCAGAACTGTCTTCATGCGGTGATCCTTGGGATGTAGTGGGATCCGCGGAAGGACAGGCATTTCCCTGCCCCGCGGAAGAACCAGCAATCCCACTGAATCGCTCTGACCTGCGGGAATAGTAGAACTATCCTCGCTTCGTCTTGCACGATCCTCCCTCGTGCGCAGGCCGGTGTCGCGGGCGGCGCGGATGCGGTCCTCGGCGCGGGCGCGCTGGCGGTGCCGCAGCTCCAGGGCGGCGATCGGGACGGTGGTGGTGCTGGTGGCGAAGCAGGTCAGCCGCATCCCGTCGACGTCGGTGAAGCGCAACTGCGCTCCGGGGTGCGGGCGTTCTTTGCGCACGATCAGCCGCATACCTCTCGGCCAGCCCTTGAGGACGTCGCCGCCGAACTCGGCGACCCAGGCGCCGTCGCGGACCTGGCCGTCCGGTTCGACGGCGGGCGTCCAAGCCGAGGCCGGCACCAGCAGCACGGCCTGGTGGATTGCCTCCGTGATGGTCATCCCGATCGAATAGGACAGCCACCGGCCGCGCGCTGTCGGCCAGTTGAGGAAATCATGGGTGCCGCCGCCGGAGTCGGTGCGGATGAGGGTCCGCCGACCGCGCCGGTGCTTCTTCGGCAGCTGGGCCAGTGCCAGCCGGGCGGCGGCGATGTGGTCGGCGGCGGTGTTGCTGCCCGCGCTTCCCGGTCGCAGCAGGCCGACGACCGGCTCTCCGGACCCTTCACGGCCGTGGTCGACGAAAGCGAACAGCGGATGGTGGCCGAACGTCCGCTTCCAGGTCGCGGCGGCGCCCTGCTTCTCGGAGTGGGCCAGGACCAGGACGCCGTCGATGTCCACGACCACGTGGCCGTCCGCGTCCGGTGCGTCCTGGCCGGCCAACCGCCAGACCCGCTCGCGGACTTCGGCCCGTGCCCGCCGGATCGCCGCAGTGCCCTGGGGGCCGGCTGCGGCAAGAGCGTCGACCAGTCGGGAGACCGTCGGATCCGAGGCCACCGGTCCGAACACGCCGGGCTCCGATCGCAGCAGGCCGATGTCCGCCAGGCAGTCACCGCCCAGCGCCACGGCGAGCGCGAGGTCCAGCAGGATCTTGCCCGGGTCGTGCACCGCGCTGGGCTTGCGCCACGGCGCGAGCGCCGCCGACAGCCCGGCGGCCAGGCCCGTGCGGCGCGCTGTTTCCACCAGCAGGACCCCGCCGGCCTGGGAGACCACCCCGCTGCCGCCACCCGACACCCGCACACGCGGGTACGACCCGATACGCTTGCTCACCTGGAAAGTGCCTCCGACGGGCGCGAGAAGAAGGGCTAGACAGTCCTCATTCTCGCAGGTCAGAGGCACTTTTTGCTTTGTCGATCACCCTGCCGGACAGCCCGCTTTCGTGAAAGCGCGAGGCTAGCCCGTCGCAGCCAGCAGCCCTGGGCGGCTGAACACTTTGCAGCCGGCGCCGGACTCAGCTGGAGGTTAGGGTCAGTCTGCACCAACCGCAGCCGACCGCGTTGTCCGATCCCCAGGCCAGGAGGGTGACCGACTGGTCGTCCTGGACGGTCGCCGGTGCGGTGTAGACGGCCGTGGTGGTGCCTTCGCTGAAGGCGACCGTGCCCATGCCGGTGGGGTAGACGCACCAGGTGAAGCGGTCGAGATCGTCGGAGGCCGCGGTGAGGGTCACGGTGTCGCCGGCGCTCACCGTCGTACTTGACGCCGTGACCGTGACGGTCGTCGTGGTGGCGAGCTGCACGGTCGCCGCCACGCCGGACGGGCCGGTGCTGATGGTCACCGTCTGGGACTGCGTCACGGAATCCGGCGCGGTGTAGATCCACCGGCCGGTGCCCCAGCCCTGCTCCAGGGTGCCCACGCCCGACGGGGAGAGCGTGCAGACCGCGCCATCCACCGGATTGCCGTCGGAGTCCACGACCACGAAGTCGTAGCCCTGTCCGGCGGTGAGGGTCAGCGCCGTCGGCGTGACGATCCGGTCTGATGAGGGCGGCGCCGGGGCCAGCAGCACCATGGCGCGCCCCACCCGAGAGCCGTCCGCCTGGTCGATCGCGGTCACGATCACCACGCCGGGCTGCTGCACGCTGTCGGGTGCCTGGTACAAGCCGGTCGGGTCGATCGCGCCGAGCGGTGGCTGGACCTCCCAGTCGACCGCAGTGGTCGATCCGGCGACGGTGGCGCCGAACTGCTGCTGCCCGGTCGGGGTGAGGGTGACGGTGGGCGGGCTGACGGTGAGGACGGACTCCACCTGGCCGGTCAGGGTCAGGTCACCGGGGACGGCCACGGCCGTGAGCTGCAGGGCCTGCTCGGAGGGGAAGAGCAGGTTCTGCAGGGCGAAGGTGCCGACGTCGGGCAGGGTCACCTGCTGGAGGACGGACTGCAGGGCCGACCCCAGGGAACTCTGGATGTCGTCGGGCAGGAAGTCCGTGGTGCCGCTCCAGAAGCTGCTCCACCCGCTTCCCGTGTTGTCCGGCGTCAGCGTGCACTTGGTCTGCCCGACGAAGCTCACGATGCCGGTGGTGGGGTCGGCATTCGCTGTGTATGACGTCGTGACCGTCCCGTCGAGGTTGCAGTGGTTGACCGAGAATCCGGGCACGATCTTGCCGACCTCTTCGGCCGGGTCCCCGTTCGGCGGGGCCGGGGGGTTCAGGGCCATGGAGAAGTACTGCTCGAACGAGCAGGTGAAGGTCGACACGAGATCGGTGCCGTCGCTGACCAGGGTGAAGGTTGCCGGCTGAAGGGTGACGTCGTCGTAGTCGGCGCTGTCGTTCGATGTGTAGGGGATGTCGGGCTGGCCGGGCCAGGGATTCGGGAAGCCGCCCAGGTCCAGGGTGCCTCCCGAGCCGTTGATCCGGTAGCTGCCGTCGCTCTGCTGCTCGGCGGTGAACGTCGTGCCGATGTTCTTGAATTCCTGGGTGAGGGTGGGGGCGATCAACGAGGTGAACAGGAGGTCTCCGGACACCAGTAGCGCAGCGGTGTCGCCCTCGGGAAGGGGGTAGGTGGACAGGGGGCCGACGGTTCCGCCGCTGCCAGTGGTCCTGATGAGCAGCAGGACGGCGCCGTCGCCGGGCAGGTCGGGGTTCTGCTGGACGACGAAGTCGAACTCGGACGGTGCCAGGCAGCCGGACAGCCCGTCCGGGCCCTTCTGGATCTCGCCGAGGGGGTAGCTGGTGCTCTGGGTCCTGAAGTAGGTCTGCAGGGCGGTACTCATCTCGGTGAGCACTTCGGATTCGGGATCGATCCCACCGATGACGGGCTGGAAGGCGGCCGCGCCGAGGTCGATCCCCACTCGGCCGAGCGAGTCGTCGACGGTGCCCTGCATGCCGGTGAGCGTGACGGGGCCGTTCAGCCACGAGGATCTCGGTTCGAGCGGCAGGACGTTGCGCACCACTCCTGCGGCGGGGTCGACGCGCAGGACCCTGCCCGTCACCAGGAACATCGACAACTCGCACTGCGGCTCGTCGCCGTCGTCGGAGAAGGAGAAGTCCGGCGGCCCAAGGACGGTGTCGACGACCATGAGGTCGTCGCCGTCGGGGAACGCCACCCGGATCGGGCGTACGGGGCTCGTCGGCCCCTCCGCGAGGTACTGCTGACGGAACACGGCCGAGATCTGCACCGCGTTCATGGCGCACACCGCGTCCCAGCCCAGCAGATCGGGTTGCCCGCCGTCGCCCCGCGGGCCGGGTTGCCGCGGCCGTGCAGCTTTCCGCTTCGCCGTCTGAGTCATGGTCCCGTCGCTTCCAGGAGCTCTAGTGATCCGCCGCCCACGTATCCCACGTAGTCGATGAGGCATTTCGCGGTCACGCAGTACGGTCCGATCGCACTGTTGCGAATGGCGCTGAAATTCAGGAACGAGAAGATGCCGGGCAACGGCAGGAGGTCCACGATGGCGATCTGCTCGCTGTCGAGGTCGTCCTCGAGGATCTGGTACGCGCCGACGCACAGCCGCCCGAGGCCGACCAGGGTCATCACGACCGCACCGATGTCCCTGGCGTTGGGCCCGACCTCTTTCTGGAGCAGCTGGATCGTGGCCATGGGCACCGCCCGCATGACGAGGACCAGCGCGACGAGTGCGATCGCCCCGCCTTCCAACATCTGGGTGAACGGCAGCCCGTTGAACAGTGCCCAGATCGCGCCGGCCCAGGTCATCCTGATCAGGCCGAGCCACCAGGGGGTGTCGGGTCCCAGCAGATCGGCCACCAGGGACGGGAGGAAGAAGAGGGCCTGGAGGATTCCCCCGGCGATCTGGTAGCTCTGGGGCACGGTGCCGGCGAGGATGCCGTCCGGGGAGAAGGTGCCGCTCGGGAAGGGTTCGGTGTCCACGCCCTCGATCAGCTTGTACAGCACGGTCGTGGGGAACGCCGCGAGCAGCGCGGTCAGCGCCCCGACGGTCAGCTGCCCGTCCTCGGGGTACCCGGCGGCCTTGGCCATCCACTGCCACAGCGTGTTGAGCGGGCCCCAGCGCAGCTCCTGGGAGAGCAAATCGCTCAGCCCGTCCATCGCGGCGTCGCAGAGGCCGGCGAATGCGTCCGCCGTCGCGTCGGCGAGGTCCAGCCCGGTGAAGGCGAGTCCCTCGACCGCGGCCAGCAGGTCGCCGATCCCTTGGCCGGCGAACTGCTCCGGATGCTCGATCAGGGTCTCCAGCGCGCCAGCGAGGTCCGCCATCGCGCCGGTGAAGTCACCCTGAGCGTCCGACAGTTGCGTTGCGAAGGCTTGCCACGGGCCCTGCGCGGGCTGATAGGCGGCCACGCCGGGGTCATCAGGGGCCTGGGCCCCGACCTTGTCCTGGAGCCAGTTGTGATGGACGTTCTGGGAGAAGTCGGCCGGTGTGGCTCCGCCCGCGACGACGGTGGTGGTGCTCGGGGGCGGCTGCTGGTAGGCAGGGAGTTGGCCGTACGGCGTCTGGCCCGCGGCGCCCTTGGCGGCGCCGAACGCCTGCGCGACCGCCTCCTTCTGTTCGGCGAACCATGTGTCGGCGGCGCTCTGGTAGTGCGCCGTGAACTGCTTCACCAGGGACGGTATCTGACTCATGGCGCTCTCGATCGCCAGCTTGCTGCGCCAGATGGCACCGAAGTCGAACAGTGCCCGGAGCCACTTGACCACCTTGTCGATCTCGGCCTCCACCCAGGCGAACACGCCGGATATGAAGTGCGCGGCCTGTTCCAGCCCGGCCACCGCCAGGGTGATGCCCGCGGCGATCTCTTCGCCTATCTGCAGGGTGAACCGGGCGACCTGGTCGATGGCGCTCACCACGACGTCGGCGATCTTGATCAGGCCGTTCTTGATGCCCTCCCAGACGTCTCCGGTCCACCGTTCGATGTCGTTCCAGAAACTGCCTGGCCTGCCGCCCTCCTCGGCCAGTGCCCGGGCGAGTTCCTCCGGGGTGTGCAGCATGGTGAATCGGGGCCCCGCGTCCCCGCCGCCCGGGCTTGTGGTCTGCAGCCGGTATCCCGCCACCCCGGAGGGCGTGGTGCCCAGACCGCTCATGGCGGTGTTCCGGATGGCCGCCGCCGCGGCCCCGGCTGTGCTGCCAGTGGCGCCCGGCGCCAGTTGCGCACCGTCGACCTGCGCCGCCGCCAGCGTGGCCCCGTCGGCGTCGAACTGCGGGAGCGGCCCGCCGGGATTCGTCGGATTGAGCGTGCCCTGCCCGGACAGATAGGTCAGCACTCCCGAGCCGGGCTGCACGACGGCCGCCTCGGCGAGTCCCTCGGCGGCCAGCGACAACCTGGGGGCGGCCAGTCCTGCCGTGGTGAGCATGGCGAGGGTGACCTTGCCCAGTGCGTCGGTGGTCAGGTCCACCGGGTCACTGCCCACGGTCACGGTGACGCCCCCACAGGACAGCTCGCACGCCGAACTGCCCTGCGCCGCCGCGAGGGTCACCGGGTACTGCGGCACCGGCGCGCCGTTGGCGTCCATGACGGTGACCTCGGTGCGGTAGCGGGTGACCTCGTAGGCGTTCGGGGACGAGGTCAGCACCGTGCCGCTGCGCCACATCTGGGTCTGCGGATCCTGCATGTGCAGCCGCAGCGACCCGACGGCCGCGTCGATGGCGAACAGGCTCGGTGCGTCGGCGGGACTGCCCGAACTGGCCACGCCGGCTATCCCGTTGTCCAAGGGGATGGGCGGCGACCAGTTGGGCGTGCCGTCGTCGTTCCACGGTACCTCCGGGTCCTGGTGGAGTACCCAGAGGTTGAGCGAGGTGTCCTGCACGTAGATGTGCAGCGTGCCGTCGGTGGAGACGTGCCCGACGGCCGAGGCGGTGGACAGGGCGGGTCCGGCGAGCGGCTGCACCACGGTGACGGACGGGGACTGGGCCCACAGGTTCAGGGTGTCGTCGGTGTCGACGAGGGCGAAGACGGCGGTGTTGACCGCGGCGCTCCAGAAGCCGACCACGACCTGCTTCAGCGTGCCCTGGTACTCCGGCAGCGAGGACTGGCGGGCCTCGGGGTCTCCCAGCACGCCGACCACCAGCATGGGTTCGCCACCGAGGTCGGCGACCAGGGTCCAGCTGGACTCGTCGCTCAGGACGAGCTGGAAGTCCCCGGCCAGGCTGCTGGGAAGGGTGCACACGGTCGTGGTGAACGTGCCGCCGGGCGTGGGCTGGTAGCAGGTGGCCAGGTTGCCGTCCGGGTCTGCCCCGTACAGCACGAGACGGCCAGCAGGCGTGTAGGCGGTGTGCAGGTTGGACACCGACGAACCGCCGACCGGTTGCGGATCGCTCCAGGTGAGGCCGTCCGACTGCAGTCGGCTGGTGTGGAGCGTGGCGCCGTCGGAGAGAAATCCGAAGACCGCGGCCTGCGGGCTGTCCGGGTAGGCGACCCCGGCGGCGACCTCGGCCGCTTCGAGCCCGCCGAACGGTGTCCGCATCGTCCAGCCGGTGTCCGTCGAAGGGTCGCCGGCGATGTGCGCGAACTGCGGTGTCTGCGAGTCCTGGACGGCGACGACGGCCAGTGCCTCGGTCCGGTTGTTGCCCAGTACGCCACTGCCTATGGGATTGACGAAGACCCCCACCGGAGATGCGCTGGTGGTGTCGACCGGGATCGTGTCCGCGGTGACCAGATCGTGGCTGAGCACCTGCGAGATGTTCACCTGTAACGGCGTCGCCGGCGCTCCGGCGGCTCTCTGTAGAGTGTTGCGTTCGGGTGCCGTGGTGGTCGTGACCATGGCTCCTCACATTCACCGGATCATCGGAGCGTGTCAGGATGCGGCCCTTCGTCCGGCAGGCGAGGCGATCCCACGCTTGGTCCTCACCGGTTTCCCACCGGATTACGGGATGGAATCGCCTACCCGATAGGCGCCCGCGACTCGGGCTCAGCAGTGGCATGCTCCGCGGTTCACCGTCGGCACGGTTCTGCTGCATCGTTGCTGTCGGTGCACAGATCTACGGGGGGCCTACTCACTGTGGTATCGCAGAGCCGCTGTGTTCGCAAACGCTGAGCCGCGGCATCGCGGTCCGGTGACGGGATTCGGGCGTTAGCCTCGATCTTTCGTGGCGGTCCGTCGGTTCCGGCGGGCCGTTTCGGCTTGTGCGGGTGATGTGGGCAGGCTGGTGGCCCGGCTTCGCGTCGGGTGTGCGCCGGGTTCCACGGCTCCGGGAGTGAAGCTTACTCGTCGGGACAGGCCGTCGCTGCTGGTCAGCCGGGGTTCGGCAGGGCTTGCAGGCGGTCGAACGCGGCCGTGATCACGTCGGTCAGGGCCAGTGGAGGGCGAGCCGGAGGTAGCGGCGGCGTCCGGTGGTGACGAGCTGGGCGGCCGCGGAGAGCAACCGCAGCCGCAGGCGCTTTGGGCTCCCAGCGGCGGGCCAGCCCGGTGAGGGCCAGCATGGGCATCCAGGCCAGCAGGTCGAGCGCGAGCTGGACGATCTCCAGCCAGACCTGGTTCTGCGCGGCCTGGTGCAGGGGGAGGTTGCGCAGGCCGGTGCCGCGGGCGGCGCGGATGCGGTCCTCCGCCCGGGCGCGCCGGCGGTGCCGCAGCTCCAACTGGGCGATCGGGGTGCCGGTGGTGTTGGTGGCCAAGCAGGTCAGCCGCATCCCGTCGGCGTCCGTGAAGCGCAACTGGGCGCCGGGGTGCGGCCGTTCCTTGCGGACGATCAGCCGCATCCCCTTCGGCCAGCCCTCCAGGACGTCACCGGAGAGTTCGGCAACCCAGGCGCCGTCGCGGACCTCGCCGTCCGGTTCGATGGCGGGGGTCCAGGTCGAGGCCGGGATCAGGAGCACGGCCTAGTGAATCGCGTCGGTGATGGTCATCCCGACCGAGTAGGACAGCCATCGGCCGCGTGCGGTGATCCAGGTGAGGAACTTGTGGGTGCCCCCGCCGGAGTCGGTGCGGATCAGCGTGCGCCGTCCGCGCCGGTACTTCCTCGGAAGCTGGTCCAGCGCCAGGCGGGCGGCCTCGACGTGGTCGGCGGCGGTGTTGCTGCCCGCGTTCCCCGGCCGCAGCAGGCCGGCGACCGGTTCCCCGGAGCCCTCTCGGCCGTGGTCGACGAACGCGAACAGCGGGTGGTGACCGAAGGTCTTCTTCCAGGTCTTGGTGGCGTGCTCCTTCTCGGAGTGCGCCAGGACCAGCACGCCGTCGATGTCCACGATCACCTCGTCGCCCGCGTCGGGGCGCCGCGGTGCCGGCCAACCGCCAGACCCGCTCGCGGACTTCGGCCCGTACGCGCCGGATCGCCGCGAGCGCCCGCGGCCCGGTGGTGGCCAGGGTGTCGACCAGGCGGGAGACGGTCGGGTCGGAGGCCACCGGCCCGAACACGGCGGGCTCGGCCGAAGCATCGCGACATCGGCCAGGCAGCCCCCGCCCAGGGCCACGGCGAGTGCGACATCCAGCAGGATCTTGCCCGGATCGTGGACCGCCCTGGGCTTGCGCCACGGCGCGAGCGCGTCGGACATCGCGGCGTCGAGTCCTGACCTGCGGGCCGTCTCCACCAGCAACACCCCGCCGGCCTGGGAAACCACCCCGCAACGCCACCCGAGACCCGGACACGCGGGTACAACCCGCTACGTTGACTCACCTGGGAAGTGCCTCCGACAGTGGCAGGAACAAGGACCTCGACAATCCTCATTCTTGCTGGTCAGAAGCACTTTCTGCTTTCCTGACCACCCGTCGGACAGCCCGCCTCATGAAAGCGCGAGGTTAAGAGCGTGTGGATGGCTTGTACGACGGTGCTGATACGCCGGGTTGAACATCGGGCTCGCCGTAACAGTCGCCAGGACTTCGGCTGTGCGAAGGCGCGTTCGCCGGGAGCCCGCAGCCGGGCGTGGTCGCGGTTGAACTGCTGGTAGTGCTCGGGCTGTTCGTGGTGGTGGTAGTAGGGGGTACGGACGGTGGCGCCGGCACCCTGGTAGGCCCGGTCGGCGAGCACGAGGATCTGCCGGGTCAGGCACGCTTGGAGGATGCCGTGGGCGCGGGCCGCGGTGAGGTCGTGGGTCCGTCCCGGTGTCGCGCGTGAGAACCACAGTGGTGTGCCGTCCGGGGCTGCGATGACCTGTACGTTCATGCCGTGCTGCTTGTGTTTCTGCGAGTAGTACGGCTCGTCCGCCTTGATGCGGTCGGTCGGGATGAGCGTCCCGTCGACGATGACGAAGTCCCCCTCGCCCAGGCCCACCAGGGCCTCGTGCAGGCCCGGCGCCCAGGCGGCCAGGACTTCGAGCGTCTCGTCGACGTAGCGCCATGCCGTCGCCTCCGACACCCCGAACCCGGCGCCGACCTGTGCGAACGTCTCGTTCTTCCGCAAGTGAGCCAATGTGAGCAGGGCTTGCTTGAAGCAGCTCAACTTCCGCCACGGCGAGCGAAGTTCACGCCTTCGGGTGTAGATGAGCCAGGAGACATGCTCGACCAGCTCGTGCGGGCCGTCGAGCGTGGAAGGATACGGAACCAACGAAGCCCCCGGCCGTCGGCGTGTTGAGTGAGATCACCACACCAACGACGAGGGGCTTCGCCACGTCACCCCACCTGACCAGCTTGTTTCACTCCTCAGACCCAGGATGAAAGAGGTTTACTGAGCTTCTTCGAGTTGGCCACCGATCGGGTGATGGGCCGTGAAGCGCGAGCGAGCCCCGGGCCGTTGATCGAGATGTCTGACGTCTCCATCACGATGCTCGGGGGCCTCGTTGGTCGTCCATCGTGCCGCACTCGACCTTCCGCATGCCCTCGTGGGGTGCGTCACCATGCCGACGCCGATCATCACTCGTGAGGGCGACCGACGCCGCAAGCTCCGCCCGTCCCAGCGCGCGATGGTGGCACTGGTGTATCTGCGCGAACACGCCACTCTCGCGAGGATCGCCGCTGGATTCGGGATCAGCGAGTCCACTGCCCACGCCTGCACCAGCGCGGTCGTCGACCTGCTCGCCGAACGTGCACCGGGCCTGTTGAAGACGCTGTGCGAGCACGAACCCGACTTCGTCGTGCTCAACGGCACCCTCGCCGACTGCGACCGGGTCGGCGACGGCCGGGCCGACCACTCCCCCAAACACGGGCGCCAAGGTGTGAACGTGCAGGTGGTCACGGACCCTGGCGGCCGACTGCTGTGGCTCTCGCCCGCCCTGCCGGGCCGTACCCATGACCTGACCGCCGCCCGCACCCACCGGATCATCCGGATCTGTGAGCGCCAGGGCGTTCCCCTCATGGCGGATCTCGCCTACCAAGGCCGTGGCCCCTGGCTGACCACGGGCATCAAACCCAGGCCCCTGCAGGAACTCACCCCCACCGAGAAGACCGTCAACCGGGCCCTCGCCGCGGCACGGGCACCGGTTGAACGAGTCGTCGTCCCCTTGAGGGCAAGGTGACGCGGTGGTGAGCGCGTCAGGCGGCGTAGGAGGCAAGCAGTTCGTTGTACTGCTTGGCGGCTGTGGCCAGGTCCTCGTCGGAGAGGCCGAAGGCAGTGCCGTACACCTTGACCATCGGCTGCTGCACGTCGAACTGGCACAGCCGCAGGGTCGCGTGCCAGTTGCTGAGGAGGGTCTCGATCGTGGCCTTGTTCGCGCCTTCGGGGGTGTAGTGCTCCCCGGGGACGCCGGTGGTGACGGCGACGACGGCCTTCTTGCCGGCCAGTTGCGAGGGAGAGCCGTCCATGGTGAAGGCCCAGCCGAGGGTGAAAACCTTGTCCTGCCACTGCTTGAACAGCGGGGTGGTGTTGTACCAGAACACCGGGTGCTGGAAGACGATCACATCGTGGTCGGCCAGCAGCGCCTGCTCTGCGGCGACGTCGATCCGGAAGTCGGGGTAGGTGGTATAGAGGTCGTGCACGGTGACGTGGGCCAGATCGCGGACGGCGTCCACGAGCGCCGCGTTGGCCTTCGACCGGGACAGGTCGGGGTGGCCTACGACAAGAAGAACCTTGGGCATGATGAGAAACCTTTTCAGTGATAAGGGATCAGTGATCAGCGGTCGACGCTGGCCATGTTGGCCTCGTCGTGACGTTCGCCCGCGGCGGGTGTGAGGTTGTTGAGGCGGTCGAGCTGCGTGGGGGTGAGTTCGATGCTGTCGGCGGCGGTGTTCTCCTCGACGCGCGAGACCCGGCGAGTTCCGGGGATGGGGGCGATGTCGTCGCCGCGGGTCAGCAGCCACGCCAGCGCGGTCTGCGCCGGGGTGGCGCCGATCTCGGCGCCGATGGCCCGCACTTCGTCGACGATGCGCAGGTTGCGCTGGAAGTTCTCGCCGGTGAACCGCGGGTTGGTCTTGCGCCAGTCGTCGTCGGCGAAGTCGTCAACGGTGCGGATCTTGCCGGTCAGCAGGCCGTGGCCGAGCGGAGAGTAGGGAACGAACCCGATGCCGAGCCGGCGAAGCAGCGGGAGGATCTCGGCCTCGACATCGCGGGTCCACAGCGAGTATTCGGTCTGCAGCGCGGCCACCGGATGCACAGCGTGTGCCCGGCGGATCGTGTCGGGGCCGGCCTCCGAGAGGCCGATGTGGCGCACCTTGCCCTCGGCGACCAGCTCGGCCAGCGCACCGACCGTTTCTTCGATGGGTGTGTTGGGGTCGACGCGGTGCTGGTAGTAGAGGTCGATGCGGTCGGTACCGAGCCGCAGGAGTGAACCTTCGACCGCGGCCCTCACGTTGCCGGCGCTGCTGTCGATCACGCCGGGGCCGTCACCGGCGTGGGAGACGAGACCGAACTTCGTCGCCACGACGACGTCGTCCCGGCGGCCCTTGATGGCCTTGCCGACGAGTTCCTCGCTGTGGAAGGGGCCGTAGATCTCGGCGGTGTCGATGTGGGTGACCCCGAGGTCCAGGGCCCGGTGGATGGTGCGGATCGACTCGGAGTCATCGAGCCCTCCGCCCGTGGTGTAGACGCCGGCCATGGTCATGGCTCCCAGGCCGATACGCGAGACATCGAGCCCGCCCAGGGATACGTGCTTCATCAGGTACTCCTTGTCGTGGCGGCCGTCAGGCCCGGTGGGCGGTCGCGATGAATGCGGTGCGCCACCGGTCGGCACGCATGGGACTGTGGGTTGTGTGTTGCTCAGGGCGCAGGGTTGACGTATGCCCGACCGGTGTGCCGGTGACAGGCGGTGAGGATCCGTGGGCTGAGTCGGCTGGGCCGGGTCAGTGCTCCTTGACCGCCGGCTCCAGAACGAAGACCGGGATCTCTCGGTCCGTGTTCCTCTGGTATTCGGCATAGGGCGGGAACACCTTGACGGCTCGGGCCCACCACACGGCCTTCTCGTCCCCGGCCACCTCGCGTGCCAGCATGTCCTGGCGAGCCGGGCCGTCCTGGAGCTCGACGCGGGGGTCTGCCACCGCGTTGTGGTACCAGACCGGGTCCTTGGGGGCTCCTCCGGCGGAGGCGACCACGGCGTAGTTGCCGTCGTGCTCCACCCGGATGAGCGGGGACTTGCGGATCTTGCCGCTCTTCGCGCCCAGCGTGGTCAGGATGACGACGGGGACGTCCTCCAGTTCCTCGTCTTCTTCCCGTGTCACCAGGACACCCAGCGTCGTTCCTTGCGTACCGCCGGAGCTTTCGTACAGCTCGACCTGGTCACCCACGAACCGCGCCGTGCTCGGCTCGTACTCGCCTTTCAGAGGCATGGTGTCCCTCTCAGACGGTGGTGTCGTCGTGGGCGAGGCTGTCGCCCAGTTCTCGAGAGGCTTCGGCCTGGGCGAGCAGTTCCTTCGCCTTGGCCTCGGCGGCCTCGATTGCATCCGTGCCGGCGACAAAACGCTGCAACGGCTTGTCCTGGTCGGCGATGGTGAGCAGGGCGCGGGCGAGCTTGGCGGGGTCGCCGGGCTGCTTGCCGTTCATGCCCTTCATGCCCTCGATCCGCGGGGCGGTGCGCGGGGCGTAGTCGTCGATCGACAGCTCGGGCCAGTTGGTGGAGCCGTCCACGAGGAGTTCGGTGCGGAAGTAGCCGGGCTCCACGATGGTGGTGTGGATGCCGTACGGCTCGACGTCGTAGCGCAGGGACTCCATCCAGCCCTCTTCCGCGAACTTGGAGGCGGCGTAGGCGGAGGTGAACTCCATGCCGACCAGGCCTGCGGTCGAGGTGATGGTGATGACGTGCCCGGCGCGCTGCCTGCGCATGATCGGCAGGACGGCGCGGGTGACGTTCATCGGGCCGAAGAGGTTGGTCTCGAACTGCCGGCGCATCTGCGCGGGCGAGATCTCCTCGAAGTAGCCGGTGAACAGGTTCCCGGCGTTGTTGATCAGGACGTCGATGCGGCCGAAGCGGTCGACGGCGGCCAGCGCAGCGCCCTCGGCATCATCCGGGCTCGTGACGTCCAGCTTGGTGACCAGCAGGTTGACCTGCGGCCCGCCCAGACTCTTCTCGACCTCCTCGGGGCGGCGGCCGGTGGCGACGACCTGGTGACCGGCGGCCAAGGCCTCGCGGGCGATGTCCGTGCCCAGCCCGCGTCCGGCACCGGTGACGAGAATGACCTTGCTCATAAGAGATTTCCTTTCAGGCGCCGTATCCGGCATCTGGTGTGTGCGATGGTGATACGTCGTGCCTTCCCGTCGGCCGACCGGGTGAGGAACGGCCGAGCTGGCCGGACGGGCCGGACTGCGTCAGCCTTGTTCGGTGGGCATGATCCGCAGCTCGGCCATGGAGGCGTGGCGGGGCCGCGTACCGCGCTGCGCTGCTATGCGGCGGGGACGGCGCCCATCTGCCGAAGGATGCCGAGCATGTCGAGCTGGGCACGCTCCTCGACGATCTTGCCGTGGGAGAGGCGGTAGAACGCCATGCTCTCCGAGCGGATCGCCCTGCCCGTGGCCTCGACTCCGGCGAAGGGCCCCTCGTGGGTGCCCGTCATGGTGTAGCGGACGGCCACGGTGTCACCCTCGGCCCGCATGTCCTGCACCGTCCACTTCAGGTCGGGGAACGCCCGCAGGTTGGCCGCGACGATGCCGAGATAGGTGTCCCGGCCCTGCCACGTCTGGCCACCGGAGTGCACGACGATGTCCGGGCTGACGAACTCGCTCGCCAGGGCGGGGTTGCGACCGGGCAGATACTCACTGGTGTAGCGCTCCATGACGCGCTTGTTCACCTGAGCGGTGCCGTGGTTCCAGGAGACGGATTCCGCCGTGGCGCGAGACGGCGACCCGGAACCGGTGTTGCCGTCGGCCGTATCGGCCGCGGCTCCTGTTCCGAAGGCCGCGAGGCTCAGCGCTCCCAGCGTGGTGACTACGAGGGCCGGCCTCGTGTATCGACGCATGATCGTCCTTATGACTCCGGTGATCACGGCGCCGGCGGCGCCGCGAAGGGTCTGGACACAGGCGGCACAAGCACCGCCGTATCCGGGCCGTTCACGCCGTCGTGGGACGGCGCACCACCAACAAAACCGCTTGTCACGGGAGTGTGGGAGTCCCTGATGAGGGGGTCACTGACAGGGACCCCCACGCGTGAGGAAGCGCTCGTAGAGTGGAGCACATGCCAGGAATAAACGCCCCTTTTGGCCCTGATCGGGACATTCGTGATGATTTCCGCGCGCAGATCCGGGAATTCCTCGGCACCCGACGGGCCAGGGTCACCCCCGAGCAGGCAGGACTGCCCCTGTACGGCGGAGAGCGCCGACGGGTCACCGGGCTGCGCCGCGAGGAGGTCGCCCTCCTCGCGGGCATCTCCAGCGAGTACTACACCCGGCTGGAGCGCGGCAACGCCACCGGCGTCTCCGAGAGCGTCATCGACGGCATCGCGCAAGCTCTGCAGCTCGACGAAGCCGAACGAATCCACCTGAACGACCTCCTGCACGGCGCCGGCACCACCCGCCCGCCCCGCCGTCGGCCTGCCCAGCAGCGCATCCGGCCCGCGGTACAGCGCGTCCTCGACTCCATGACCGGCACACCCGCCTTCATCCTCAACGGACGCGGGGACATCCTGGCCGCCAACCACCTCGGACGCGCCCTGTTCACCCCGGTCTACGCCGACCCGGCGCGGCCTCCCAACAACGCCCGGTTCATCTTCCTCAACGCGCACGCGACCGAGTTCTTCCGCGACTGGGACCAGGTCGCAGGCGACGCCGTCGCCATGCTGCGCGCCGAGGCCGGCCGCGATCTCTACGACCGGCGGCTGACGGACCTGATCGGCGAACTGTCCACCCGCAGCGAGGAATTCCGCCACCGCTGGGCCGCCCACAACGTCCGGATGCACACCACCGGCGTGAAGCTTCTGCACCACCCGGTCGTCGGCGACCTCGACCTACCGTTCGAGACCTTTCCGGTGGGCGGTGCCCCCAGCCAGTTCCTTCTCACCTACACCGCCGAGCCCTCATCACCCTCGCAGGACGCCCTCAACCTGCTGGACAGCTGGGCCGCGACCAGCGACGAGATCGAACGGTCCACGCCGGCCGACGATTCCGAGCCGGCCGACTGATCGAGCGATCAGTAGAACTGCAGGGTCCGTAGTGATCGGGGCGACTGCTTCTTGCGCGGACGCGGCAGGCCCTGAGTTAGCGGCAAACCGGCAGGCTGCCCTTGGTTGAGACTGAGGAGCGCGCCACCGACGACTTGGAGGGCATCACCGGTGCGTCCGTCGGCCGGCGATCCGCCTGTTCGGCGACGACGTCTTTCCGAGTGAACCGACCGCTGCTGTTCCTCGACGTGGACGGGCCACTCAACCCTTACGCGGCCAAGCCGGAGAGGCGTCCCGACGGCTACACCACACTCAGAGTTCCCCGCAGCGACGCCCACGAGGACGACAGGGGCCTCTCGTCCCGACGGCGGCCCCTGCGTGTCTGGCTCAACCCGGACTGAGTTTCCGGTGTCGCGACGGCTGGCACGGCGCCTCGACGCGTTGTCAGACCACCGAGGTAGGCCCGGTAGGAGACGTGGCCCTCCGCCTTTCGAGGCACCGCACGGGCCGCCTGCCGGGCGGCCTCCTTATGGTTGGTGACCTTCGGACCCCCACCCGGGCTCACACTCGCCGCCCCGCCCTCTCGGCCGGAAGTGACGGAGTAGACGTTTAATCGGATGTGCGTGCGGCGCGGGGTTGCTAGGTTCACTGTGTGCCGAAGTTGAATCAGATCATCGCAGTCGAAAAGGGCGTCAAGTCCAAGGCTCTTCAGGAGCTCACCCAGGCTCACCAGGACGTGCAGAAGCCCGCTCTGCTGGCCGGCATCTCCCGGACTTATCAGCCCAAGGACGAGGAGGGCGAGCAGTTGCCGCCCGAGTCCACGCGGGTGCAGATCAAGGCCGAGGACGCTCTGCGGGCGACCGCCGGGACGCTGACGCGGCTCTTCGACGTGACCGCGACGAAGGACTGGGCGAACCGGTCCGCGGTCGCGGACGTGGTGGTCGACGGTGCGGTGCTGCTGCCCCAGGTGCCCGTCCCGTACCTGTTGTTCCTGGAGAAGCAACTCACCGACCTGCACACGTTCGTGCGCAAGCTGCCAGTGCTCGACGCCTCGGAGTCGTGGAACCTGGACCCCTCGACGGACTCGTGGAAGACGGACCCGGTGCGGACCATCCGCACGAAGAAGGTTCCGCGCAACCACGTGAAGGCTGAGGCCACGGAGAAGCACCCGGCGCAGGTCGAGGTGTACTACGAGGACGTCCCGGTCGGCTACTGGACCACGGTGAAGTTCTCCGGCGCGCTGCCGGCCCGGCGGGTCAACGAGCTCCTCGACCGCGTCGAAAAGCTCCAGCAGTCCGTCAAGTTCGCTCGCGAGGAGGCGAACAACACAGAGGTCACCGACCAGCGGGTCGGCGACGCGGTATTCGGCTACCTCTTCCGGTAGCCCCACACACGCCCTCCGTCGCGAGCGGAGGGTGCGCGATGAGCGCAAGCTGAAACTGATGTTGAAGCTGATGAAGGGGTGTCAGTTGGGGGTTCGAATCCCTCTCCCCGCACCACGTGCGGGGGTGGCCCAAGCCTGGCAGAGGCGGCCCCGTGAAACTCAGATTCTCGCTCCAGTCTCCGTATTCGCCGCCGAACACCGGATCGACCGAGCGTGGGCGAACATCGACGGATGGGGGTTCAAGTCCCCTCGGCGCCTCTTTCGTGGCGCTGTAGTTCAAAGGCAGAACACGTCGATCTCAATATGACCCGCGGCTCTTAAACGCCGCCGGTGTGCGCAAATGGGTGGCAAGCTGGAGCCCGGGAGCTGGACATGCTCCCGGGCTCCGTCACGTTCCGGCCCGCGGCTCGTGCTGTTACCGGGAAGGTTCACCGGGTTCAGTGGTCAGGCCCCCGCGGGTAGGGGTCTGCCACCCCCAGCGGAGGCTACCTCCGCTGCGGATTCGGGCACGTTCGCGTCGTTGGGCGGCCAGAACGTCGGGGTGGCGGGCGTTCTGGTTGCGCCGTCCGACAGCCGCCCTGCTGCCACTTCGTTGGCGGGAAAGGCCAGTCCCTCAACCGTGCAGATGGCCCGCCTTCGCCGCGCGTGTGAAGTTCGTCCTCAGACGGCCGGAGAGGTGGGCACCTACACCGCCGGGGCAGCTCGCGCCGGTGGCCACGGGTACTCGGACGCGGCGGGCGGACGCCATCAGAGAGAAGGTCATCGCCCTCGCCTGCACACCCGACTGATCCTCACGCCTTCTTGCGCCGCACCATGTGCCCCATCGAGCCTTGCCTCGATGGGGCAGCCGGCGTGGAATTGCATGAATAAAAGGCGGCAACGACAGACCGAACACGTCGGAAGTATTTCCTCTTTCTTGCGCCCCGTGATCACGGTGAGCCTCTTCCATCCTTGGTCCGAGATAGGTGGTGCAGGCAGATGATGAACTCGACAAAGCCCGTGATGCGGGTGCGCAGCGCCCCTTTTCCCTGGCCTCGCCCATGGACTTCAGAGTCATCGTGGGCATCGGACTTTGTCATCCGTGCAGGGAGCTTGGTCTGCAGTGCACCGCCTCCAGGTGGCGCCGCATCCGGTGAGGTCCCTGTGTGCGCCCGTGGAAGCCGTTGCGCAGTGAGCGGAAACCCCGCCAGACTGATGTCGGGAACCATCCATGTCGAGGGGGACTTGTGGGGGAACGGGCCGAGCTACTGCCAGGCCGGCTCTGCGACCGACGCAGACGAAGGTCTGCATCATGAGCCCGGTCCTGGACACCGCGTTCATACCGCCGCGCGATCGAGAGGAAGTGGTCCGCAACGCGGTGTGGAAATCGATGGTGGCGGTCGATATCGACCACCGTCCCGCGGCTGAGGACATATCCGTTCGCATCGGACTCGGCAGCGCGGGGCCCATCAGGATCTGTTCGGCGCAGGCGACTGCGGTCACCCTCCGTCGCACGGAGCGGCTCGCCCGGGAGGACGAGGAGCCGGCCGTCACCCTCGGAGTTCAGACGACGGGCAGCAGCGTGATGGTGCAGAACGGTCGCGAATGCCTGCTGCGGCCGGGGCAATTCGCCGTCTACGAATCGATCGCTCCCTACACGCACCTCTTCGACGAGGGAGTCGACTACCGCTTCATCCGTTTCCCCCGCGCGGCACTCGCGCTCCCCGACCGGTTACTCCGCGACATCACCGCGGTCCCGCTGGGATCCGACAACCCCGTTGCGCGCCTCGCCTTCACGTACTTCTCTCAACTGGCCGTCACCGACGAGTTGCACCAGGGTGTGTACCCCGACGCCATCGTGGAACCCAGCATCGAACTGCTCCGCGCCGCCCTCACGTCCCAGCACGGCAACTCCGGCCTGGCCAGAGCACCGTTGGAGGCGACACTCAGCCTGCGGATCACTCATTACATCCGGGCACACCTGGCTGATCCCGATCTGACGGCGGCACGGATCGCCGCCGCGAACGACATCTCCGTACGGCACCTCTACGTGGTGCTGTCCCGCTCGGGCATCAGTCTCGGCGACTGGATCCGTACACATCGCCTGGCCGAATGCAGGCGAGAGCTGGCCGGCCCGAACGGCCGGCTGCGGACCATCGCAGCGATAGGACGAAGGTGGGGCTTCGTGGACGCGACCCACTTCAGCAAAATGTTCAAGCAGGCATACGGGATCTCGCCTCGGGCCTGGCGCGAGGCGAACCACCCCCGCTCCTCCGCGTGATGGTCCCCGCGCGGCCACGTTTCACGCGGCCGACCTTGGACGCTCGGGCCGGGGCTCGGCGCAGCGTCGTTCAGAGATCCTGTCCGGCCTGGTGCGGGGGCAGGTGACCTAAGTGGGCGAGAAGTTCATCGACAGGGACAGAACCGATGCAGGTACGACTCCCAGGTGATCACGAGCTGTCGAGCCCTTGATCACCGCAGGGGAAGTCCGCGCCTCCCGCGACCATCCGGCCCCCGTTGGACACGGAAGGGGTCACCAGCGCCGGGCGGGACACTCCGCCACCCCGTGCGGTTGACAGGGCATCACCTCCCTCCCATCATGGGAGCGCTCCCACAGGCCGCCCATCCTGGCGGCCTGAGATCCGGCACCGCGCCGACACCCGCACGCCCGTCCGTCCGGTCACCCGCACGCCCGTCCGTCCGGTCGTACGGCCCGGCGCCGCCCGGTCCGCCCGTGCCGCCGGACACCCGAGGGAGGACCCCCATGGCCTTGCTCCACAGACCCGGTAGACCGGCCCCCACCGGCCGCCCCCGTCGACTCGCCCGCACCACGGCCGCCCTGGCCGCCACGCTCGCCCTGCTGCCCCCACTCGTCGCCGCCGGTGGCGCGTCCGCGCAGGAGGTGCCCGCCGCGGACGTCGACGTACACGTCAACACGCAGGCGGCGCTCGGCCGGTTGTCCGACACCGCCCGTGGTGTCAACGCCGCCGTCTGGGACTCGCACATGAACGACCCCGAGGTCGCCGCCCTCATGAAGACGGCCGACGTCGGGGCGATGCGCTATCCGGGCGGCTCGTACGCCGACATCTACCACTGGGAGACGCACACCGCGCCCGGCGGATACGTCGCCCCCGGCACCGGCTTCGACGCCTTCATGGGCACCGTCCGCGCCACCGGGGCGCAGCCGATCCTGATCGCCAACTACGGCTCGGGCACGCCCGAGGAGGCGGCCGGCTGGGTCCGGTACGCGAACGTCACCAAGGACTACGGCGCCAAGTACTGGGAGATCGGCAACGAGATCTACGGCAACGGCCACTACGGCAGCGGCTGGGAGCACGACGATCACGCCGACAAGAGCCCGCGGGAGTACGCCCGCCAGGTCCGCGCCTACGCCGCCGCGATGAAGGCCGTCGACCCGACCGTCAAGATCGGCGCGGTCCTCACGGCGCCGGGCAACTGGCCGGACGGCATCACCGGCGAGGGCGATCCGGGCGACTGGAACCACACGGTGCTGTCCCAGGTCACCGACGTCATCGACTTCGTGACCGTCCACTGGTACGCGGGCGGCTCCGACACCAGCGCCGACACGGCCATGAGCCGCCTGACCCGGCTGCCCGGCGAACTGCGCGAGGTGCGTGCCCAGATCGACCGGTACGCCGGCGCCGACTCCCCGCGCATCGGCATCGCCCTCACCGAGGTCAACACCAACACCGGCGGCGCCCAGCTCACCGCCCGCCCCAACGGCCTGTTCGCCGCCGACGCCTTCATGACGGCCCTGGAGAACGGCGTGTTCAACGTCGACTGGTGGAACACGCACAACGGCCCCGGCGCGATCACCACCGTCGACGGTGAGACCGACTACGGCGACATGGGCATGCTGGCCAGCGGTGCCTGCACCGGCGACGTCTGCCAGCCGGCGCCGAACACGCCGTTCCACCCCTACTACGGCATGAAGATGACCGGCGAACTGGGCACCGCCGGGGACACCATGGTCGCCGCCGCGTCCTCCGCGCAGGACCTCTCCGCACACGCCGTACACCGTCGCGACGGGCGGCTGAGCGTCCTGCTCATCAACAAGAACCCGGACGCCGCACGGACCGTGGACCTCGCCTACGCGGGCTTCTCCCCGTCCGCCGCCGCACCCGAGGTCAGCCGTTACGCCCGTGGTGACAGCGACATCACCGACGTGACCGACAGCGGGGCGTCCGCCTCCCGTGTGACCGTGCCGCCGTACGGGATGCTCACGGTCACCCTGACCCCGAAGTCCGGTACCGGGTCCGGTGCCTCGGCCGCCGGGACCCCGGGCACCCCGAGGCTGGAGGCGGTGACCGACACCACCGCGCGCCTGTCCTGGGCGGGCACGACCGGTGCCGCCCGCTACCTGGTCCAGGAGCGCGACGGCGCGCACACCTACCTCGTGGGCGAGACCACCGGCACGTCCGTGACCCTGAGGAACCTGCCGCCGGGCAGCACCCACACGGTCAACGTGCTCGCGTCCGACGCCGCGGGACGGCTCGCCGCCCCGTCCGATCCGCTGACGTTCACCACCGGCACGCCGGCGGACGCAGCCTGCACGGTGGACTACCACCGCGACACGAGCTGGGGCAACGGTTTCGTGGCCACGGTGAGCGTCCGGAACCTCTCGGACACCCCGATCACCGGGTGGACCGTGGACTGGGACTGGCCCACCGCCGGCCAGTCGGTGTCCTCCGGTTGGAACGCCACGTTCCACCAGAGCGGCCGCCATGTACGGGTGACCGCGCCCGAGAACGCCGGGCCGCTGGCCCCGGACGGCGCGTCGACGGCCTCGTTCGGCTTCGTCGGCGCCAACGACGGCCCCAACCCCGACCCGACGGTCTTCCGTCTCAACGGCACCGTCTGCGCCGGGGGTTGAGCCCCTGTCCGTCCGCCCGGGAGTGACAGCAGGACGGCCTGCTCCTCCCGGGCGGACGGCGGATCAGCAGGTGAACGTGCCGCTGTACAAGGTGTGGCCGTAGGAGGAGCTTCCGGAGCCGAAGCCGTAGTTGCCGTCGTCGCTCCACAGCGCTTCGCGGAAGCCGTTGACGCAGGTCGAGGCCGGGGCGAGCGCGAAGCCCTCCAGGTTGTCGGTCGGCATGACGGCCGGGTCGGTGCAGGTGACGTCGGGGACGATGGCACCGCTGGTGTTGATCTTCATGAGGGTGTGCGTCACGCCGCACGTGTTGTCGCAGGTCGCGATGATCCGCTGCGTTCCGGCGTCGAACGTCACGTCCATCACGGAGACCTTGCCGGTCGCGACGGTGGCGAACCTACCGTCGGAGTTCAGGCCGTAGACCGCCGCCGCGCCACTCGTCAGACCAGACGCCTGATCTCCCCGCGAACCCGGTAGAAGCCCCCCTCCGAGGAGTGCAACGCGTCCACCACGTAGCGTTCGCCCGGCTGGCGTATCGCCCGCGGGAACTGGACGTTCCAACTCGGCTCGTAGCCCTCGGAGACCACCCGCACCCGCACGCGGCCTCCTTGCTCGAAGCACTCCACGACGACTCCGCCGCCCGCCGAGGGAACAGCGCTGACCGTAGCGACGGAGGCGGCCGTGGTCAACGGCGCGTACGTCGGCAGGGCCGCCGCCAACTTGATGTCCGCGGCAACCGGAACGGTGCCCGACTGAGCGGCCTTGATCGCGGCCTCGCTCGCGTCGACGCAGGCGAGTGAACCGTCGGTGGAGACGAGGTACAGCCTGTCGTCGAGGTACTGCATGGAGAGCGCCGAGCCGCCCCCCGTACCCAGCTTCCACAGCCGGGTGCCGTCGGCGGTGAAGCAGTAGACGGAGGAGGCGGAGTCACCCGCGAAGACGTACCGCCCGCCGGGGGACGTGGCGCACGAGTACACCGCGGCGTCGCACCGGTAGGAAGCCTCGACGACCCCGGTGGACTTGGCGAGCCGCTGGACGACCTGCCGCGCCGTCCCGGCGTAGACCGCGTCCTCCTCCTGCCATCCGAAGAGCACGTCGCCGCTGGTCCGGGTGTGCCAGAGCTGACGGGCGCCGTCCGCCGCGTAGGCCGTCACACCGTCGCCATGCCCGTGGTAGACGGCGCGGCCGTCGGCCCGCACCATCCATCCGTGCTCCCCCGACGAGTTGCGCGACCACTGGAGCTCGTCCTCGTGGTCGATGACCGTCAGACCGCCACTGCGGTCGGAGACGTTCAGGACGCCCGCGTGGATGTCCAGCCAGAAGATGTCCACCTCGGAGGCGATGTCGTAGGCGGCGAACGGCACCTTCGCCGAGAGGTCGTACACCCGGCCGTCGTCACAGCCCGCGTAGATCCAGAAGTCGTCCGCCACCAGGCACTTCACACCGTCGGGCAGGGAGTAGTGGGCCAGCACCTCACCGTCGTGGCTCAGGTTGTAGACGTCGCCGTGCTGGTTGCCGACCCAGCAGCGGTCCTCGTCCACATGGATGCCGAACGCCGAGGCGCCCGTACGGAACCGCCACAGCACCGGGGCGGTCGCCCGCGCCGTGGACGGGGCGGACGTCACCTGGCGGCGCGTCACGGACCGGGCCGCTCGCTGCCCCCGAATGGCCGGCGCGTACCCCTTGCGCACCTTCTCGGTGATCTTCTTCGCCGCCGCGGCCTGCGCCTTCTCGACCGTCGGGAAGGAGGAGGTCTGACGCTGCCCGTCCACACCGATCCGTCCGTACCGCACGGAGACGCTGGTCCCCTCGACGGTCACCTCGTAGAACTTGTGGGCGCTGCCGTTCTCCTGAGACAGCTCCAGATACGTCGTGTTCCCCGACTGTCGTGCCTGCGCAGCGGACACAGCGCACCCCTCCCCGAAAGACCCGGGCCGACCGGAACGGCCGACCTCCATCGATTCCAAACTAATGGTCACCACTGACAACGCCCCCAGCCGGCGTGCCGCCCGCGCCACCGGTGAGTGTCAGACGGGCAGCGCGTGCAGCTTCGTGCCGTGCAGGGCGAACACGTGCTTGCCGTCCGTGGCCACCAACCAGGCGTGATAGTCACCGGACTTGTCGTTGAACGTCCAGCGCACGGCGCCGGTCTTCGGGTCGATGGCGATCACGCCACCCTGCTCGTCGAGGTCCGTGGCCGCGTACAGGAGACCGCCCGCCTTCACGTACTGCCGCGGCACCGTGAGCTTGGCGTCGGCGAGCGAATCCGACTGCCAGATCTTCTTGCCGGTATGAGGGTCGAGGGCCCGCAGCGTACGGTCGCTGTCGGCGATGTAGAGCACGTCGTCCAGGACGGCCGGTTCCTTGAAGGCGACGTAGCTCTCGGCCGTCTCCACCGACCACTTCGCCGAGCCGTCGGCCAGGCTGAAAGCCTGCAGCTTCGGCCCCTGCGGAACGATCACCAGGTCCTTGTACACGGCGAAGAAGCCGTAGTTGGTCTTGGTGGTCCGGTGGGTCCACACCTGCTTGCCGGTGGCGGTGTCGCGCACCGTGAGGTTCTTCTTGAAGTCGGTGTAGACGAGGTGGCGGCCCTCGACCTGGGCGTGGATGCCGTTCTCCTCGGTGCCGCGGTCGCGCTGTTCCTTCCACGCCAGACGGCCCGTGGTGCTGTTCAGCGCGGCGATCACATTGGTCTTGGACGAGCCGTCGGCCTCCAGGATCTCCGCGACGACGTACAACTGCTCGTCGTCCGCCGCGATCGGCCTCGGCTGCCGGTACTCCTTGCCGAGGTGGCTGCGCCAGGTCTCCTTGCCCGAGGCCGGGTCATAGCCGGCGACCGTGCCGTCGTAGCCGGCGCTGGCCAGGTACAGCGTGCCCTTTCCGAGCAGCATCGGTGCTCCGGGGACCGCGCCGTCCTTCAACGACCACTGTTCCTTGCCCGACGTCGCGTTCAGCGCGGCCAGTGGTTCCCCGCTGGCGATCACCACGCCGCCCGCGGCCACGAGTTCGTCGTTGTCGCCGTACGTCAGCGCGGATGTCGTCTTCGTCCACAGCGGCTCGGGAGCCTGCCCGTCCTTGCCGGCACCGTCCTTGCCGGCACCGTCCTTGCCGGCACCGTCCTTTCCGGTGCCACCCGTGGTCGCCTTGTCGCCGCCGGATGCCCCGTCGCCGGAGCCCCCTGAGCCGCCGACCTCGGAGCCGTCCTCGCGGCAGCCTGCCGCGCCCACCGCCAGCGCCGCCAGCGTGAGACCGCCGCCGGCCAGCCGCAGTGCGCGCCGCCGAGAGAATCTGTCACCCGGCACGCTGTCTCGTCCCATGGCCATGTCGCCGTACCCCCGTGGGTTCATCTGAATTCATCTGGATTTCCGCATTCATCTGGATCCGTCGGATCACAAATGCGCGCGGGCCGATGCCACACAGACACCCACCCCCGCGACCAGGAACGTTAACCGCCGCCACACCCCCCACGCCGCGCCGCATTCCAACCGGGACAACTTCGTGAACCAATCGGGACGCCGCGCGGGACAGCCGCGGCCAGACCAAGAACGGTCGGCCCGGTCCGGCGATGGAGCTCTTCCCGGCCCTTGCCCCGGCCGTGGGCAGGCAGCACCGCGCGACCGCCGGTGACCTGCGGGCTGTCGAATCGGTCGAGCAGTTGACACGGCGTACGGTCCATGACCTGGCGGAGTCGTTGACGCGTGGCCGACACTGGCTGCGCAGCGACCGGCGCGTCCTGGAGCGGTATCGCTCGGTACGGGATGCCGTTGGCGCCGGCTACGTGCTGTGCGGGCGTTCGGCAGGAAACCTTGGGGGCAGGGCCGCTCTGGGAGTCCGGGGCGTTCGACGCGGCGAGTCACCGGCGCCCACCGCGACGCCGGCCCATCCGACCGCGGGGCCAGCGACGACCTCGCCACCACCGGCGCAATCGTGCCACTCCCCCTCGGACTGGTCACGGCAGCCCTGCCATCGGCGCAGGCATCATCTTCCTGCTCCGCCACAAGCGCACCTCACCACACCAAGCCCCACACACCACGCGCTATCGCGACCCCCGCGCTACTTCGCCGGTCTCCGCTCAGGTGGGTCGTGTCGATGGGCGAGGCCTCCGTTGGCTGACGACGAGGACCGCGCACCGTGCACTACGTGGGCAACTCTGGCGTCGGTGTCTTGCCCAGCCTGCTGCGCTCAGGGGCGCGTTGCCGCGATGGTGCCGTTTGGCGCAGGCTGTGGCGGGCGCAGCCTGTCCAGCCAGGAGATCTGTTCGGCTGTGTTCGTCGCGATGTGGGTGGCCAGTTCCTTGGCCTGGCCGGCCTGGCCGTGGGTGCGTTCGCTGGCGCAGAGCATCCGGGAGTGGGTGAAGTGGGCATGCAGCGCGGCGGTGAGGATCCTGTCGAACGCCGGCCCTGTGGTGGCGGATGCCTTCTCGATGGTGGTGAGGCTGACCATGCCCGGCATGTTGTGCCCCTCGTGAGGGCGGGTGTCGGGGACGCCTGAGAGTTGCAGCAAGGCGCGCAGGCGTCGCAGGTCTTCACGCAGTCTCGATCCGGTCTCGGTCACCAGGGCCGCCATGGCGGGGTCTGTCTTGCGTGAGGGAGCAAGGTCGGTCAGGAGCTGTGCGCGCTCGTTCATGGGGATCATCAACTGGATCCATGCGGTGTCGGTGGCGTTGAAGGCCGTCGTCTGTGACGCTCCGGCTGTCGGCGCTGTGCCGGCTGTCGGCTGCGTGGTGCAGCCGACAGCCAGCAGCGCGATGGTCATGGCGCATGCCGACCGCAGGGTCAGAAGGCGCCGGCGGAGTTGCACTTGGCCCTCTGGGTGATGCAGTCCTTCACACGCTGCCCGAGAGCGGCGTTGTCCCAGGCGTTGAAGAAGTCTCCGTGGATGGACGATGCCATGCCCGATGCCAGCCGGAAGCCTGCCTCGCTGCCGCTGGTGGGATAGCTGATGACGAAGGAGACGTTCGGGATGGCGACGGGGTAGGCGCCGCTGCACTTGCCGTCGTAGGTGAACGCGACGTGCGACTTGTGGTCGGGACTGTCCAGGTTCTTGCCGTCCCAGCAGTCGGGGAAGACGAGTTGGTGGGTGAGGTGGGCCTTCGGGGCGCAGACCGGCCAGTTGCCGTCGGTACTGCGGCCGATCTCGCCGCCCTCGCCGGCGCACCAGAACTGGCCGGGCGATCCCGCGGGTGTGGGCGTCTGTGCCTTGGCATCGCCCGCGATCATGCGGAATCCCTGGGGGAAGGGCACGGTCGCCGACGGGTCGGGCAGCCGCGAACCGTAGTAGACGATCATTCCCTCGGCCTCGACGGCCTTGCCGCCTTCGTACAGGGTGGGGATCCAGTACGCCGAGAGATCGTTGGCCGGCGTGCAACTGGTGGGAGTGTTGGTCAGCAGTGACTCGGTCGTGGAGAACGCGTCGGTGCTCTTGTTGCCGAAGAAGCTGTGCATGTGGGACGCGCCGGGCAGCCCTGGCAGGACGATGGGGTCGTCCGGCTTGGAGTGACTGTAGGAGCAGGTGGCGTTGAACTCCGGGACCCGGACCACGTCGGCGGGCACTGTGGCCGGCGTCATCGCGCGGAACTGCGTCAGCTGAGCATTCCATTTGGCCTGGTCGACAGGGACCCATCCCGTCGCTGCGCCGTCCCCCTCGCCGACGAAGGAGAACCAGTTGATGTTGACGAAGTCGTCGTTCGTCGCGCCGCGCAGCACGGCGAACACCGTCTGCGGTCCGGTGGGATGGGTGGCGATGTCGGTGGCCCGAGTGACCCAGTTCTGCCAGCCGCCGGTCGGTGAGGTCTGTACGACTGCGAGCAGCGGGCCGGTCAGGCCGGCGGTGCGCAACTCCACTGTGCCCGAGCCGGCCGCGGAAGCGATCCGGGCCGAGACGGTCAGGCGGCCGGTCGCGCCGAGGTCGACGTTGTCGAAGCGCATCCAGTCGCCGTTGGCGAGGAACGCCGCGTTCTGACCGCCGCCGGTGTCCGCGGTCGCCTCCAACGCGACGCCGGACTGGGCCGCGTAGGACTCGGCCTGGACGGTGACCGTGGCGGCACGCGCCTGCTGAGCCGAGACCGTCAAACTCAGGGCGGCTGCCAGCACGACCGCTAAGGCGCCCGTCAACAGCGTGTACATAGGGATGGGATATCTGCGCATCTCACTTCCTCACGAGCGTCGGATCAAGGGGAACGACTGGCTCCCTGTGAGCACAGCAGTGGGAAAGAACAGGATCAGGAACGTGCCCTGGCCGTGGGTCAGGTGCCGGGGCGGCACGGGAACTCCGCGGAGCCGGGCGGCTACTGGTAGACCCGCACGTAGTCGACGAGCATCCTGGAGGGGAAGGGTGTAGTGGCGTCTGTCGGGCCTGGCCAGTCCCCTCCTACCGCCAGGTTGAGGATCATGTAGTGCGGGTGGTCGAAGATCCACGGTCCGCGGGTTCGCTCCACCTCGTCCTTGTCGAGGGAGAACACGGTCCGGCCGTCCAGGCTGTAGGTGATGCCTTTGCTGTTCCAGTCGGCGGCCCAGGTGTGGAAGTCGTCGGAGAAGTCGGCGTTCCCGGGCAGCGTGTACGGCGAGCCGATCCCGCCCCCGCCGTTGTAGGCCGGCGCGTGGACGGTCGAGTAGGCGGTCTTCACGTCCTTGCCGAGGACTTCGACGATGTCGATCTCGCCGTTGTACGGCCAGGGCCGCCCTGTCAGGAAGTCGGCGCCCATCATCCAGAAGGCGGGCCACAGGCCGTTGCCCTTGGGCACTTTGATGCGTGCCTCGACCCGGCCGTAGGTGAACTGGAACGCGGCACCGGTGTTCATCCGCGCCGACGTGTACTGGCACGTGCCGCTGCCGCTCAGCGGATCGCGCGGGCACGACGATCCGGCGGTGGCCTCCCTGCGTGCTTCCATCACCAGGTGGCCGGCCCCGTCCAGGGCGGCGTTGCGGTGATCGGTGTAGTACTCCAGCTCGTTGTTGGGTCCCGTGCCCGGATCGGACCTCCACTTCGAGGCATCGGGCTTGGTGTTGGCGGCGCCGTCGAACTCGTCGCTCCACACCAGTCGCGGCGGGTTCGCGGGGTCGCTCGGCAGGGGCGGGGCCGGTATGGGATCACCGCCGGTTCCGTACACCTGGAACTCCCACAGCGAGTAGCCGTACGGAGTGGCGCGCTCGGTGCCGTACATGCGCACGTATCGGCCTTTGCCGGAGACGGTCAGCGTCTGCCTGAAGCCCGCGCCGGTCGTTGTCGAGTAGAGCGGTGTCCAGTCGACTCCGTTGGGCGAGACCTGGATCTGGAATGATTTCGCATAGGCAGGATCCCACTGCAGGACGACCTTGTTGATCTGCGCCGTCGCGCCGAGATCGACGGAGATCCAGCCCGGATCGGCCCAACCCGTGGTCGAGCTCGTCGCCCAGCGCGAAGCCGGATCGCGGTCGAAAGCCCTGG
This sequence comes from Streptomyces bobili, assembly GCF_002154575.1. GTDB lineage: Bacteria > Actinomycetota > Actinomycetes > Streptomycetales > Streptomycetaceae > Streptomyces > Streptomyces bobili. The sequence goes on from NZ_MUBA01000065.1 coordinate 47,375, forward strand.
CCGGCGTGCATTCCCAGCAGTTCTGGTCGCTCTGTGACGAAGAAGCCGCGCCCGTCCTGCCGTAGGAGAGCAGCCTGTCGGTGTCACCTCCCGGGTCGCCGGCGTCGGGAGTGCCGAACACCTGGAACTCCCAGAGCGAGTACCCGTATGGAGTGGCACGCTGGGTGCCGTACAGCCGTACATAGCGGCCCGTTCCCGCGACAGCCAGGCTCTGGACGCCGCCTGTACCGGCGGCCGTCTCGTGAACGACGGCCCACCTCTCGGCGTCGTTCGACACCTCGATCCTGAACGCCTTGCCGTACGCGGCTTCCCAGTTGAGTGCGACACGGCTGACCTCGGCCGTGGCTCCGAGGTCGACCTGGATCCACTGCGGATCGGCGAACTCGCTGGACCACCGGGTCCCGGCGTCGCCGTCGACGGCGCTGCCGGCGCTGAAGACTCCCTCCGTGCTCGAGGCGACGGCGGTCTTCCCCTGGGAAAGCAACACCTCCGCTGCCTGAGCAGCGGGAACGGGCAGAGCCACGAACGCGAGCGATGAGGCCGCGACAGCCAGAAGTAATCCAAAGCGACGCAACAGCGTTTGCACGGGCGACTCCTCAGGTGGGGGCGAGGTGAGGGAGCGCTCCCTCAAAGGAGAATGGAGGGGTAGGTAAAAGCTGTCAAGACTCCTGCCACCTCGGAAAATCAGCTCTCAAAACGGTCCGTCATTCTCGGGGAGCGATTTCTCATCAGCCTCGTGACACGTGCACACCGCAGTGGTAGCGCAAACGCAGAAGGAGTCCCTGGCACCTCACGTCGCCCCGGCCTGCGGATACGCTGCTCGCATCGTCACGCAGAGCCGGAGGTCGCCCTGATGAGAATCCCCTCCCCGAGCACGAACCCGGGCTGCCGCGCAGGGGATGGACAGGTATGAAGCGCCCCACTCTCGAAGTGGTCGCCGCCCGGGCGGGCGTGTCGAAATCAAGCGTCTCCCGCGTCATCAACGGCGAGACGACAGTCGCCCCCCAGATCCGAGACGTCGTCATGCAAGCCGTACACGAACTGGGCTACGTCCCCAACGGGGCAGCACGCAACCTCGTCACCCGTCGCACGGACACCCTTGCCGTGGTCGTCTCCGACCCGCCCCAGGGAGTCGTCTCCGACGACCCCCTCTTCTCGGCCGTGGTCCGCGCCGTCAGCAGAGAGCTCGAGACCGCCGGAAAACGGCTCGTGCTCATGCTCGCCGAATCGGACCAGAGCCGAACCAGAGTTGAGCAGTACATCGCCGGCGCACACGTGGACGGCGTGCTGCTCGTCGCCCTGCACGGCACGGACCCGCTGCCGGCCGCACTGGCCAGACAGGGCTTGCCGGTCGTCTCCTTCAACCGGACCTCCGCACAGGACGTCCCGTACGTCGCCCTGGACAATGCCGGCGGAGCAGCACTGGCCGTGCGCCACCTCCTGGAACGCGGCCGGCGCCGGATCGCCACCATCACCGGACCGCTCGAACTCCACGAGGCACGCGAGCGGCTCGACGGCTACCGCCACACGCTGCGCGACACCGGCCGGCGCTCCATCGTGGCGCTGGGCGACTTCACCAGGGCCTCCGGCGCCGAAGCCATGCGCCAACTCCTGGAGGACGACCCCGACCTCGATGCCGTGTTCGCCGCCAACGACCTGATGGCGATCGGCGCCCTGCGCACACTCCACCAAGCAGGACGACGCGTCCCCGAAGACGTCGCCATCGTCGGCTTCGACGACATAGAAGCCGCCTCCTACACCACCCCGGCGCTCACCTCCGTCAGCAGCCCGATGGCCGACCAGGCAACCGCCGCCGTCCACCTGCTCCTCAGCCTCATCGACGGCGGCCCCACAGACCCGGTGATCATGCCGAACGAACTCGTGGTCCGCGAGTCAAGTTGATCCACCGAGGCGAGACTGCACGTCATCGCAGGCGGGGCCGTCCCGCAGGGACCGTCGACCACTGACCTCGCTTGTGTGTCCTACGTGTGGTGCTTGCAGCGAAGGTCCCGGCGCCCGGGTACCCGGGCGAACAACTTCCTGCAGCGGGGGCTACGGAAGGGTCGCTGAGCCGGGCGCCGATTCTGGCCAAGTTCGACAAAGTGTGAAGTTTGTGGTTGAGGTGTGTAGTTTCGAGCGGTCCGGGAGGCGTCGTTCGCCTGTGGCCAGATGCTCCAGATCCTGGCGGCCATGGCAGCGTCTCCCTCTTTCCTCGCAGACGGGAATCGACTTGACTTCCTCCCCCTCCTGAAAGAGGGGGATTCCTACGGCTCGCGCTGTAGGGGTTTCTGCTTCGTCGCCGACTGCCCGCCCGGAGTTTCCGTTGAGGTCTTACACCAGCTCCACAGACAGACGCCGTCAGCCCGACGGCCAGGATGTTCTTCGCCGCGTTCACGTCCCGGTCATGGGTCGTCCCGCAGTCGCACGTCCAGGTACGCACGTGCAGGGGCATCTTCTGCCGAAGCCTGCCGCAGGCGGAGCACAGTTTGGAGGAGGGGAACCACCGGTCGACCGCGATCACCTCACGGCCGTACCACTGAGCCTTGTACTCCAGCATGCTCCGCAATTGCGACCAACGTAGTGCGCTCCGCGCAGGCGGCCCGCTGCCGCGCCGGCTGCCAGTCGTGGTGAACACCGGAGGCCGGCCGCCGGGCGTGCCGTGACCGAGGGCGGACGGTCCCGGCACACACGGCTCCATGACTGTTCCGTCGGTCCAAGTGACCATGTCCGATTCCGCTGTTGGCGCGTATTCTGCGCGCGGCTCTATTGATCATTTGACCAGAGGGACAGCATGGCTGCTCGTACCGAAGAGCGGGATGTGGTGGTCCGGTCGGTGTACTCCGCCGACGGCACCACGATCAGCTATCGCAGTGTCGGATCCGGCCCGGGGCTGGTCGTGGTGCCCGGCGCGTTCGCGCTCGCGGCGGACTTCGACGCTCTCTCCGCCGCGCTGGCAGACCGGTTCACGGTGCACACCATCGAGCGGCGCGGGCGCGGAGCCAGCGGCCCGCAAGGGGACACGTACGGTGCGGCGGCCGAGTGCGCGGACATCGAAGCCGTACGCGCGGCCACCGGTGCCCGCTTCGTGTTCGGCCACAGCTTCGGCGGCTTCCTCACCCTGGAGGCCGCGCTGGCCGGCTCCGCCTTCGAACGCATCGCCCTCTACGAGCCCGGCGTATCCATCGACGGCTCGATTCCCATCGGCTGGGCCGACCTGTGCCGACGCCAACTCGACGCCGGCAAGCCCGCCGAAGCGTTCTTGACGTTCGTCCAGGGCATCAACCCGGAGACCAGCGGCAAGGCCCCGCGCTGGCTGCTGCGCCTCATCCTCCCGCTGGCCATCAAGAAGCCCGAGCGGCTGCAGAAGCACACCCTGCTGCCCGCCGCGATGCGCGAACACGCCGAGATCGCGGCCAGGGACAACACCTTCCCCGAGTACGGCCGGCTCACGCAGCCGGTGCTGCTGATGGCGGGCAAGGAAGTCGAGAGCACCGGAGCCGGGCGTGCCGCCCCCCGCCTCCACGACGTCCTGCCTGCCTCCGAACTGACCCTCTTCCCCAAGCTCGACCACTTCGGCCCCGAGAAGGACCCCGCCGGCATCGCCACAGCCCTGACGACGTTCTTCCTGAGCACCGGTTCTTCCTGAACACCGCCCAGCGGCCTCCCCGGCCGCGGAGCTGACGGACCAAAAGAACCGCTGGGACACCGCAGCCCGGAACTTGCCCACGGCCTCCAGCCGCTCTGCCACCGCCGGACCGGCCAGGATCCACTACGAGATCTCCCTGCACGGGAGACCCCTGGCCCGTGTCCGGCCCCAGACCGCCGTCGCCCTCCGCCGGCCCCGGCGCGTTCGGCCACATCGTGACCGAGCCTTGCTCTGCGCCGTATGTCGTGGGCGGAGTGCCGGTACCCGATGGCGGCACTCCCCACGGATGTCAGGCGTCGGCGAGGAGCGGGTCGTACGGGGTGTTCGGGCGGCGGCCCGACATGAAGGAGAGGAAGTCGCCCACGAAGGCGCTGCGGCCGTAGGTGCCGTGGGTGGTGGTGAGGTCGCGTTGGAAGGCGGTGCGGAAGAGCGTCCTGTGCTCGTCCGCGTCGATGGTCCCGCTGCCGTCCTTGTCGGTGGCGTCGAAGAGCACCTCGGCAACGCGGATGAGCGCGGGACCGGCGAGGGTAGGGACGGCGGCAGCGTACTCGTCGGCGCTGACGCGGCCGTCGCCGTCCGTGTCGAGGGTGGCCTGGAGTTCGCGCCACCAGGCGGCGAAGGCGTCGTAGAGGCGGGTCTCCTCGGGTTCGTCCAGGTCGAGGCGGGTGGCCAGTTCGCGTGCCATGGCGGCGAGGTCGGGCCAGTCGAGGTGGCCGTCGCCGGTCTGGTCCAGCACCTGGCGGAAGAAATCCTCCGCCGAGCGCCGGCCCTCTCCCGTGCCCCGCGAGGTGGCCGGGACCGGGTCGGGAACGGTTCCGTCGCCCAGTGGTGTGAGGAGGCGGAGCAGGGCGGAGGCCCGCTTCATGCGGGCGCGCAGCGCGGCCACGGTCCGGGCGCGGGGGTCGTCGCTGTCGGGTGAGAGGGAGAGGGCCTCGATGATGGTTTCGGCGTTGATCCAGCCCTCGGGCAGGAATCGGGTGAGCCCTGCGGCCAGGTAGGCGCCCTGCATGAGGGTCGGGGCGCCAGGCATCTCGGGCAGGCCGGCCCTGCGCCGGTACGGCTCGGGAAGCGATGCGACGGTGATCGCCCCGAGAAGCGGACCGACGACGGCCCGGCCGGCGGCCCACAGTGTCGGCGCGCCGGCGAGCAGCGCGGGGGCGGGCAGGTGGTCGAAGAGCCGGTAGAGGATGACGCGGGCTGCCTCGGTGTTCTCCAGCTCGTCCTCGACGACCCTGTCGAAGTACCGCCAGAAGTCGTTCAGGTCTTCGGGGAGTCCTCCGGCGTCGCCGTCGAGCGCGGCGAGGAACACGCGGTACTCGGCGTACATGCGCTCCATGGTGTCCTGGTCGAGCGGCTGGCCACTCAGCCGGCACATGGTGACGGCGCTCTCGAAGAGGGTGGCGACCACCCAGGCCCGGGCCCCGCGGTCCATGGCGTCGTAGGCGCGACCGCGGGAGTCGGAGCCGCTCATGCGGGCGTGCAGCCGGTTGAGCCGGGCGGCCTCCCGTTCGCGTACCGCCGGATCGGCGTCGAACATGCGCCGCATGCTGAGGAAGGTGTTGCGCAGCCGGCGCCAGGGGTGGGCGACGAAGGTGGAGTTGTCGACGAGTGCGGCACCGATCTGCGGGTGGGCGGCCTCCAGCACGGTGGCGCGGATCATGGCCAGCGCCCAGCGCGGGTCGTCGAAGAAGGCGCTGAACTGCGACTCCGTCCCTGACAGAGGTGTTTCGTCGGCCGCTGTGGTGGTTCCAGTCGTCAAGACGGGTCTCCGTTCGTCTGGGGCGGCACGCCGCCGAAGCGGCGGTCACGGCGCCGGTAGGTGTGCAGGCAGGCGTGGAAGTCCGGGGCCCGGAAATCCGGCCAGAGTGCCTCGGGGAAGACCCACTCGGCGTAGGCGACCTGCCAGAGCATGAAGTTCGAGATGCGCTGCTCGCCGGAGGTGCGGATGACGAGGTCCACGTCGGGGGTGTCGGGGAACGGCAGATGGTCCGCGAAGAGCCGCTCGGTCACCTCCTCGGCGGGTGTCCCGCTTCGGATCAGCGACCTGGCGGCCTCCACGATGTCCCGGCGTCCGCCGTGGTCGAAGGCGACGGTCAGCGTCATCGCCCGGCTGTCGGCGGTCAGCGTCGCCAGATCCGCGAAATCCTGAGCCAGTCCACGTGGGATGCGCGGGTCCGCGGCCCCGAGGAAGCGGCAGCGGATGCCGCGGGCGAGCAGCAGCGGCGCGTGCTTGCGCACAACCCGGCGGACCAGGCGCATCAGGTAGTCGACCTCGGAACCTGGACGGTTCCAGTTCTCGGTGGAGAAGGCGTACAGGCTGAGCCACTCGACGCCGGCCGACCTCGCGGCCTCGATGATGTCGATGACGGTGGTCTCCGCAGCCCGATGGCCCGCCGTCCGGGGAAGCGAACGCCGCTGAGCCCAACGGCCGTTGCCGTCCATCACGCAGGCCACATGCCGCGGCACCGCACGCACCGGCCCGTCGACCCGCCGCTGCTCGTCGCTGTCCTGTCGCCCACCCGGCCGGTCCCCCGTCGCCGCGCGTACGCGCTGGACACCCTGCTCCCTCACACCCAGCCCCGTCTCACCTCAGCGGCACGGTCGCCCTACCGTGCTCGGTCACGCCCACCCCGTAGCGCCCATGCGCATGCCCCACCGGAGCGTCCCTGTCCAGGAGTCTGGCGGAACGGAAGGGTCCTGACCGGCCGAACGGGGGCCCGTCACCCGTGGCTCAGCCGTACGATTTCCTTCGGCATCGGCAGCCTTCTCCATGAACTGGCGTGACTTGTCCCCCGGCCTCGGCGTACCGCGACCTGTCGGGTGGTGCAACCGTCGGGGGTGTTCCCGGCGCCGTCGTATGCCGGATCGCGGTCCGGGGTACGCAGCGTGGTGAACGCGTCCGTCGTGGAGCCCACGCGCAGACCGCCCGTCAGGCGGCCGGCGACGCGCGGATCGGAGCGCGACCGCGTCCCGCGGGCAGGGCGGCCTTCGAGGCGTCCCGGCCCGTGCCGGAAGACTCCGCGCGCCTCCGACCGGACGGCGCAGAAGATCCGCCGCAAGGAGCGGGGCTGTGGATACGCCGCAAGGATCAGGGTTGTGGATACGTCGCGAGGAGACCCCGGAAAGCTACCTCGCCGGGCTTCACCTGCGTGCCTCGTGATCTGGATCAAAAGAACTCACCCGGCCCGCGGGCTCAGGTGAGGGCGGTCGCCAGGCAGGCGAAGGCGGCGATGATGACGGCGACGCGGGCGTAGTGCCAGCGGTCCCAGCGCCTCGTCTGCTCCTTCCAGTCGGCCGGCCGGCTGCCGTCGGTCCACGTCTTGACCCGGTTGTTGATCGGGACGAGTACCAGGATCGACATGAGCACGCTGACGATCAGCAGCGCGGCGGCGGTCACGACGAGGCCGGTGCCACCGTCGTCCTGTCCGGCGACGGCCCAGACTCCGACGAGCACGAGCGAGCCGATGTACCAGAACGGCATCACTGCGCCGCCCAGCCGGGCCCCGTGGACGCGGCCGCGCAGGCCGTTGTCGCCGGGGAGTGCGTTGAGGATCGGGTTGCTGAAGAAGGGGACGGAGAACTCCACCCCCACCAGCACGCCGACGACCACGATGGTGACGACCTCGAGTGCGTTGAGCATGATGACCCCTCCTGGGATCTAGCACCGCTAGATGATGACGCGACGCTAGCACTGCTGTCGCTCGATTGTCTAGCGGTGCTAGGATCAAACCATGTCGGTACAGGAACGCAAGCAGCGCGAACGGGCCAGTCGCGAGCGCCTCATCGTGGCCACGGCCCGCGAACTCGCCGAGCAGCAGGGCTGGGACGCGGTCACCACCCGGCGGCTCGCCGAACGCATCGAATACAGCCAGCCCGTCCTCTACAGCCACTTCCGCGGCAAGCGCGAGATCATCGGCGCCGTCGCTCTGCAGGGTGCTACCGAGATGGCCGTGGCGATGCGGGCCGCGACCGCAGCCGCCGACGGCCCCCGCGCCCGGGTCACCGCGCTGGCCCGTGCCTACCTCGCCTTCGCCGAACGCCATCCGGCGGTCTACGACGCCCTGTTCCAACTCGACGGCGGCCTGGCGTACGCGCGGGAGGACACCCCCGAACCGTTGAAGGACGCCTTCGCCGCACTGCTGGAGTGCCTCAGCGAGGTCGCCGGGGACGGCGTGCGCCCGGAGCTGTTCACCGAGACGTTCTGGGCCTCCCTGCACGGACTGGCCACCCTGACCCGAGCGGGACGGCTCCCCCCGGAGGACACCGCGCGCAGGACGGAACTGCTGGTGAACCGGCTCGCCATGCTCTGACGCACCGTCCCGGACAGCACACGGCCGGAGCCCTCAAGCCCCGCTGCCTGCCTGCGGCATCGCTTCCGGTCACTCGCGCCCCACCCTGCGCAGCCGCAGATCGCCGGCCCCGTACCTCAGACGGAGTACCCGGCCCGGAAGCTGCGATGCTCCTTGATCGCAACTCGATACGCGCCCTAGCTCGGGCGGATCGCAGCCTCGATGTGGGCGAGTTGGGCGGCGAGGATCTCTTCGAACGCGGCGCGGCGATCCGTCCCGAGGGGACGGACGTCGCGGGCGAAGTGGGCCAGGGCCGGGAAGCGTTCGGGGTCGGCGCCCAGAACCGCCACGCGAAACAGCTCCATGCCCTGCTCGTGCTCTTCCGGGGTGACCGTGCTGACCCCGGCCTCGGAGGCGATCAGCGCCGCGATGAGGACCGCGATCCGGTGGTAGCTCGCCGGGATCTCCTCGTCGGGCAGTCCCGATGCGCGCAGCGCCTGCAGCACCTCTTCCATGACCAGCCGGGAGCCGGTTCCGCTCGATGCGTAACGTCCCCAGACCGCGGCCAGTTGGGGCTGCTGCCCGAAGGCTTCTCTCGCGCGCAGGGCCAGGGACGTGATGCGCTGCTTCCAGTCGCCCTCGGGGCGGTAGCCGTCCATCGCGGCCAGGAGAATCCGGTCGGCGACCGCGCGCAGCAGTTCGGTCTTGCTGCGGAAGTGCCGGTAGAGGCTGGAGGAATCGGTCCCGAGGGCCGCAGCCAGCTTGCGCACGCTGAACGAATCCGCGTCGCTCGTGCGCAGCAGCTCCGCCGCCGCATCCAGGATCTCTTCGGTCGACCAACGCCTTCGGCCTGCCATCTTGCTCCTCTCGCCGGACCTCATCCTACCTATGCACTTGGTGTTGCACGCACTGCGTGCATAATGAGGACATGAGCGTGCCGGACGGACCGGCACGCCACTCGTGCCCCGTTGCCCGGGTCAGGCGGCTGCTGCGCAGCTCACCCCGGGGAACACGGAAGGACGCATGACGTGAAGAACCCACTGGATTCCGCGGCGCTGAACGCCGCCATCGAGAACGTCCACCGCGCCGGGATGCCGGGCCTGTTCGCCGAGGTGCGCGACGACGACGAGGTCTGGCGCGGTGCCGCCGGGGTCGCCGATGTCGCCACCGGCCGCCCCGTCACTGCTGACATGCGACACCGCGTCGGCAGCATCACCAAGACCTTCACCGCCGCAGCGGTCCTGCAACAGGTCGAGAGCGGTCGGATCGGTCTCGACACATCGATCGGCCGGTACCTTCCGAAGCTGGTCCCTGGAGAGCGAGGTGATGCGATCACGGTCCGGATGCTGATCAACCACACCAGCGGCCTCGCCGAGTACCTCCCGTACGCCTACCCCTCGCTCAAGGCGTTCCCCGCCCTCGCGGACACCGGACCCCAGAGCCTGGACGACCACCGGCTCACACGGTTCGACCCCGCCGAACTGATCGAGATGGGGGTCACCGCACCTGCCGTCGGCACTCCGGGCGGCACTCCGGGCGTGTACTCCAACACCAACTACCTCCTCCTCGTCCAACTCCTGCAAGAGGTGACCGGCGATACGGCCGAGCGGTACATCACCCGCAACGTCATCGAGCGCGCCGGGCTCCAGCACACCGAACTCCCCGCCGGACCGCACGTCGACGGGCCGCACTCGCAGCTCTACGAGGCGTGGTTCGGCATGATCGACCCGCCGCGCGACTACAGCGTCTACGACATGTCATGGGTGGGGCCGTCGGCCTCGCTGATATCAACCGTCGCGGACCTCAACCGCTTCTACCACCTGCTGCTGGCCGGGGAGATCATCAGCCCGTCGTCGCTGGAGCAGATGCAACGCACCGTCCCGATCGTCTCCCAAGAGGGGCAGACGATCGACTACGGCCTCGGCCTGCACCCGCTGCGGGTTCCCGGGCAGGGCACCTTCTGGGGCCATGGCGGCACGGTCTGGGGTGGTGGAGCGCTGGCCATGACCCGCGCCGACGGCAAGCGGCAGCTGGCCGTCGCGGTGAACCTGCAGCGATGGAACAGACTCGACTCCTCCGGCAGGCCGCAGCCCCATCCCATCGACGACGCGCTTGCGGCTCTGTACCGCGTAGCCATGCACGACTGACTGAGCCGGGGAGCACCCGGGCCCGACTGATGGGCGAGCACCGATACCGGGGGAACGCGATGCGCGTGTGCAACTCCCCGCTCGTACGGAGGCAGACTTCACAAGCCGGCTATTGTGCCTGCCGGTTCAGAAGCGGGAGCGGAACTCTCGGTCGATGATCGCGTGCACGACGGAGTCCCTCCACTTCCCCGCCTTCAGCACGTGCTCACGAATCGTGCCTTCCTCCACCATGCCAACGGCGCTCATGGTCTTGGCGGATGCTTCGTTGAGGGGGGAACGGGCACCCCAAATGCGGTGCAGCCGTAGGTCGTTGAAGCCGAAATCAAGGAGCAGCCGCACCGTCTCTACGCCGCAGCCCCGCCCCCATACGTCCGGGTGCAGCGCGAAGCCCAGGGTGGCTCCGCGCTCCTGGTGAGGATCGAGGGCCAGGCGGCCGGATCCGATCAGCTCGGCCCTTTCTGTCTCGACAATGGCAAGCGCATACTCCGTACGAGGCGTTGCCGTGGCCGCCGTGACGGACCGAGCTACGACCTGTTCCACCTGTTCGCGGTTTCGCGGTTCGAACGAGAGGTGCTCGGTGGCTACGGGGCTGCCGTAGATGGCGAGCAGCGCCTCCACGTCCGCGATGGCGAGTTCTCGCAGGCCGAGACGTGCGCTGGAACGCGTGACGGGGTGCATGCGTCGGACTGTACCCGCGTGGCGATGCGGGTCGGCTGGTCGGGAACGCTTCGATCTCCGCGCGGAGTTCGCGCGTGGCAGCCGCTGAGCCGCTGAGGCAGGCAGAGGCAAGCGCCGCAGCATGGGCGAGCGCGACTTCATCGCGCTGGTCGACGGCGTCCACCGGCGACGCAATCTTCGGCCTCGACGACACGATCATCACCGTGCGCAGCCCGATCCGACGGTCCTGGACGCCTCACCGATGGGACGAACGCACCCGAACTGCCGCCCATGACCACACACCGGTCCACTCCAACCCGATCCAACGACATGTTCGGCGCGGTCAGCAGGCCGCGTACCAACCAGCCCGGCCCTCGCTGGATGACCTCCTTCAGCCAGAAGGTGGCCACCGCCTACTTCGACACACTCCTCGTCGACAAGAACCCCGACGCGGTCAGGTACCTGACGCCGGAGTACTACCAGCACAACCCGGCCATCCCCAACGGCTCGGCCGGCCTGCGCGAGCAGTTCACCAACTTCTTCCAGCAGTTCCCGAATCTGATCGTGGAACGCAAGCGCGTCATCGCCCAAGGCGACCTCGTGGCGATCCACGCTCACTACCGCCTCAACCCCGAGGACCGCGGCCAAGCCGTCGTGGACATCTGCCGGGTCGGCAAGCACGGCAAGATCCTCGAACACTGGGACTCCGTCCAGGACGTGCCGTCGACCCCTCCCCTCAACGACAACACCCTGTTCTGAGCCCACCCGCCAGGAACAATCTGTACGGCGAGCAGTTGACTGGACCTTCCCGGTATCGGCGCTATCGGGTACGGCGGCGATACAGCTCGGGGCCGCAGACGCGAGCACCCAATTGATGGCGCTGGACACCGAGTGAAGGGCCCTCGCACGCGAGGCTCTTCACGGGGTGAGCTGTTGTTGTCCTATGACCGAGAGCAGTTCGAGTTTGCTGTGGCTCTCCGTGCCGGGGCGAGTGGTCAGGACCACCAGGGTCTGGGCGCGGTTCTCGGTGTACAGGAGCTGGGCGTCGACGTCGATGCGGCCGAGTTCCGGATGGAGAAGGGTCTTGCAGTCGTCGTAGAGTTGCGCGACCTCCTGCAGTTCCCACATGCGGACGAACTCGGGGCTGTGTTCCTGGAGTTCGGCGAGGATCCGGGCGGCTCGGGGAGTGTCGCTGCCGGCTGTGAGCGCGGCCCGCAGGCGCGCCGCATGGGCACGGCCGTGGTGTTCGTGAACCTCATCGGGATACACCAGCCGCTCGGCGGGATCCATGAACCAACGGTAGTAACCGCTACTGGCCAGACCTGTATGGCGGGCCTGGTCGCCGAGCAGCGCGACGGCCAGCGGGTTCATCGCGAGGGTGTCGAGCAGGTCGGTCTGCACCAGGGCCGGTGAGTCGTCCAGGCGGTCCAGGACCCGCATCAGCGTCGGGCTGACATGCTCGGAGCGGTGGAAGCGGGCCGGGGCGTTGTGGCCGATGAGGACGAAGAGGTGGTCGCGTTCGTCCAGGGTCAGCCGCAGTGCCCGTGCCAGAGCCGTGGTGATCTGTACGGAGGGCTGCGGAGCACGCTGCTGTTCCAGCCGGGCGTAGTAGTCGGTGGACATGCCGGCGAGCTGCGCGACCTCCTCGCGGCGCAGCCCCTGCGTACGCCTGCGCGGCCCCTCGACCAGCCCGACATCGCGGGGGCGCAGCGTCTCACGCCGGCGACGCAAGAATTCCGCCAGTTCCCTCTTGTCCATGTGCCCCATCCTCGTCCCATCCCGGCCGTCTAACCAGAGACCGCCGATCCATGGCTGAGCGGTCCTCTGCCGACCGCGCGAAGCCGCCCGCACGGTCGACGGCGTTCGCAGGTGGGCGGCGCGATCGAGGGTCGCGTGAGGTGCGGGATCCCCTGGGACATGCGACGGGCGCTCGCACGCCCGTCGACACTCGACACTCGACACTCGACACTCGACACTCGACACTCGACGGAACTGTTCGCCTCACGTCGGACGACCGGGGCGGAAACTGAAGGCGCTTTCCGAACGTCGGTCGTCACGGCTCGGTCAGCTGCTGCTGATCATGGCGAGGACGTCGTCGTAGGTGCCGGTGGCCACCGCGTCGCGGATGAACCTGGCGTGCTCGACAACGATCTCCTTCGCGTCGGGCTTCTCGCGCAGCAGGTCGAGGGTTTGGGTGAGGAAGTCGTCCAACGGCATGGCGTGGTCGTTGTCCTGCTGGCCCAGCAGGGTCGTGCGCACGCCCGGCGGGACCATCTCGATCACCTGGACGCCGGCGTCGGCACCGGCGAGCTGGATGCGCAGGCTCTCGGAGAAGGAGTGCAGCGCGGCCTTGGTCGCGCTGTAGGTCGGGGTGCTCGGGTACGGGACGAAGGCCAGCGCGGAGCTGACGTTCATGACGACCGCGTCGTCCTTGCCCGCGATCAGGGGCAGGAAGGCGTACGTCATCCGGATTGTGCCGAGCAGATTGACCGTGACGTGATCCTCGGCGACCGGGAGGTCGGCCGGGTCGAGGAGGTTCTCCCGCAGCATGATGCCGGCGTTGTTGACCAGGACGTTCAGCCCCGGGTGGCTCGCTGCCACGGTCTCGCGGGCCCGGGCGATCGAGTCTGGGTCCGCGACGTCGAGGACGAGCGCGTCGATGCCCGGGTGCTCGGTGGTGATCTCGTCGAGGAGGTCCTTGCGCCGGCCGGCGACGATCACCTTGTTGCCGGCCTCGTGCAGGCGCAGGGCCAGCCCGAGCCCGATGCCGGAGGTGCCACCGGTGATCAGGATCGTGTTACCGGTCATCTTCATGGGGGTCTCGCTCCTTCGGTACGGCGGGCCGGTGAGTGCCCGGCCCGCAGTCTCGACCGTAGGGGCGTCCGCGCAGGGGCGGGAGAGGAAGGTTCATCCAGGGATCGGCGGTCCCTGCCTCGGTCGTCGGTGGCGTTGCCCGGCCCGGAGGCGGGCGCGGCGAGGAGGCCGGACACGAATGTCGCGGCGTGGGGCCAGCTGACGGCGTGCAGACCGGCGGGCAGGCGGGACGCCGAGTCCGCGGAACCTGCTGAAGTCCTCGGATCGTCGTCACGGAGTGACGGTTCATGATCCCTGCGGTACGCCGGTCCGGTCGTAGGCGCTGCCCGCAGGTGTCAGTGCAGTTCCTCGGCCAGTCCGACGATGATGCCCTCCGGACCGCGGACGTAGCAGAGCAGATAGCTGTCCTCGAACCGGGCGATCTCGCCGACGAGTTCGCCGCCGAAAGGGCGCAGGCGGGCCACGGTGTCCTCAAGGTCGTCGACGGCGAACATGACGCGGTGCGTGCCCACGATGTTGTGCGGCGGGTTGCGCGGCCCGGCGCTGATCGCCGCGGGGCTGCGGTACTTCGCCAGCTCGAGCCGGCTGTGACCGTCCGGGGTCCGGACCATCGCGATGTCACAGCGGACGCCGTCGAGTCCGGTGCACTGGTCGGCGACGGGTCCCTCGACCTGCGCCCTGCCCTCCAGCTCCATACCGAGTTCCACGAAGAACGCGATGGCGGCATCCATGTCCTCGACGACGATGCCGACGTTGTCCATCCGCTGAATCGCCATGGTGGCCTCTCCTCCTCGCTGGTGCGGCCGGTGGTGGCCGCCGATGCCCCTGGGACGAAGCCGGCGGCACGTTCTCGACATCCTCAGCCCGCCGAACTTCGAAAAGTCTGCATCACGCCGGCACCGCTACAGCGGACCGGCGAGCCAGGCGCCATCTGTCGCTCCGGTAGCCCGCCCGGTTCAGTCCTGGATGGTGTGGAGCCAGTCGGTCAGCAGGCGGTTGACCTCGTCGGGGCGCTCCTGCTGGATCCAGTGGCCGCAGCCGTCCAGGAGGTGGGAGGCGGACAGGGCGGGGAGAGTGGTGGGGTAGGCGTCGATGGCGTCGGACATCCAGGTGGTGGAGGCGTCCAGGGCGCCGCCGATGAACAGGGACGGCTGCTTGATCGGGGCTCCGCGGTGGCGGGCGAGGTCCTCCCAGTCACGGTCCATGTTGCGGTAACGGTTGAGTGCGCCGGTCAGCCCGGTGCGCTCGAACTCCCCGGCGTAGACGTCGAGGTCGTCCTCGCTCAGCCAGGCCGGGAGAACCCGCGTGGGGAACCGGTCGCGAAGTCGGCCGCCGCGGGCGACGAAGTGTGGATCGGGCTCGCCCTCGGCCGGCATGGTGTCGGCGGACAGGGCCGCGTAGAAGCCCGCGAGCCAGCCGCGGACATCTGGTTCGATCTCTGCCTCGGCGCGGCCGGGCTGCTGGAAGTAGGAGACGTAGAACTCCTGCTCGGGGCCGCCGATCTGGCCGAAGACGTCAGTGGGGCGGGGACCGCCGGGCGGTGCGTACGGGACGCTCAGCAGGGCGACGGCGCGGAAGACCTCGGGGTGAAGCAGGGCGGAGGCGGTGGCGATGTTGGAGCCCCAGTCGTGGCCGACGACCACCGCGTTCTCCTCGCCGAGGGCACGCACGACGGCGACGTTGTCCGCCACCAGGTCGAGCATCCTGTACGCGTCGGTCGCGGCGGGCTTGGACGAGCGGCCGTAGCCGCGCACGTCGATCGCCACCGCCCGGTAGCCGGCCGCGGCGAGGGCCGGGAGCTGGCGGCGCCAGGAGTACCAGGACTCGGGGAAGCCGTGCACGAGCAGGACCAGCGGGCCGGTGCCCTGCTCGACCAGGTGCAGGCGACCGGCCGGGACGTCGACGGTGCGGTGGAGGAGTTCGGCGGACGGCTCGGACTGCATGGGCTTTCACCTCGGTGCGCGGGCGGACGCGGGTACCCATCGATCATCCGGCGCAGCGGTCACCGGACGCTATTACCGTTGCCACTCTGGCAAACTTGCAGGCCAGGGCGATGGATCCACACGTTCGGGAGGTACGGGGTGGTGGCAGGCGACGACGTGGCCGAGGCGCTGGCGGCGATGGGGCCCCGGCTGCGGACCGCTCGCGAGCGCAACGGCGCCACGCTCACCGGCGTCAGCTGTGCGACCGGTATCTCGCCGAGCACGCTGTCGCGCATCGAGACGGGCCGGCGCAAGCCCACCCTGGAGGTGGTGCTGCGGCTGGCGAAGGAGTACGGCGTCTCCCTGGATGAACTGGCCGGCACCACGCCCGCACCCGCACCCGCACCCGCTGCGGAACCCCGCACCTCGGCGCCGCTGAGTTTCGGCGACGACAAGGCCGTGCTCCCACTCACCCGCTACGTCGGTGGCCTGCACGCCCACAAGCACGTCCTGCCCGCCGCGGCGGAGCCGCCTGTGCGGCCCCGGCAGGTCTCCCACGACGGCTATGAATGGCTGTGCGTCCTGTACGGGCGGCTGTGGCTCGCGCTCGGTGACCAGGACCTCGTCCTGAGGGCCGGGGACACCGCCGAGTTCGACACGCGCACCGCCCACGGAGTCACGAACGCCCGGTCCGACGGACCGGTCGAGTACCTGATCATGTTCGGGCCGCAGGGAGAGCGCCTACGGCCACGTACCCCTCGATGAGCTGACCGCGGGAGCCGTCCGCCGCATCGCTCCCAGGGCCGGCCCTGGGACACAGCCGTAGAAGTCCGGAACCCGCTCCGTCGGGACAGCGAAACCCCGAGTACGCCCGCCCCCGCCCTGCTCGCGTGGGCCGGCCGGGTCCTCGGCGCCCG
>NZ_MUBA01000649.1 GCF_002154575.1 Streptomyces bobili
GGCCGGGGGAGGATGCCGAGCATGCGGAGACGGGGTGGGGGCGGTCATGGGCTTCGGTCGGGCCGAGCATGGGCCGGGCTGTCGGCGATGCTTCTACTGGGGGGCTGCGGCCTGTCAGGTGGCGAAATCGAGGGGTCGGAGACGAACGCACGGAGTCCTGCGGACCGAGGCTTCGTGGTCAGCTACGAACAGCCGTCCGCCGCGGATCTGGACGGAGCTTCGTTCCTTCGCGGTCGGAAGCTGATGGAGGAGGCTTCCGAAACCCTCGACGCATTCGTCGGCGTGGGCCACCAGGTGGGCGTCGTCGGCCGTTCCTGCGGTGGAGAAGGTTCCAGCTACGACCCTGAAGCTCGCCGGATCGAGATCTGCTACGAAGAGGTGGCGGAGGAACGCGAGCTCTTCCAGGGTGCC
The DNA here is from genome assembly GCF_002154575.1 of Streptomyces bobili. Taxonomy (GTDB): domain Bacteria; phylum Actinomycetota; class Actinomycetes; order Streptomycetales; family Streptomycetaceae; genus Streptomyces; species Streptomyces bobili. Next base: position 412 of record NZ_MUBA01000649.1, read on the forward strand.
GGACACCACCCGGCTGACGACGAGGTTGTCGCCGTACTGGTGGAAACGGTCTTCCATGAAGCCGGCCATGCCCTCATCGACGCATTGGGCCTGTCCTACACCGATCGGGGCGAAGAGGATGCCGCCGACCAGTTCGCTGCTTTGATGCTGCTTCGCAAAGGCGTCAGCGGTGAGCGGCAGTTACGGGTGGCCGCCGAGGAGTACGGGCTCTCCGCGGCCGAGGACGAGATGGTCGAGGGCGAGGCGGCCGACGAGGACGAGGCGGCCGACGACGATGAGCACGCGCCGGACCGTCTCCGTGCTGCCAACCACTTGTGCTACCTCTACGGTTCCGCTCCCGGCCGGAATTCCGATGTGGCTGGTTCAACTCTCCTCCGCCGCGCACGTGCCGCAGGCTGCGGAAAGGAATGGGCTCTTGTACGCGGCGTCTGGATGAAGAATCTCGCACCCCTGCTGCGAGGCCAGTGACGTTGCCTGCGCTTTCGTCTCCCCCCGCCCGCAGCCGACGCCCCCTTGACCGCAGGAGGACCATGGAGCGTATGGCTGACCGATACATCGAAGTCTCGCTGGCCAGGCGCGGAATCAGCGCCACGGCGAAGCTGCTCGACGATCGCGCGCCGATCACCTGCGCGGCCGTCTGGGATTCTCTTCCGCTCGCCGGGGACGTCTATCACGCCAAATACGCGCGCAACGAGATCTACTCCCTGTTCCCGCCTTTCGCGACATCGGAACCACCACTGGAGAATCCGACGGTGACCCCCATTCCGGGAGATCTCTGCTATTTCTCCTTCGCGGGAGCGGAACTCGGCACCCAGGCCTACGGTTACGACCGCGAGGTCCGCGCCGGCACCACGGTCGTCGACCTGGCCCTGTTCTACGAGCGCAACAACCTGCTGCTGAACGGCGACGTCGGCTGGGTCCCCGGCATCGTTTGGGGGCAGGTCGTCGAGGGCCTGGAGGCGATGGCCGAGGCGTGCAACGACCTGTGGCGGACCGGGGCGGCGGGGGAGACGCTCAGCTTCCGCCGGAAGTGAATCCCGCCTCGTACAGCGCGTGCGCCGCCCGCAGCACGAGGTCGTCGCGGTGCCGCGCGGCCACGATCTGCAGGCCCACCGGCAGCCCGTCGCCGTCCGTGCCCACCGGGACCGTCGCGGCCGGCTGCTGGGTGAGGTTGAAGGGGTAGGTGAACGGCGTCCAGCCCGTCCAGCGCCGGTGCCCCGACCCCTTCGGCACCTCCGCGCCCGCCTCGAACGCGGTGATCGGCAGGGTCGGGGTGAGCAGCAGGTCGTAGTCGTCGTGGAAGCGGCCCATGCGGCGGCCCAGATCCATCCGGACGTCAACGGCCGCCAGATAGTCCAGGGCGCTGAACCGGGCGCCGCGCGCGCTGATCTCGCGCAGCCCCGGATCCAGCGACTCCCGCTGGTACCGGCCGAGATGCTGGGTCACGCGGGCCGCCCCCGCGAACCACAGGGTGTGGAAGGCGTCCACCGGGTCGCTGAAGTCCGGGTCGGCCTCCTCGACGTACGCGCCCAGTTCCGCCAGCCGCTCCACGGCTCGCCGGACCGCCGCCGCGACCGCCGGGCGCACGGCGACCTGGCCGCCCAGCGACGGCGAGTACGCCACCCGCAGCCCGCGCACACCACCGCCCAGCGCCTGCGTGAACGAGCCGTCGGCCGGGCCCAGCGCCGACCAGTCGCGGGAGTCGGGCACCCCGATCACGTCCAGCAGCAGCGCCGCGTCGGCCGCGTCCCGCGTCATCGGACCGACGTGCGAGAGCGTCCCGAAGGCACTGGCCGGATACAACGGCACCCGGCCGTACGTCGGTTTCAGCGCGAAGATCCCGCAGAACGCGGCCGGGATGCGCACACTGCCCCCGCCGTCCGTGCCCAGGGACAGCGGGCCCGCGCCGAGCGCCACGGCGGCGGCGGCGCCTCCGCTGGAGCCACCCGCGGTACGGGAGGGGTCGTGCGGGTTGCGGGTGATCCCGGTGAGCGGCGAGTCGGTGACACCCTTCCAGCCGTACTCGGGCGTCGTCGTCTTGCCGAGGAACACCGCGCCCGCCTCCCGCAGCCGGGCCACCGACGGCGCGTCCTCCTCCCACCGCCCGCCCGGGTCGACCGCACGGGAGCCGCGCAGGGTGGGATGCCCCTTCAGCAGCAGGATGTCCTTCACCGTGACCGGTACGCCGTCCAGGGCGCCCCGCGGCTCCCCGCGCCGCCACCGCTCCTGCGCGTCACGCGCCTGGGCGAGGGCCTCCTCGGCCAGGATCCGCACGAACGCGTTCACCTCCGGCTGGATCCGCTCGGCCCGCTCCAGGGCCGCCCGGACCGCTTCCACCGGGCCGAACTCGCCCTTGCGGTAACCGTCGAGGAGCCGGCCCGCGGTCACGGTGGTCAGGTCCGTCATGCGGTCCTCCAGAGGACTTCAGTGTCCGGGCACGTATCCGCGCTGCTTGTCGACCACGTTCCGAAGCGGCCGGCCCGCCACCCACCGCTCGAACAACTCCACGAACTGCGCGCCGAGTTCGTCCCGCCACCCGACCGTGTCCCCACTCATGTGCGGGGACACCAGGAGCCCCGGCACCCGCCACAACGGGCTGTCCGCGGCGAGGGGTTCGCTGGTCAGGACGTCCAGCGCGGCCCCCGCGATCCACCGCTTCTCCAGCGCCCGCACGAGCGCGTCCTCGTCGACGAGCTGCCCCCGGCCGACGTTCACGAAGCACGCGGAGGGCTGCATCACGCCGAACCGGCGCAGGTCGAACATGCCGCGCGTCCGCTCGGTCAGCGGCGCCGCGGCGATCACCCAGTCGGCGCGGGCGAGCAGCCGGTCCAGGTCGTCGGGGCCGTGGATGCCGGTGCGCGGGACCCGGCCGACCACCGCGGCGGTCACGCCGAGCGCCTTCAGCGTGCGGGCGATCTCGCGGCCGATGGGCCCCGAGCCGACGACGACCGCGCGCGTCCCGGCCACCCGCCGGCTCTCCCGGTGCCGCCACTCCCGCTCCCGCTGGAACTCCAGGGTCCGCGGCAGGTCCTTCGCCATCGCCAGCACCAGGGCGGCGACGTACTCGGCGATCGGCGCGTCGAAGATCCCGCGCGCGTTCGTCACCACGGTGTCCGACGCGGCCAGTTCCGGGCACATCAGATGGTCCACGCCCGCGCTCGCCGTGTGCACCCAGCCGGGCCGCGGACCCTCGCCGGGCCAGGCGGACCGCACCGCGTGCGAGGCGAAGTCCCACACCAGCAGAACGTCCGCCCCGGGCAGCAGTCCGGCCAGCCCCGCCTCGTCGGTGTGCACCACGCGGGCCCGCCCGGTGAGCCGGCCGAGGCGAGGCGGCGGCTCGGCGTCGAGGACGAGGAGCGTGGGAAGCGCGGTCATCCGATGCCCCTTACCCGGCGGGACCGAGGGTCTTCTCCCCCGGTCGTGACCAAGGTCTGACGTGCACGGATTGACCACGTTCGCACCCGAACCTACCGTCGTCAACACGGCCCGACGCACGGCTGGTTGCGCCATCCTGTCTCCCGGTGAGGGCGGTGCCCCATGGACGTCACCTTTCTCGGCGGCCCACGGGGTCAGCGCGGCCTCGGCGTGGTCGCGCCGTTCGACTTCGCCCTGGACCGCGAACTGTGGCGCTGGGTCCCCGACGACGTGTCCCTGCACCTCACGCGCACGCCGTACGTGCCCGTCGAGGTGAGCCTGGACCTCGCCCGCCGGGTCAGCGAGCACGAGACGCTCGGTGACGCCGTCCGCACCCTGATCGCCGTCGCCCCCGAGGCCGTCGCCTACGCCTGCACCTCGGGCAGCTTCGTCGCCGGGATCGCCGGGGAGCGCGCCCTGTGCGAGGCGATGACCCAAGCCGGCGCGACGCCGGCCGTGACCACCTCGGGCGCCCTCCTGGAGGCCCTCGCGGAACTGGGCGCCCACCGCGTGGCCCTCGTCACCCCCTACACCGAGTCCGTCACCCACGCCCTGCGGGAGTACGTCGGGCAGGCGGGCGTCATGGTCACCGGCTGCGCGTTCATGGGCCTCACCCGGCACATCTGGAAGGTGCCGTACCGGGACGTCGCCGACATGGCCCGGCAGGCGGTGAGCGCCACGGCCGCCGAGGTCCTCTTCATCTCCTGCACCAACCTCCCGACGTACGACGTCATCCCCCAACTGGAGGCGGAACTGCGCATACCCGTCATCTCGGCCAACCAGGTGACGATGTGGGCGGCGCTGCGCCGATTGGGTACCCGAGCCGTGGGGCCGTACCAGGCTCTGCTGGACGAGGGGGCGCGGAACTGGCCTCCCGCACTGCCGGAAGAACAGCAGGAAGGATGGACATGACCGCACTCGGATTCCTCTACCCGGGCCACTCCGCCGAGGACGACTACCCCCGCATCGAGCAGCTCCTGGGCAGTGACATCCGGGTGGACCTGGTCCACACGGACATCGGCGAGGACGCGCACCGCGTCGACGCCCTGCGGCGGCTGGGCGCGCCCGAACGCCTCGCCGCGGGCGTCGAGCAGCTGCGGCTGGCCGGCGCTGAGGCGGTGGTGTGGGCCTGCACCAGCGGCGGCTTCGTGCACGGCTGGCAGGGCGCCCACGAGCAGGTGCGCGCGCTGGCCCGCTCCGCCGGGATGCCCGCCTCCTCCACCTCCTTCGGCTTCGTCCACGCGGCGAAGGAGATCGGCGCGGCCCGTGTGGCGGTGGGCGCGACCTACCCCGACGACATCGCCGGGCTCTTCGCCGAGTTCCTGCGCGCGGGCGGCGTCGAGGTGACGGCGCTGCGCGGCTCCGGCGTCGTCACCGCCGCCGAGGTCGGCACCTGGGGCGAGGCGCAGGTGCTCGCCCTGGCCCGCGACGCCGACACCCCGGACGCGGACGCGGTCCTGCTCCCCGACACCGCCCTGCACACGGCCGCCCACCTGCCCGCCCTGGAGGAGGCCCTGGGCAAGCCGGTCCTCACCGCCAACCAGGTCACCGTCTGGGAGGCCCTGCGCCTCACGGACCGCAGGGTCAACGCGCCGAGCCTGGGAGCGCTGTTCGTCCGGGAGCCGATCGTGCAGGTGTGAGCGGCCGGCGTGCGGACCCGGCGGCCGGGCGCTCCCTATGACCGGCGCTCCCCGCGACCCGCGGTCTCCGGGCCCGGCGCTCCCCGCGACCGGCCGGGAATAACCGGGGACACCCTCCTGTTAGCGCCCGAAGGACAGCGGACGCCCAGAACGCAGGAGGAAACCCGTGGCGGCAGACGAGACGGCTGCAGGCGAGAACAGGACAGGCGAAGCGGCGGCCGGTGACGCGTCGGCCGACGGCATCCACGGCACCGCGCTCGGCGCCGCCCCCGTCCCGCTCTCCGTACTGGACCTGGTCACCGTCGGTTCCGGGCACACCGCCACCGACGCCCTGCGCACCAGCGTCGACCTCGCCCGGCTCGCCGAGGCCCGCGGCTTCCACCGCTACTGGGTCGCCGAGCACCACTCCATGCCGGGCGTCGCCTCTTCCTCGCCCGCGGTGATCCTCGCCCACCTCGCCGCCCACACCGGCCGCATCCGGCTCGGCTCGGGCGGCGTCATGCTGCCCAACCACGCCCCCCTGGTGATCGCCGAACAGTTCGGCACCCTGGAGGCCCTCGCCCCCGGGCGCATCGACCTCGGCCTCGGCCGCGCCCCCGGCACCGACGGCGCCACCGCGGCGGCCCTGCGCCGCACCGAGAGGCTCAACGAGGGCGCCGACGACTTCCCCGAGCAGCTCGCCGAACTGACCCGCTTCCTCGACGACGACTTCCCCGACGGGCACCCCTACGGGCGCATCCACGCCGTCCCCGGCCCGGTCCAGGCCACCTCCCCGGGCGGCGTACAGTCCAGGCACCGCCCGCCGGTCTGGCTCCTCGGCTCCTCCGGGTTCAGCGCCCGGCTGGCCGGGCTGCTGGGCCTGCCGTTCGCCTTCGCGCACCACTTCTCCGCGCAGAACACCGTCCCGGCCCTCGACCTCTACCGGGAGACCTTCCGGCCGTCGGCGGTCCTCGACGAGCCGTACGCCCTCATCGGTGTGTCGATGCTCGCCGCCGACGACGAGCGCGAGGCCCGCCGCCAGATCCTGGCCACCGGCCTGAACATGGTCAGGCTGCGCGGCGGCCGGCCCGGCCTGTTCCCCTCCCCGCAGGAGGCGGAGGCCCATGAATTCACGCCGCTGGAGCGGGAGTTCGTCGACTCCTGGACCGCGAACATCATCCACGGCACGGCCGACGAGGTCCGCTCCGGCCTCGACGCCCTGCACAAGCGCACCGGCGCCGACGAACTGATGCTCACCAGCCACGCCCACCGCGGCGACCTGCGCCTGCGTTCCTACGAACTCGTCGCGGACGCCTACGGGTTGCCGACCGCGTAGGACGCACCTGCCATCAGCTCGGAGATACGGTCCGGCGGCACCGGTCGGGAGTAGAGCCACCCCTGTCCGGTGTCGCAGCCGATGCGGCGCAGCCGGCTGGCCTGCGCCGAGGTCTCCACGCACTCCGCGGTCACGGTCAGCCCGAGCCGGTGCGCGAGGTCGATCATCGCCTCGACGACGACCTCGTCGGCCGGATTCGGCGGCGCCCCCGTGCCCTCGTACTGGAAGCCGCGCACGAACGACCCGTCCAGCTTCAGCACCGACACCGGCAGCCGGCTCAGATACGCCAGGTTGGAGTAGCCGGTGCCGAAGTCGTCGATGGCGATGTTCACGCCCATGTCGCTCAGCGCCTGGAGCGCCTGCAACGGCCGTCCCGCCGAGCCCATCACCGCGGACTCCGTCAGCTCCAGCTGCAGCAGCGCCGGGTCCAGCTGCGTCTCGGCGAGGATCTCCGCGACATCGGCCACCAGGTCCGAATCCCACACCTGACGGACCGCCACATTGACGCTCACGAACAGTGGTTGGTCGTCCGGGTGCGCCAACTGCCAGGCCCGCGCCTGCCGGCAGGCGGTGGCCAGTACCCAGCGGCCCAGCGGCACGATCGAGCCGTCCTCCTCGGCCAGTGCGACGAACCGATTCGGCGGCAGCAGACCGAAACGGGGGTGGTCCCAGCGCACCAGCGCCTCCACCCCCCGCAGCCGCCCGTCCGACATCCCCACCAGCGGCTGGTAGTCGAGCCGGAACTCACCCCGCTCGATGGCCGGCCGGAGCGTGGAGGCCAGCGCCTGCCGGGTCATCAGATGGGCGTTGCGCTCCGGGTCGAACAGCGTCCAGCGGTCCTTGCCGTCCACCTTCGCCCAGTACAGCGTGGTGTCGGCGGCCTGCATCAGTCCGGTGGCCGTGGTGCCGGCCGCGTGCCGCTCGACGACGCCGATGGACGCGGACACGTTCAGCCGCTGCCCCGAGAGGTCGAACGGCGCCTGCAGCGCCTTCAGTACGGACTCGGCGAGATCCGCCAGCTGTTCGGTGCCCGTGGAGTCCTCCACCAGCAGTGCGAACTCGTCCCCGCCGAGCCGCGCCACCAGCGGCACGCTCGGCCGGGTCCGTCCGGCCTCCTCCGCGCACACGGTCAGCCGCTCGGCGACGGCGGCCAGCAGCCGGTCGCCGACCCGGTGCCCGAGCGTGTCGTTGACCGCCTTGAACCCGTCGAGGTCCAGGTAGCACAGCCCGATCCGGCCGGTCCCGCTCTGCTCGTACGACTCCGCCTCCAGGGCGCCGGTCACCCGCTCGAAGAACAGGGTGCGGTTGGGCAGCCGGGTCACCGGATCGTGCATCTGGAGGTGGCGCAGCCGGGCCTGCAACTCCCGGTGACCGCTGACGTCGGTGACCGACAGCAGTACGCCACCCGGACCGCCGTCCAGCGGAGCCACCGTGACCTGCGCCCACAGCGAGCGCCCGTCGGGCCGTTTCAGCCGCCGTGTGCAGCGCAGTTTCGCCTGGCGACCGCGGAGCACCTCCCGGAAGGCGTGCCAGGTGCGCGCGTCGGAGGCCAGGTCCAGCAGGTCGGCGGCGGACCGCCCGACCAGGGCCGCGGGCCCGCCGCCGAGCAGCCCGCCGAGCGCCTCGTTGGCGTCCCTGACCAGGCCCTCCCGGTCCACGACCGCCATGGCCAGGGGTGCGGCCGCGAAGACGGAACGGTAGGCCGGTGGCCCTCCGTCGCTGTCCTCGGCGGCACCCCTACGAGTAGATGCCTTGATGTCACTCACCGTGACGGCCGACCGGTCGAGGTCTGCCGCGGGCGTCGGCCCTTCGGACGTTCCGCTCACCGCTCGCTCCCGCAGTGCACTCGATCGCTGTCCGCGCAGGAAAAGTCTGCCGATCATAGAGGCTGCCCCCGGACGTGCGCAGCCACTGCCCAGTGTCCCGGAACAACCGGGGTTTCTGACAGATCGTTTCTGCCCCCAGCTGGACCGGTTCTGCGGGCGGGCGACCGCTTGTGACGTTCCGTGAGTATTCCGGGGGTGTCGGCAATGATGCCCCGTTTCCGCGTCCTCACTCGTCTGGGGCAGACAAACAGGGCGTAGTACGACAAATTCCCACAGGCTGGGTGGCGGTGTCCCGCGAACCGCTCCCGGAGGTCTCCTGTGCCGCGACAGCTCCCGCGCCCCCGACTGCGCAGCACCGCGGCCATGTTCACCACCCTCACGGCACTCGCCGCGACCTGCCTCATCAGCGCCCCCGCCGCGGAACCCTTCTCGGCCACCCCCTGCGCCCTGAAACGCACGGACGCCCACCACTCCGAGGGCCTGGACACCTGGAACGCCGCCTACCCACGTCCCGCCCGCGCCCTCGACGCGGTCATGATCTTCCTGTCGTTCCCGGACTGGACACCGATGGTCCCCCCGGCCGAACTCGCCGCCGACCACTTCCCGGCCACCAGCCGCTACTTCCAGCAGGCCTCCTACGGCAAGTTCGCCCTGCGCGCCCACCCCCTGCAACGCTGGATCCGCATGCCGAAGCCGTCCACCGCGTACGCCATACAGCGGGACTGGAGTGCGGACCGCCGCGGCGCCTACCTGCGCGACGCCCTCGCCGCGGCCGACGGGCAGGTCGACTTCTCCCGCTACGACGTCGTGTACCTCGTCGCCGACCCGGACGCCCCCGGCGTGGACTCCGACGCCACCAAGGTCGTCAACATGAACACCCCGCTGCGCGCCGACGGCACCGACATCCGGCGGATCGTCACCGTCTTCGAGCAGCACCCGCCGGACCGGCTCGTCCTCGCCCACGAGACCGGGCACGTGTTCGACCTGCCCGACCTCTACCACCGCCCCACGGACGGCAAGGGCGACTGGGACACCCACGTCGGCGACTGGGACCTGATGGGCAGCCAGTTCGGCCTCGCCCCCGACCTGTTCGCCTGGCACAAGTGGAAGCTGGGCTGGCTGGAACCGCGCCAGGTGGTGTGCGTACCCCGCGGCACACCCACCCGGCTGACACTGGAGCCGCTGGGCGCCGGACCGGACATCCCGGTGAGCAGGGCCTCCGGCTCACCCGCCTTCGGACTCGGCAACGGCACCAAACTCGCCGTCGTCCGCACCGGCGCCGACAGCGCCCTCGCCTTCGAGGCCCGCGGCCGGATCGGCAACGACCTCGCGTCCTGCCGCTCCGGCGTCCTCGTCTACCGCGTCCAGAGCGGCGCGGAGTCCGGCCGCGGCCCGGTCGAGGTCGTCGACGCCCACCCGAGTACCGACGCCTGCTGGGGCGATTCGGTCTACCCGCCCCTCGCCGACGCCCCCGTCGGCGCCGGCGAGAGCTTCACCGTGCCGGGGGAGGACGTGAGGGTCGACGTGGAGGGCCGCACGGCGGCGGGCGCGTGGACGGTACGGATCACGGCGTAGCGGCGTCGGGCCACGCAAAAGGCCCCCACAACGCGCGGCGAAGCCCGCGCAGACATGACGATGGCGGCCCCTGTTCGCGTTTTCCGCGAACAGGGGCCGCCATCGACATGGTGCGCCGCCAGGGACTCGAACCCCGGACCCGCTGATTAAGAGTCAGCTGCTCTAACCAACTGAGCTAGCGGCGCCGGCTGACGTCGTAGACCTTAGCATCCGGATCCGAGGCGTGAGAAATCGATATCCGCACGGCCGCACGGGCCGCCCGGACGGCCGCCCAGAGCAGGATCTCCGGGCCCGGCAGCCAGGGGTGCCGGGTGTCCGGGGCGGTGACCCAGCGGGTGACGCCGCCGGAATCCTCCGAGGTCAGCGGGGCAGGCACCGTGACCGCGTCCCCGTTCCCGTGGCACAGCAACGGCGGCACCGTCCCCGTACGGCCGTCCCGGCGGCCGTCCGCGCTCCACTCCTCCCAGTCCAGCAGGGAGGGAAGCCGCTGGGCGGTGCCCGGAGCGGCGAACAGCAGCATCCGCCCGCGGAACGCGGCCACCGGCCCCGAACCCGGCCCCTCGTCCCACAGCCGGTCCAGCATCAGCCGCCCGAACACCGCCGGCGCGCTCACGACGTCGAAGACGGAACCGCAGGGCAGGACGACCGGGGCGTGCGGGTGCTCCTCCCACAGGGCGAGCGTGCTGCGGGGATACGTGCCGGCGGTGTTCGGGCGGCT
>NZ_MUBA01000650.1 GCF_002154575.1 Streptomyces bobili
CCGCGCCCCCGAGGCTCAGTCCCCCTCCACCGTCACCCCCATCACCTCACGCGCGTGCCTGCCCGGCACCAGGCCCAGGCGCCACGCCTGCCAGCCCGACTCCAGACGCACGCCACGCTCCAGCAGCAGCCCGTACGCCTCCACGGACTCGGTGAGTTTCGTGTCGCGCAGGGGATGAGGAGCGGCGGCCAGCCGGCTCAGTTCCTCCTGGGCCACCGCCGAGCCCACCTCGACACCGCCCGGCGCCGCGTACGGCAGGAGCGTGCAGCGCAGGAAGCGGGCCCAGTCCTCGCCGCGGCGGTCGCCGTACGACGCGAACAGGCCGGCCGCCTCGTCGCACAGGGCCAGCGCCTGCGGGGCACGCGTGTTGCCCGCGTCGACGATCGCGAGCTCCAGACAGGTCCACGCCTCGCCATGGGCGACCCCGATCCGCTGGAAGTCGGCGCGGGCGTCCACCAGAAGCTGGCGCGCGAAGCCGGAGTTGCGCAGCGAGCCCGTCTGCGCCGCCCGCTGGTCCCGCGTCACCCGCGCGGTGTGGTGACGGGCGCAGGCCAGCCCGTACACGTCCCGCATGCGCGAGAACAGGGATCTGGCGCGCTCCAGCCCCCGCACCGCCCGGTCGAGATCGCCCGACTCCTCCAGCGCCAGGCCCAGGTAGTACACGGTCCAGGCCTCGCCGCGAGCGTCCTCGTTGTCATGGTGCCGGGCCGCCGCCTGCCGCAGTCCGTCCGCCGCCGGCGACGCGTCACCGGCGATCAGCCGGGCGCGGGCCAGCTGGGTCAGCGCCCACGCCGTACCCCGCGCGTCACGCGTACGGCCGTACAGCTCCAGGGCCCGGTTCAGGTCGCCCTCCGCGCGCGGGACGTCGCCGCGGCGCAGATGCAGCTGGCCCAGCTGGTAGTGCGCCCACGCCTCACCGTGCAGGGAACCGCCCTCCCGGTGCAGGACGAGGGAGCGGCGCAGCAGGTCCAGGGCCTCGGGCAGCCGCGCCCGGTCCCGCTCCACCGCCGCCAGCGCGTGCATCGTCCACGCCCGGTCCGTCGCCAGCTCGGGCGCGGCCTGGAGGCCGAGGGCCTCCCGCAGCCTGGCTGCCGCCTCCGCCAGCTGACCCTGATGGTGCAGGGTGATACCGAGCGAACACAGGGCCCGCGCGGCGCCCGCGTCGTGGTGCGCCTGCAGATACAGGTCGACGACCGAACTGAGCGTGGTCCGGGCCCGGTCGAGTTCGCCGAGCTGACGGGCCGCGATGCCGGTACGCCACTGCACCGACCGGACCAGCAGATCCTGGTCCACGGACTGGGCCAGCTCACTGATCTCGCCGAGCCGGTAGAGGTCGCCGCGCAGCAGGCAGTAGTCGCACAGGGCCCCCAGCAGGCTCTGTACGGCGGCCTGGTCGACGCCGTCCGCGTGCCGCAGGGTCGCGGTGATGAAGCTCGACTCGTCGTCCAGCCAGCGCAGCGCCTCGTCGAGGGAGGTGAAGCCGTGCGGGGTGAAGCGGTCCGAGCGGGTCGACATGTTGCCGTCGACCAGGCGCAGCACCGAGTCGGCCAGCTCGGCGTAGCTGACGATGAGGCGTTCCTGGGCGGCCGTACGCTCGGCGGGTTCCTCCTCGTCGACGAGGCGGGCCTGCGCGAAGGCGCGCACCAGGTCGTGCAGGCGGTAGCGGTCGCCGCGGACGTGGTCGACGAGGCCCGCCCGCGTCAGCGCCGTCAGATGACGGACCGCCTCGGCGCGGTCGGTCGCCAGCAGGGCCGCCGCGGCGGCGGCGCCGAGTGAGGCACGGCCGGCCAGCGCCAGCCGCCGCAGCAGCCGGCGGGTCCCGTCCGGCTGGTCGGTGTAGCGCAGCCACAGGGCGCGTTCGACCGGGTCCACCGGGCCGTACGATCCGAGGTCCGCGGCCAGCCGGCGCGGGGAGCGCGGGCCCAGCGAGGAGCCGGCCACCCGCAGCGCCAGCGGCAGCCCGCCGCACAACTCCCTGATCAGGTCGGACGACGCGGCGTCGTACGGCCCCGAACTGTCCTGCGCCGCCGCGCCGAGCAGTTCCTCCGCGCCCGCCGCCTCCAAGGGCCGTACCGGCAGCTCGTGCACCTCGGCGGACAGGTCGGCGGGGAGACTCAGCGGGGCCCGCGCGGTGACCAGGACCAGGCTGTCGGAACGTTCGGGGACGAGCGCGCGGACCTGTTCGGGGTCGGAGGCGTCGTCCAGGATCACCGTGACGGGCAGGCCCGTCAGATGCTGGTGATACAGCTCGGAGAGCCGCTTGACCTGCTGCTCCGGGGAGGAACGCTCACGGAACAGCAGCTGTTCGCGCGGCGCGCCGAGCCGGTTCAGCAGATGCAGCAGTGCGTCCCGGGTGGACAGCGGTGTCTCCCGGCCGCTGTCGCCCCGCAGATCGACCACGCACGCGCCGCGGAACTGGTCACGGAGATCGTGCGCGGCCCGCACCGCGAGCGTGCTGCGGCCACTGCCGGGCGGGCCGTGCAGGACGACCACCGTCGGCAGGGTCCGGCTACCGGCCCGGCCCGCCTGCACCCACTGCCGGATCCGCCCCAGCTCCTGCCGCCGCCCCGCGAACGGCCCCGTAGGCTCCGGCAGTTGACCGTACGACTGCTCCAGCACGGTCCGCCCGCGGGCCGCCGCGCTCTTGTCCGCGCCGCGCAACCGGGGCCCCGGCCGCTTCGGCCCGGTCGTGGCGCTCAGCACCCGCTGCTGGTCGAGGAACGGGCGGATCCCCCGTACCTCCAGGGCCGTCAGCCACTGCAGCCGCAACTGCTCGGGGCCGCCGGGCTGTCCGACCGCGCCCGCGCGGTGATGCGCGGCCGGCAGATGCGTGCCGGCCACCTTCACCACGGTCGACACCGCACCGACGACCCCGACGGCGACGCCCGCGCCGAGCGCGACCCCCGGCCCGGTCCCCAGCGCCAGGTCGGCGACGGCGGTCGCCACCGCCGCGACGCCCGCCACCAGCAGCGGAGTCCCGCCCCCTTCACGCGCGTACCGCTGCCCGAAGCTGACCTTCCCGGCGTCCGCCTCCTCCAGGGCCCGCGTGTACGCCTCGTACTCCTCGGCGGCCGTCCGCGCCAGCGCGTCCAGCGCGCCCCGGGCCCTCGTCATCAGCACCTGCCGGTCGGCACGGCCACCCGAACGCCGCACCTCCTCCTCCACGGCCCGTACCAACAGCCGCTCGGCTTCCACCCGATGGCTGGTCCGCATGTCGTCCCCCTCCGGCGGCCACGGCGTTCCTTGGTCAAGTGTGCTGCGGCAGCCGCACGGGCGCGAGGGTGCGAACCGTGCGGGATGTGAGGGCACAGGTCACCGGGCACGGCGTGCGGCCCACGGGCCGGGAGACGCCTGACGCGTTGCGGGCCGGGTCCTGCGGCAGGATGGACCCATGGCGAACCGACTGGCCCATGAGACGTCCCCGTACCTGCTCCAGCACGCCGACAACCCGGTCGACTGGTGGCCCTGGTCGACGGAGGCGTTCGAGGAGGCGCGCCGACGGGGGGTTCCGGTGCTGCTCAGCGTCGGTTACTCGAGCTGCCACTGGTGCCATGTGATGGCGCACGAGTCCTTCGAGGACGAGGCCACCGCCGGCTACCTCAACGAGCACTTCGTCAGCGTCAAGGTCGACCGGGAGGAGCGGCCCGACGTCGACGCCGTGTACATGGAGGCCGTGCAGGCCGCCACCGGGCAGGGTGGCTGGCCGATGACCGTGTTCCTCACGCCGGACGCCGAACCGTTCTACTTCGGTACGTACTTCCCGCCCGTGCCCCGGCAGGGCATGCCGTCCTTCCGGCAGGTGCTGGAGGGAGTGCGGCAGGCCTGGGGGGAGCGGCGGGACGAGGTGGCCGAGGTGGCCGGGAAGATCGTGCGGGACCTCGCCGGGCGCGAGATCTCCTACGGCGACAGCCTGGCGCCCGGTGAGGAGCAGCTCGCGCAGGCGCTGCTGGGGCTGACGCGGGAGTACGACCCGCAGCGGGGCGGGTTCGGCGGGGCGCCGAAGTTCCCGCCGTCCATGGTGATCGAGTTCCTGCTGCGCCACCACGCCCGCACCGGGGCCGACGGCGCCCTCCAGATGGCGCGGGACACCTGCGAGCGGATGGCCCGCGGCGGGATCTACGACCAGCTCGGCGGCGGTTTCGCGCGGTACGCCGTGGACCGCGACTGGATCGTGCCGCACTTCGAGAAGATGCTGTACGACAACGCGCTGCTCTGCCGCGTGTACGCCCACCTGTGGCGGTCCACCGGGTCGGAGCAGGCGCGGCGGGTCGCGCTGGAGACCGCCGACTTCATGGTGCGGGAACTGCGCACCGCCGAGGGCGGGTTCGCCTCCGCGCTGGACGCCGACAGTGACGACGGGACCGGGCGGCACGTCGAGGGGGCGTACTACGTGTGGACGCCCGAGCAGCTCACCGAGGCGCTCGGTGCCGAGGACGCGGCGCTCGCCGCCGCCTACTTCGGGGTGACCGAGGAAGGCACCTTCGAGGAGGGTGCGTCCGTGCTGCAACTGCCGCAGCAGGACGTCGTGTTCGACGCCGAGAGGATCGCGTCGGTCAAGGCGCGGCTGCTGGCCGTGCGCGCGGAGCGGCCCGCACCCGGCCGGGACGACAAGGTCGTCGCCGCCTGGAACGGCCTCGCCGTCGCCGCGCTCGCCGAGACCGGCGCCTACTTCGACCGGCCCGACCTGGTGGACGCGGCCGTCGCCGCCGCCGACCTCCTCGTCCGGCTGCACCTCGACGACCAGGCGCGGCTCTCCCGGACCAGCAAGGACGGCAAGGCCGGCGCGAACGCGGGCGTCCTGGAGGACTACGCCGACGTGGCCGAGGGCTTCCTCGCGCTGGCCGGGGTGACGGGCGAGGGGGTGTGGCTGGACTTCGCCGGGTTCCTCCTCGACCACGTCCTCGCGCGGTTCACCGACCCGGAGTCCGGGTCGCTGTACGACACGGCGTCCGACGCCGAGCAGCTCATCCGGCGTCCGCAGGACCCGACCGACAACGCGGTGCCCTCCGGGTGGTCGGCGGCGGCCGGGGCGCTGCTGTCGTACGCCGCCCACACCGGTTCGCAGCCGCACCGCTCCGCGGCGGAGAAGGCGTTGGGCGTCGTGAAGGCGCTCGGCCCGCGGGTGCCGCGGTTCATCGGGTGGGGGCTGGCCGCCGCCGAGGCGCTGCTCGACGGGCCGCGCGAAGTGGCCGTCGTCGGCCCGGCGCTGGACGATCCCGCCACTCGGGAGCTGCATCGCGCCGCGCTGCTGGCGACCGCGCCGGGAGCGGTGGTCGCCTGCGGGACGCCGGACAGTGAGGAGTTCCCGCTGCTCGCGGACCGGGTCCTGGTGGGCGGGGCGCCGACCGCGTACGTGTGCCGGGGCTTCGTGTGCGACCTGCCGGTGACGGACGTGGACGCCCTGCGGGAGAAGGTCACGCCGTGAGGTGAGGGGCGGGCGTCCCGGCCGGCCGCGGCGCTCAGAAGTCGAACGGCTTGGCGGTGTTCCAATTGGTGACGGCGAGGTCGGGGCCGGAGGTGACGCTGTTCTTCAGCTTCTGCGTCACCAGGTTCCCGGAGTCCGGCTCGGTGTCGCCGGTGTCCATGGCGATGCGGACCAGGTCCCAGGAGTCGCCGCCCTGCTTCGTCGGGTCGAGGACGATGGCCGAGTAGGCCTTCTTGCCGCTGCTCAGGACGACGCGCTGGGCGGCGGTGTCGTCGCTGGAATGCGGGACGGTGCCGTTCATCTCGCCCGGCGTGACGATCGGGATGCCCTTGAGGACGCACGCGGGGCCCGTGGTGGTGGCCGTGATGAGGAGGTGCGCGGACTCGGTGCCCTGCTGCCGCTCCAGGAACGTGAAGTCGAGGTCGTTGGCCTTGCACAGGGCGGTCGTGGCGGCCGTGTCGGCGGAACCGTCCGACGCGCCCGAGCCGCTCGACCCCGTGGAGCCGCCGGCGCCGGACGCCTTCTGGTCGGTGGTCGTCGCGGCGTTCGCGTCCCCCGAGTCGCCGGCCGCGGCACCGGTCGAGCCGGAAGCGGCGTTCGAGGAGGTGCCCGTCGTCTTCGTGCCCGAGGCGCCGTCCTTCGTGGAGTCGCCGTCGCAGGCGGTCAGCGAGAGGGAGAGGGCCGCGGCGGCGGCGAGGGCGAGAACGGTGTTCTTGCGGAGTGCGATACGCATGATGGTGTTTTCCCCGTGATGGCCGGGCTGCTCCCGCTTGGTGGCGGAATGCCCGTGGAGGTGGCTTGTGCGGTCTGGAGACCACATTGCCCGTCGGGGTCGCCGTTTCGTCGCTCCCGCGCTATCGCCTCGTCGCCGTTCCGTCGTCGTACCCCGCGAGCTGGGCGTTCGCCTCCCGCACGCCCTTGTCGAAGCCCCGCGCCACGGCCTCGTCGCGGGCCTGCAGCAGGGTGGTGCGGGCCTGCTCCGGCCGGCCGAGCGCGGACAGCGCGGTGCCCCGTGCGATGCGCAGGGTGATCTGCCGCAGGACGGCCAGGCCTTCGCTGCCGGCGCCGGTGAGGGACAGCCCGCGTTCCGTGCAGGCGAGGACGCCGTGGTGGTCGCCGCGGGCGAGGAGCTGGCCGGCCCGCTGCTCCAGGGCGAGCAGTTCGGTGAGGATGTCGTCCTCGGCGCGGGCCAGTTCGAGGGCGCGCTCGACGTGGCCGAGCGAGGCGTCGCCCACGCCGCTGCGGTCGAGGGCGATGGCGAGGTTGACCAGGGCGGTGGCCTCGCTGCACGGGTCGCCGGCGCGGGCCGCGAGGCCGGGCGCCAGCTCCAGGTGGGCGAGGGCCTCGGGTAGCCGCCCCTCCTCGGTGAGCACCCAGCCGTACAGGGCCCGCACCTTCGACTCGGCGTCCGGGTCGCCGGCCTGTACGGCGGCGGCCAGCCCCTGTTCGAGGAGGGGCGCCCATTCGTCGCGTACGTAGCCGCAGATGTACGGCCACTGGAGCACGACCAGCCGCCACGCCCGCTCGTCGGACCCGGCGGTGCGGGCGGCGGCGGTGGCGGCGGCGAGGTTCTCGCGCTGGGCGGCGTACCAGGCGAACGCGTCGGCGCGGCCGGTGAAGCGGGGGGTGCCGTGGTCGGGGCGCGGGTCGTCGGGAAGGGCGCAGCAGGGCCGGTCGTCGGGTTCGGCGGCGGCCGTGGCGGCGAGTGCGGCGCGGATGTAGTGGTCGAGGAGGCGGGGCAGCAGGTCGGGGTCCGCGCCGTCCTGCCCGGCCTTGTCGGCGAGCCGGCGGGCGTAGAGGCGTACGAGGTCGTGCATCGCGTAGCGGCCGGGGGCGCGTTCGGTGAGCAGGTGGGCGTCGGCGAGGCGGGCGAGGGACTCGGCAGCGGCGGCGGGTGTGGTGGCGGCGATCGCTGCGGCGGCGTAGCGGTCCACCTCGGGTCCTGGCAGTGCGCCGAGGCCGCTGAACAGGTCGGTGGCGTGCCGGGGGAGGGTGCGCAGGGTGAGGTGGAGGGCGGCGGCGACTCCGGTGTCGTCGACCTCCAGGAGGGCCAGTCGGCGCTGTTCGTCGGCGAGTTCGGCGGCCAGGTCGGCGATCGGCGGTCCGGGCCGGGCGGCCAGCCGGGCGGCGGTGACGCGCAGGGCGAGCGGCAGGCCCGCGCAGAGGGCGGCGAGGCGGGCGGCGGCCTCGGGTTCGGCGGCGAGCCGGGCGGCGGTGTCGGCACCGGTCGCGGCGGCGAGCAGGGCGGCGGAGGCGCAGGGGCCGAGGACGTCGAGGCCGATGGTGCGGGCCAGGTCG
>NZ_MUBA01000651.1 GCF_002154575.1 Streptomyces bobili
GCCGCCACGAACGCGTCCGCCTCCGAACAGATCGACAGGACCACCGCCAGCACCGCCAGCGACAGCACCGCCACGACCGGATGGTCGGCCGCCGCCCGCAGCCAGTGTTCCGGGGCCACCGCCTTCAGCGTCGCCGCCGCCATCGCGCCCACCACCAGGAAACCGCCCGCGTGCATCACGTCATGCCGGGTCGCGTCCCAGAACGCCTCGCCCTTGCTCTGGCCCTCATGCCGGCCGTGAGCCGGTGGACGCATCCAGTCCGTGCGGCCCAGACGGTGCCACAGCCAGCCCATCGCACACGCCACCAGCAGACTCGCCACGAAACGGGCCAGGACCATCTCCGGGTTGCGCGGGAACGCCACCGCCGTCGCCGTCAGCACGATCGGGTTGATCGCCGGGGCGGAGAGAAGGAACGCGAGCGCCGCCGCGGGAGTCACACCCCGGCGCACCAGCGCCCCCGCGACCGGTACGGACGCGCACTCGCAGCCCGGCAGGACCGCGCCCGCCAGACCGGCCACCGGGACCGCCAGCGCGGGGCGGCGGGGCAGGGCGCGGGCGAAGAAGGACGGGGGGACGTACACCGCGATCGCCGCCGACAGCAGGACGCCCAGGACGAGGAACGGCAGCGCCTGGATCATCACCGCCACGAACACCGTCGTCCACGTCTGCATCACCGGGGCGGCGAGGGCGCGGCGCAACGGGGACTGCAGCAGCACCATGAGGAGCAGGAGGAGGGTGAGAGCCAGGG
>NZ_MUBA01000652.1 GCF_002154575.1 Streptomyces bobili
CCGCGTGGCCGGCGCCGGCCAGCGCCTCGTCGTCGTCCGCCATGTCCAGGGCCAGCAGCACCCGGCGGACGCCGTCGGCCATCCGGCGTTTGTGCTCGCGGTCGGCGGCCCGGGTCCGCTCGGTCAGCCCGCTGCCGAACCACAGCGCGCGGAAGCCGTGTTCGGTGCGGTAGATGCCGGCGAACGCGTCGAGCAGCACGCCCACGGGATCTTCCCACCGCTCGGTCGCGGCGGCCCGCACCAGGTCGTCCATGGCCGCCTCGATGCGCGCGAAGTATCCCGCCGCCAAGGCGTCGATGAGCGCGTCGCGGTCAGGCAGGTACTGGTAGAGCGAGCCGACCGAGACCTCCGCCTCGGCCGCCACCCGTGTCGTCGTCAGGGCTTCGACCCCCTCCGCGACCAGTACGCGTTCGGCGGCCCGCAGCACCAGCGCCAGCCGGGCCCTGCTGCGTGCCTGCCGGGGGGTGCGGCGCAACGGGACGGCGCCCTGATCCGCGTCTGCCGGGCTCAAGAACTACCTCCGAACATGAAGGTGACTTTGTTTCACGTTTACGCTACCGTCGCGCCCATGACCGACTCAAGCTCCGCGCTGGGTCAGGAGCGGGCCGCCGTCGCCGACGCCTGCCGGCGCCTGGCGGCCGAAGGCCTCCTCATCGGCACGGCAGGGAACGTGAGCGTGCGCGCGGGCGACCGGGTCGCCGTCACGGCGACCGGAGCGGTCCTCGCCCGGATCACCCCCGACCAGGTGACCGTCGTCGACCTCGACGGCACGGTCGTGGCCGGCACCCTGCGCCCCACCTCCGAACTGGAACTGCACCTCGGCGTCTACCGCCGCTACGGCACCGCGGCGGTCGTCCACACCCACGCCCCGATGGCGACCGCCGTGTCCTGCGTCCTCGATGAACTACCGTGCATCCACTACCAGTTGCTCGCCCTGGGCGGCACGGTCCGGGTCGCCCCGTACGCCACCTTCGGCACCCCCGAACTCGCCGCGTCGGTGCTCGACGCGCTGGACGGGCGCGGCGCCGCCCTGATGGCGAACCACGGCGCGGTCACCCACGCCCCGACCCTCGACCAGGCCGTCGAGCACGCCCTGCTGCTCGAATGGGCCTGCGGCGTCTACCAGCGTGCCGCCGCCATGGGACGTCCCCGCGTCCTCGACGAGGGACAGCAACTCGCCGTCATCGAGGCCGCGCTGGCCCGCGACTACGGCACCACCCACCCCGTACCGCCCGTGCAGGAGGGAAACCGATGAGCCTCGCCCCGATGAACGTCGTCACGATGGGGGTGCACGTCCTGGACGTGCTGGTCCGGCCCGTGGAGGCCATACCCGAGGG
Source organism: Streptomyces bobili (assembly GCF_002154575.1). Classification (GTDB taxonomy): domain Bacteria; phylum Actinomycetota; class Actinomycetes; order Streptomycetales; family Streptomycetaceae; genus Streptomyces; species Streptomyces bobili. Next base: position 1,338 of record NZ_MUBA01000652.1, read on the forward strand.
GCAGGGTGCCACCCTGGTGGAGGACATCAGGATGACCGCCGCGGGTACGGCAGGCGGCACCGCCCTCACCCTCGCCAAGCTGGGCGCGTCGGTGCGCAGCGCGGGTGCCATCGGCACCGACCCCACCGGCGACATGCTCGTCCAGCTCCTGCGGCGGGCCGGGATCGACACCGAGTTCCTCGTCCGGCGCGGCGACACCGCCACCTCCGCCAGCGTCCTGCCGATCCGCCCCAACGGAGACCGGCCCTCCCTGCACCTGCTCGGCGCGAACATCACCTACGGCCTCGACGACGTGCCCTGGGACGCCGTGGCCGCCGCCACCCACCTGCACCTCGGTGGCCCCGAACTGATCGGCGTCGACGTCGCCGCGCGCATCCTGTCGTACGCCAAGGAGCACGGCACGGTCACCTCCGTGGACCTTCTCGCGCCCGGTGTCCTCGGCAGCTTCGAGCAGCTAGAGGCGGCGCTGCCCCACATCGACCATCTGCTGCCCAACGAGGACCAGGTGCTCGGCTTCTCCGGCGAGCCGGACCTCGCGGCGGGCGTGCGGAAGCTGCGCGAGGCCGGCGTGGGTGTGGTCGCGGTGACCCGCGGCGGGGACGGCGCCCTCGTGGTGAGCGCCGACGGGAGCGAGACGGTCCCCGCCTTCGCGGTCGACGTGGTCGACACGACCGGGTGCGGCGACGCGTTCTCGGCCGGCTACCTGCGCGGTGTCGCCCTCGGCCACGCACCGGTCCGGGCAGCCGTCCTCGGCTGCGCCGCGGCGGCCCTGGTCGCCCAGGGACTCGGCAGCGATCACGGGGACTTCGACCTCACGGCCGCCGAGGAGTTCGCGAACAGCGGCAAGCCGCGAGCGTGAGGCCGCCGCGCGGCGGACGGC
>NZ_MUBA01000653.1 GCF_002154575.1 Streptomyces bobili
CGAGGACCTCACCGCGCGCGCGGTCGCCGTCGCGGAGGCCGCCGCCGCCCACCGGCCCGACGCCCTGATCATCGGCTGCAACACGGCGACCGTGCACGCCCTGCCCACCCTGCGAGTCCGCCTCGAACCGGGCATACCGGTGATCGGGACCGTCCCCGCGATCAAGCCCGCCGCGGCCGGCGGCGGCCCCGTCGCGATCTGGGCCACCCCCGCCACCACCGGCAGCCCCTACCAGCGCGGTCTCATCGACGACTTCGCCGACGGCGTCACCGTGACCGAGGTGCCCTGCTGGGGCCTGGCCGAGGCCGTGGAGCACGCGGACGAGGCGGCGATCGACGCCGCGGTCGCCGCGGCCGCCGCCCTCACCCCCGACGAGGTGACGACCGTCGTCCTGGGCTGCACCCATTACGAACTGGTCGCCGAGCGCATCCGCGCCGCCGTCCAGGGCGCCGGCCGGCCGCCGCTCGTCCTGCACGGATCGGCCGGTGCCGTGGCCGCCCAGGCACTGCGCCGCATCGGGTCCCGCCCCGAGCCCGGGGCACAGACCCTCGGCACGGTGACGGTCATCCTCAGCGGCCGGGAGGGCGCGCTGCCGGCGCCGGCGCTCGCCTACGCGGAAGGCCGGCTGCTCCAGGAGACCAGCCCCGTCCGCTGACCGGAGATCACCGGGCGCACGGGCGCCGTCCGCTCCCCGCCCGGCCGGCCCAGTCACCCTGCGCGACACGGTACCGGCGGAGCGAAACCTGAGTAACCTCATGAATATGAGGGACCACCACCCCCGTGAGGAGACCGCCCCGCACCCCGACGAGTGGCACGGGCGGGCCACGAACCGCTTCCAGTGGCTGCTCGCGCTCGTCGGGGCAGCCTGCGTGGCGCTCGGTATCGAACTGGCGGTCGTGTCCGCGTGGACGTCCGCGATCGCGCCGCTCGCCATGTCCGTGGTCGGCTGCATCGCCGCGGGCATGCTCGTCCTGTTCGGCACCCTCGCCTTCGTCCACGTCGACCTGAGACTCGACAGGGAATCCCTCGAAGTGCGCTGCGGACACATCGGCCTGCCGCGCCGCCGCATCCCGCTGTCCCATGTCGCCGGTGCCGACTTCGAGCCCCATGTCACCCCACGGCACTGGGGCGGCTGGGGCTACCGCTGGCGCCCCGACAAGGGCACCGCGGTCGTCGTACGGCGGGGGGAGGGCGTGGTGCTGCGGCTCTGGGACGGACACACGTTCACGATCACCGTGGACGACGCCGAGTCCGCCGTAAAGGTCATCAGGGCCCGGCTGCGGCAGGGCACGCCCGACGTGACGCAGAGTCCGTAGGCCTTCGGGCGGCGGTTCAGGCGGCCGGACTGTCGCCGGGGGAGCGCAGAGCCGTCCTGCCGGAACGGGAGGAGGCCGGGCGCGGCGCCGGTTCGACGGGACGGGCGGTGGCCAGACCCGCCAGAAGACCCGCGCCGACCGAGACCGTGGTGAAGCTCAGCGCGTTGCCGACCGCGGCGACGGCCGCCAG
>NZ_MUBA01000654.1 GCF_002154575.1 Streptomyces bobili
GATACAGCGCACGGCCGCCGTGGCTTCTGTCAGACCGCTGTGGGACGCTCCGTCGATGGAATCTTCGAAGGTGATTGAGACCCTGTGGGACCGGATCCAGGCTCGTGACTGGGCAGGCGTCGCCGAGTTGATCGCGGAGGATGTCATAGTCGAGTGGCCGATCAGCCTCGAACGCATCGTCGGCCGGGAAAACTTCGTCACGGTGAACCGTGAATACCCGCAGGGCTGGTCGATTCGAGTGCTCAAGGTGGTGGCCGAGGGCGACGAAGTCGTCTCCGAAGTCGAGGTGCCACACGACAGTCTTGGCGTCTTCCGCGCAGCATCGTTCTGGACCGTCCGTGACGGGCAGATCGTCCGTGGAACGGAGTACTGGACGAGCCTGGGAGCGGACCCGCAGCCTGAATGGCGGGCCGCCCTCGTCGAACCGATGTAGTGCGGCGCGCTGCTCTGAATCCCGGCCTCTATCATCCCCAGAGTCGTACGGGCCGTCAGGATGCCTAGGGCGTGATCCAGTTGGCCCAGCCGAAGGTGAACTTGTATGCGGCG
>NZ_MUBA01000655.1 GCF_002154575.1 Streptomyces bobili
CCGCACGGGTGCGGGGGTGGGAGCGGGAGCGGGGGCCGTCACCGTGCGGGCACGGGACAGGCGTACGGCCTCGGTGGCGTTGTCGTGGCTCAGTTCCGAGCGGCTCCAGGCGCGCTCGGCCAGTTCCCACAGGGTGATCAGCGGGGCCGGGTCGGTGCCGGTGACCTCGGCCAGGGCGATGACCGCGCCCTTGGGAGCGAGCAGCCGGCCGTTGAGGTAGCGCTCCCAGGACGTCCGGCCGTAGCCGGTGCCGTCGGCGAGGGCGGCGAGGCTCGAACCGTCGCCGTCCACGGTCCGGCGCAGTCGTGTGACGAACTCCCCGACCCGCGGATCCAGTCCGTCCGGCAGATCCTTCCAGCGAGGCATCGATCCCCCCTTCCCGCGCCGTGTCCCACCTGCGGCCACGGTAGCGCCCGTCCGATGACCACGACTCCCCCGGCGGCATCGGTTCCCGCAGCGGGGGTGACTGTGGCGTGGCGCGCACACGATGGCGGAACGGTCACCGCTGTGGCACAGCGCACGGACAGGCGTTGAACAGGAGCTTCACGGTGAGGCAGCGTGGAACACGGCGGCGGCCCGTCCTTCTCGGGGGAGAGGACGGGCCGCCGTACACCTGTGTTCAGCCGTCGACCGTGAAGTGCAGGGTGTCCTTCAGGAACGGGATCTGCAGCAACGGTTCGGGCTGGGCCATCAGTGCCAGCAGGACGATCGCCGCGCCCAGCAGGCCGTACGTCGCGATGTCGGTGAAGCGGGAGCGGACGGCGAGCATGCCGACGCCGGGCAGGAGCCAGCGCAGGACCGCGCCGCCGAGCAGGGCGGCGCCGATCAGGATCGTGCCGACGCGGAACTGGTCGAGGGCGGTCACCAGCAGGCCCAGCGCGACCAGGCCGAGGACGGCGAGCATCGGCCACTGGCGGGCGGGCGCGGGGGCGTCTCCGGGTGCGGCCCGGCCGCCGCCCTCGGGTCGTGCGGTGTCCCGCGTGAACCGGGGGAAGCGGCGCGTGGTCCGGCGCGGGACGCCCTCGGCGTCGGGCGCGCTGACCGGGTCGCGGACGACCGGCTCGGTGAAGGCCCGCTCCTGCGCGGACGCGTGCGCGTGTCCGCCGGCATCGACATCGGTGCCGGTGGCGTCCGTACGCTCGCCGCTGTCTGGGTGGTCGCTCCGGTCAGCCGACACTGCGCTCCGCCGCCTCGACCACGTTGACGAGCAGCTGGGCCCGGGTCATGGGGCCGACGCCGCCGGGGTTGGGGGAGATCCAGCCGGCCACCTCGCGGACGTCCGGGTGGACGTCGCCCACGATCTTGCCCTCCGCATTGCGTGAGACGCCCACGTCGAGGACGGCCGCGCCCGGCTTGACGTCCTCGGCGCGGACCAGATGGGCGGAGCCGGCGGCGGCGACGATGATGTCCGCCCGCTTGAGATGCGCCGAGAGGTCACGGGTGCCGGTGTGGCACTGGGTGACCGTGGCGTTCTCGCTGCGCCGGGTCAGCAGCAGGGGCATCGAGCGGCCGATGGTCACCCCGCGGCCGATGACGACGACCTCGGCGCCCTTGATCTCCACGCCGTGGCGGCGCAGCAGGGTCAGCACGCCGTTGGGGGTGCAGGGCAGCGGGGCGGGCTCATTGAGGACGAGGCGGCCGAGGTTCGTCGGGTGCAGGCCGTCGGCGTCCTTGGCGGGGTCCATCAGTTCCAGGACGCGGTTCTCGTCGATGCCCTTGGGGAGCGGGAGCTGCACGATGTAGCCGGTGCACTCCGGGTCCTCGTTCAGCTCGCGGACGACCGCCTCGATCTCCTCCTGGGTGGCCGTGGCGGGCAGCTCGCGCTGGATGGAGGCGATGCCCACCTGGGCGCAGTCGCGGTGCTTGCCAGCGACGTACTTCTGGCTGCCGGGGTCGTCCCCGACGAGGACCGTGCCGAGGCCGGGCGTGACGCCCTTCTCCTTCAGCGCCGCCACTCGGGCGGTCAGGTCCGACTTGATCTCGGCCGCGGTGGCCTTGCCATCGAGAATCTGGGCGGTCATGGACCCATCCTCCCGGATGACGCCCTCCCGGTTCCAATCCGGGTGACTCCACGGCCCGACGGCCCTCCCCGCCCCGGTACGACGATCACTGCGGTGGTGATCCACGGGATTGCACTTGCACAACGTCCCGGCCGACCGGCTGGACAACGAACCGGCCGCTGACGAACGATTGACGTTCAGTGCCGCGGGCAGCATCGGGGGGACGCACCGCATCCGTACGACCTTCCTCCGCACGTGCCACGCGTCGTCCCCGCACGTCAGTGCACACGGAGGAAGGACCGCCATGAGTTTCGGCGAGCCGAACAACCCCTACGGGCCGCCGCCCCAGCAGCCCCCGTCCAGCCCCGGCTACGGCCGGCCGCAGCAGCCGCCCGCCTCCGGCTACGGCGTCCCGCAGGCTCCGCCCTACCAGCAGCAGCCGTATCCGCAGCAGGCGTACCCGCCGCAGGCGTATCCGCCGCAGTTCCCGGGCGGGGACCCGCAGTTCCCGGGCGGTTACCCCGGCGGCCCGGCGCAGATGCCGCGGCCGACCCGCGTCGCGCAGATCCTGGTGGGCGTGATCGCCCTGGCGCACGCGATCATCGCCGTCGCGTACGTCTACTTCCTGACCCAGTGGGACGAGGTGATGACGGAGGCGGGCATCACCGGCGACCCGGAGGCGGAGCGGTTCGCCGACCTGGGCAAGGGGGTCGTCGTCTTCTTCCTCTGCCTGGCCACGGTGTTCGCGATCCTCGGCCTGGTGCTGCTCCTCCAGTACGCCAAGGGCGGCAACACGGTGCGTGTGTGCTCGATCGTGTACAGCTCGTTCGCGATCGTCACGGGCATCTTCATGCTCGCCTACTGGGGTCTGGGCCTGCTTCTCATGGCGGTCGCCATCGTGGCGATCGTCCTGTCCGCCAAGCGCGAGAGTGCGGCCTGGTTCCAGCGTCCCCGCTACTGAACGTGCCGTAGCGCGACCGACCGACCGAGCGAGGAGGGGCCCGCCGGTGCACCGGCGGGCCCCTCCTCGTGTTCGCGTCGCTCAGTGGAAGAAGTGCCGCGTCCCGGTGAAGTACATCGTGACGCCGGCCTTCTTCGCGGCCTCGACGACCAGCTCGTCACGGACCGAGCCGCCCGGCTGGACCACGGCCTTCACCCCGGCCTCGACGAGGATCTCCAGCCCGTCCGGGAAGGGGAAGAACGCGTCGGAGGCGGCGTACGCCCCCTGCGCGCGCTCGGCACCGGCCCGCTCCACCGCGAGCTTCGCGGAGTCGACCCGGTTGACCTGGCCCATGCCGACGCCGACCGAGGCGCCGTCCTTGGCGAGCAGGATCGCGTTGGACTTCACGGCGCGGCAGGCCTTCCAGGCGAAGGACAGCTCGGCCAGCTCGGCCGCGGTGAGCGCCTCACCCGTCGCCAGCGTCCAGTTGGCCGGGTCGTCGCCCTCGGCCTGGAGGCGGTCGGTGACCTGGAGGAGGGCGCCGCCGTCGATCGGCTTGACGTCCACGGGGTGGGCGGGGCCGTCGGCGCAGCGCAGGACGCGGATGTTCTTCTTCTTGGCGAGGGCCTCCAGCGCGCCGTCCTCGTAGCCGGGCGCGACGATGACCTCGGTGAAGATCTCGGCGACCTGCTCCGCCATCTCCTTGCTGACCGGCCGGTTCACGGCGATGACGCCGCCGAAGGCCGACAGCGGGTCACAGGCGTGCGCCTTGCGGTGCGCCTCCGCGACGTCCGCGCCGACGGCGATGCCGCACGGGTTGGCGTGCTTGATGATCGCGACGGCCGGCTCGGCGTGGTCGTACGCGGCACGGCGCGCGGCATCCGTGTCCGCGTAGTTGTTGTACGACATCTCCTTGCCGTGCAGCTGCTCGGCCTCCGCCAGGCCACCGGTGCCCGCGGTGTAGAGGGCGGCGGGCTGGTGCGGGTTCTCGCCGTAGCGCAGGGTGTGCGCGCGCTCCAGGCTGGTGGCCAGGAACGACGGGAACGGCGAGGCGTCGGCCGGGGCGTAGGAGGAGGCGAACCAGGAGGACACCGCGATGTCGTACTCGGCGGTGTGCCGGAAGGCCTCGGCGGCGAGCAGCTTGCGGCCGGCCAGGTCGAAGCCGCCGCTCTTGACCGCGGCGAGGACGTCGCCGTAGCGCTCGGGGCTGGTGACCACGGAGACCGACGGGTGGTTCTTGGCGGCGGCGCGCACCATCGACGGCCCGCCGATGTCGATCTGCTCGACGCACTCGTCGGGCGAGGCACCCGAGGCGACGGTCTCGCGGAACGGGTAGAGGTTGACGACGACGAGGTCGAACGGCTCGACGCCCAGCTCCGCGAGCTGACGCCGGTGGTCCTCGAGGCGCAGGTCGGCGAGGATGCCCGCGTGCACCTTGGGGTGCAGGGTCTTGACCCGGCCGTCCAGGCACTCGGGGAAGCCGGTCAGCTCCTCGACCTTGGTGACGGGGACGCCGGCTGCGGCGATGCGGGAGGCGGTGGACCCGGTGGAGACGAGGGTGACACCGGCCTCGTGCAGCCCGCGGGCCAGCTCTTCGAGGCCGGTCTTGTCGTAGACGCTGACGAGCGCGCGACGGATCGGCCGCTGGGTGCTCTCGTTGCTCTCGGCGGTCACTGGATAACTACCTTTCGTCCCTCGATGCGATAGCCGTTGCGGGCCAGGCGCCCCACGACCTCGACGAGCAGCCTTCGCTCGACTTCCTTGATGCGCTCGTGCAGCGCGCTCTCGTCGTCCTCGTCCCTGACCTCCACCACGCCCTGCGCGATGATCGGGCCGGTGTCGACGCCGTCGTCGACGAAGTGGACGGTGCAGCCGGTGACCCGGGCGCCGTACGCGAGCGCGTCACGCACCCCGTGGGCCCCCGGAAAACTGGGGAGCAGGGCGGGATGGGTGTTGACGAACCGCCCACCGAACCGCGCCAGGAACTCCTTGCCGACGATCTTCATGAACCCGGCGGACACGACGAGGTCGGGCTCATGGGCGGCGACGGCCGCCGCGAGGGCGGCGTCCCACTCCTGGCGGGTCGCGTGATCCTTCACCTTGCACACGAAGGTGGGGATACCGGCCCGCTCGGCCCGCGCGAGACCCTCGA
>NZ_MUBA01000656.1 GCF_002154575.1 Streptomyces bobili
CCGGCGTCGGCGACCCCTACTTCCCGCTCGCCGGGAACGGCGGCTACCACGTCGACCACTACGGCCTGACCCTCCGTTACGACCCTGCCACCCGGCACCTCGACGGCAAAGCCGTCCTCACCGCCCGCGCCACCCAGGCCCTGACCCGGTTCGACCTCGACCTGAACGGCCTGAAGGTCACCGCCCTGACCGTCGACCACGTCAAGGCCGGACACCGCCGCGACGGCCAGGAACTCGTCGTCACCCCGCGCCGCGCCCTGCGCAGGGCGCCATGACCTGGTTCCCGGCGAACAACCACCCCACGGACAAGTCCTCGTACGACTTCGCCATCACCGTCCCCGAGGGCCGCACGGCCGTCGCCAACGGCGTCCTCCTCGGCAGGCGGACCGCGCACGGCAGGACCACCTACCGCTGGCGCCAGGCCGAGCCCATGGCCGCCTACCTCGCCACGGCCACCGTCGGCACCTTCCAGGTCCGGCAGTACACCACCCGCGACGGCGTCAAGGACCACGACGCCGTCGCGGGTGGTGTACTGCCGGACCTGGAAGGTGCCGACGGTGGCCGTGGCGAGGTAGGCG
>NZ_MUBA01000657.1 GCF_002154575.1 Streptomyces bobili
CGACGGCGTCGTAGACCTTGACGCCGTCGACCCCCGCGAAGCCGCCGCGGCGGGGCCCGTGCTGGCGAAGCTCCCCGCCGTACTGGAGTGGGGAAGCCGCCTGTTCGGCCCCTACCCCTACCGCGCGGCCGGCTCCATCGTGGACCACGCCCCGAACGTCGGTTACGCCCTGGAGACCCAGACCCGGCCCGTGTACGACAGAGCGCCCGACCTGAGCACCCTCGTCCACGAGAGCGCCCACCAGTGGTTCGGCGACTCCGTCTCCCTCACCTCCTGGAAGGACATCTGGCTCAACGAGGGCTTCGCCACCTACGCCGAGTGGCTCTACGCCGAACAGCACGGCGGCGACAGCGCCCAGGCCGCCTTCGACGCGCTGTACGCCCGCCCGGCGGCCGACGGCCTGTGGGAGTTCCCGCCCGGCGACCCCGGCAGCGGCGCGAACATCTTCGGCACACCCGTCTACGCCCGCGGCGCCATGGCCCTGCACGTCCTGCGGACCACGGTCGGCGACCGCGCCTTCTTCCGCGTCCTGCGCGCCTGGGCCGCCGCACACCGCGACGGCAACGGCACCACCGCCCAGTTCGAGCGGCTGGCGGAGAAGGTGTCGGGGAAGGACCTCGGAAGCCTGTTCGCGACCTGGCTGTACGCTCAGGGAAAGCCCAACCGTCCCTGAGAACCTGACCAGTTCCTCACACCTCTCGGCCAGGGTCGAGTCATGATCACGCATCGCGCCCGCGCCGCGCTGCTCGCCGCGTCCCTCCTGCTCACCGGATGCGGCGGCGGCGCGGCGGCCTCGCCCGACCACAACGCCCCCGCCCCCGCGACCACTTCGGCGGCGCCGAGCACGCCCGCGCCCGAGGCCGCCGCGCGGACGGGCCCGCGCCGGTTGCCCGGCCTGGGCCCGAAGACCCGCTCGGCCGTACCCGCCGCCGCCCGTCAGGTGGTCGTGGTGACCGGGCGCGGCCCTGATTCCCCGCTCTCCGAAGTCGTCCTGTACCGCCTCACCGGCACCGGCTGGCAGCCCGGCCCGGCCTGGCCCGCCCACAACGCCCTGCGCGGCTGGACCGACCACCACCGCGCCGGCG
>NZ_MUBA01000658.1 GCF_002154575.1 Streptomyces bobili
CTGCCGCCCAAGACCGAGACCGACCATCCCGTCCCGCTCACCCGCGAACAGGCCGCGCTGTACGAGGCGGTGGTGCGCGAGTCGCTGCACGTCATCGAGACGGCGAACGGCATCGCGCGCCGCGGCCTGGTCCTCAAGCTGCTCGGCGCGCTCAAGCAGATCTGCGACCACCCGGCGCTCTACCTCAAGGAGCAGGCCCCCGCCACGGGCGACGCCCTCGCCGCCCGCTCCGGCAAACTCGCCCTGCTGGACGAGCTGCTGGACACCCTGCTGGCCGAGGACGGCTCGGCCCTCGTCTTCACCCAGTACGTCGGCATGGCCCGGCTGATCACCGCCCACCTGGCAGGCCGCGCGATCCCGGTGGATCTCCTCCACGGCGGCACGCCGGTGCCCGAACGCGAGCGCATGGTGGACCGCTTCCAGGACGGCGCCACCCCCGTCCTCGTGCTGTCGCTCAAGGCGGCCGGCACCGGCCTGAACCTCACCCGCGCGGGCCACGTCGTCCACTTCGACCGCTGGTGGAACCCGGCCGTGGAGGAACAGGCCACCGACCGCGCCTACCGCATCGGCCAGACCCAGCCCGTCCAGGTCCACCGCCTCATCACCGAGGGCACCATCGAGGACCGCATCGCCGAGATGCTCCAGGTCAAGCGCGCCCTCGCCGACGCGATCCTCGGCTCGGGCGAGTCCGCCCTCACCGAACTGACGGACCGTGAACTGTCCGACCTCGTCAGGCTGCGGAGGGAGGCGTGATGGCGGACGAAGAGCGGGACGTCAGCCCGGCCGAAGCGGTCCGCCGCGCCCTGCGGGCCGCCCGCGAGCGACCGGAGGAACCCGCACCGGCACCGGCACCGGCGCAATCCCCGGCGCCCCCGGACCCGCCTCAGGAGGCCCCGCGGGCCGCCCCGGAGTCCGACGGCCCCTTCCGGCCGGGTGACGCCGCCCGCGCGGCCCTGCGGCGTACGGCGCAGGCGCCCCCGGTCCCCGAGGAGACCCCGGCGGCCGACGCGCCCGCGGCAGCGGACGTACCCCCGCCGGGGTCTCCTCGGGGA
>NZ_MUBA01000066.1 GCF_002154575.1 Streptomyces bobili
CCGCCGGCCGTCCGGTGCACAGCGTGGGTGTGGCCGGTTCGGGCACGATGGCCTCCGGCATCGCCGAGGTGTTCGCCAAGGCGGGCTACGACGTCGTCCTGGCCGCCCGCAGCGAGGAGAAGGCGCAGACCGCCAAGGCGCGGATCGGCAAGTCCCTCGCGCGTTCCGTCGACAAGGGCCGGCTCACCGCCGAGGCCGCCGCCCAGACCCTGGAGCGGATCACCCCGGCCGGCTCCTACGACGCCTTCGCGGACGTCGATCTGGCCGTCGAGGCGGTCGCCGAGGACCTGGACGTGAAGCGGCAGTTGTTCGCGGCGCTGGACAAGGTGTGCAGGCCGGGCGCGGTGCTGGCCACGACGACGTCCTCGCTGCCGGTCATCGCGCTGGCCCGCGCCACCTCTCGTCCGCAGGACGTGATCGGCATGCACTTCTTCAACCCGGCGCCCGCGATGAAGCTGGTCGAGGTCGTCCGCACGGTGCTGACGGCCGACGACGTCCACGCGAGCGTCCACGAGGTCTGCGGCAGGATCAGGAAGCACGCCGTGGACTGCGGTGACCGCGCGGGCTTCATCGTCAACGCCCTGCTGTTCCCGTACCTCAACAACGCGATCAAGATGGTGCAGGAGCACTACGCCTCCCTCGACGACATCGACGCGGCGATGAAGCTGGGCGGCGGCTATCCGATGGGCCCCTTCGAGCTGCTGGACGTCGTCGGACTGGACGTCTCGCTGGCGATCGAGAAGGTGCTGCACCGCGAGTTCCGCGACCCCGGGCTGGCCCCCGCGCCGCTCCTGGAGCACCTGGTGGCCGCGGGCTGCCTCGGCCGCAAGACGGGCCGGGGCTTCCGCGAACATGCCCGCCGCTGACGGCGCCGGCGACCGGCCGGGGGCCGTCGAGGACTGGGGCGGGCTGCTCGGCACGACGGTCCCCTCTCCGCCCGCCTGGGGCGGGGAGGGGACCGGGCAGGCGCACCGAGCTGCGCACATGCAGTACGTTCAGGGCATGCCCCAGCCCGCCAAGTCCTCACGTACACCCGCCACGCCCGACGCGCCGGAGAGTGCCGCGGGCTCCCGTGCGGCGGCCCAGCGCCTCAAGATGCGCCGCGAGCTGGCGGCCGCGGCGATGGAGCTGTTCGCGACCAAGGGGTACGAGGCCACCACCGTCGACGAGATCGCGGCCGCGGCCGGGGTCGCCCGCCGGACCTTCTTCCGCCACTTCCGTTCCAAGGAAGAGGCGATCTTTCCCGATCACGACGACACCCTGATCCGGGCGGAGGCGGTGCTCAACGCGGCCCCCGCGCACGAGCACCCGCTCGACACGGTGTGCCGCGGCATCAAGGAAGTCATGAAGATGTACGCGGCGCGGCCGGAGATCTCGGTCGCCCGCTACAAGCTCACCCGCGAGGTGCCCACCCTGCGTGAGGCGGAGATCGCGTCGGTGGCCCGTTACGAGCGGCTCTTCACCCGCTATCTGCTCGGCCACTTCGACGAGCACGCGCACGACGACGACGCCAACGACGATCCGCTGCTGGCCGAGGTCGCCGCCTCCGCCGTGGTCACCGCCCACAACCACGTGCTGCGGCGCTGGCTGCGGGCCGGCGGCCAGGGCGACGTCGAGGCCCAGCTCGACCACGCCTTCGGGATCGTGCAGAAGACGTTCGGCAACGGGATCGGCGCCGGACGCAGCATGGCCCCGGCCCGTCAGGCTCCCGCGTCCGTCTCCGCGCACGGTGAGGTCCTGGTGACGGTCGCCCGCACCGACGCCCCGCTGCACGAGGTCATGCGGACCATCGAGCAGGCCCTCAAGGAGCGCTGAACCGCCTCTCAGGACCCCTCACGAGCACAGCACGCCTGTGACGACGGCCACCCCACAGGGTGGCCGTTTTGGCATGTCAGAGCCCCTTTTCACGCGGATTTCCGACCCTGTTCGATCGATCATCGCTCATTTGTTACGTAAAGATTTCATCCGAGGGGAAGTTCTGGCACTCAGTGCCTTGCGAGGTGACACGCCGTGTCATACGTTGAAGGAGTCCGGGCGGCCGGCGTGCAGAGACCTTTCGTACGCCGGCTGTCCCCGCAAGCTCATGGCCTGCGCGCCCGGACGCCTGCGTCACAGGCAACCTCCCGCGCCACAAAGCGCTGCCGAACAGCAACACCCCGCCGAACCGACGGCACACCCCCATCCACCCTCAGCAGCACCGACGTAACCCTCAGCGCCCCTCCCTCAGGGCGCTCACCGCCGGAGGCAATACCGTGACCGTGAAGGACATCCTGGACGCGATCCAGTCGCCGGACTCGACTCCGGACGACTTCGCCGCTCTGCCGCTCCCCGAGTCGTACCGCGCGATCACCGTGCACAAGGACGAGACGGAGATGTTCGCCGGGCTCGCCACCCGCGACAAGGACCCCCGCAAGTCGATCCACCTGGACGACGTGCCGGTGCCGGAACTCGGCCCGGGTGAGGCCCTGGTGGCCGTCATGGCCTCCTCCGTCAACTACAACTCCGTGTGGACGTCGATCTTCGAGCCGGTGTCGACGTTCAGCTTCCTGGAGCGCTACGGCAAGCTCAGCGAACTCAGCAAGCGGCACGACCTGCCGTACCACGTCATCGGCTCCGACCTCGCGGGCGTGGTGCTGCGCACCGGTCCCGGCGTGAACTCCTGGAAGCCCGGTGACGAGGTCGTCGCGCACTGCCTGTCCGTCGAGCTGGAGTCCAGCGACGGCCACAACGACACGATGCTCGACCCCGAGCAGCGCATCTGGGGCTTCGAGACCAACTTCGGCGGTCTCGCCGAGATCGCCCTGGTCAAGTCCAACCAGCTGATGCCCAAGCCCGGCCACCTCAGCTGGGAGGAGGCCGCCGCCCCGGGCCTGGTCAACTCCACCGCCTACCGGCAGCTGGTCTCCCGCAACGGCGCCGGCATGAAGCAGGGCGACAACGTGCTCATCTGGGGCGCGAGCGGCGGACTCGGCTCCTACGCCACGCAGTTCGCGCTGGCCGGCGGCGCGAACCCCATCTGTGTCGTCTCCAGCGAGCAGAAGGCGGACATCTGCCGGGCCATGGGCGCCGAGGCGATCATCGACCGCACCGCCGAGGACTACAAGTTCTGGAAGGACGAGCACACCCAGGACCCCAAGGAGTGGAAGCGTTTCGGCAAGCGCATCCGCGAACTGACCGGCGGCGAGGACGTGGACATCGTCTTCGAGCACCCGGGCCGCGAGACCTTCGGCGCCTCCGTGTACGTCACGCGCAAGGGCGGCACCATCGTCACCTGCGCCTCCACCTCCGGCTACAACCACGAGTACGACAACCGCTACCTGTGGATGTCCCTCAAGAAGATCGTCGGCTCCCACTTCGCCAACTACCGCGAGGCCTGGGAGGCCAACCGGCTCGTCGCGAAGGGCAAGATCCACCCGACGCTGTCGAAGGTCTACTCCCTGGAGGAGACCGGCCAGGCCGCCTACGACGTGCACCGCAACCTCCACCAGGGCAAGGTGGGCGTGCTCTGCCTGGCCCCCGAGGAAGGGCTCGGTGTGCGCGACGAGGCCAAGCGCGCGCAGCACATCGACGCCATCAACCGCTTCCGGAACATCTGAGGTCGAAGATGACAGAGCGTCAGTCCTCCGGTGCACGGAGGGAAAAGGACCGGCCGTGGTTGATGCGGACCTACGCCGGCCACTCCACGGCCGAGGCGTCCAACGAGCTGTACCGGCGCAACCTCGCCAAGGGCCAGACCGGCCTGTCGGTGGCGTTCGACCTGCCGACCCAGACCGGCTACGACTCCGACCACGTCCTCGCCCGCGGCGAGGTCGGCCGGGTCGGCGTGCCGATCGCGCACGTCGGTGACATGCGCCGGCTGTTCCAGGACATCCCCCTGGAGCAGATGAACACCTCGATGACGATCAACGCCACGGCCATGTGGCTGCTGGCGCTCTACCAGGTCGTCGCCGAGGAGCAGGGTGCGGACATCACCCTGCTCCAGGGCACGACCCAGAACGACATCGTCAAGGAGTACCTGTCCCGCGGCACCCACGTCTTCCCGCCCGGACCGAGCCTGCGCCTGACGACCGACATGATCGCGTACACGGTCTCCCACATGCCCAAGTGGAACCCGATCAACATCTGCAGCTACCACCTCCAGGAGGCGGGCGCCACGCCGGTCCAGGAGATCGCGTACGCGATGTCGACGGCGATCGCCGTGCTGGACGCGGTCCGCGACAGCGGCCAGGTCCCCCAGGAGCGCATGGGCGACGTCGTCGGCCGCATCTCCTTCTTCGTGAACGCGGGTGTCCGCTTCGTCGAGGAGATGTGCAAGATGCGCGCCTTCGGCCGCATCTGGGACCGCGTCACCCGTGAGCGCTACGGCATCGAGAACCCCAAGCACCGCCGCTTCCGCTACGGCGTCCAGGTCAACTCCCTCGGACTGACCGAGGCGCAGCCGGAGAACAACGTCCAGCGGATCGTGCTGGAGATGCTGGCCGTGACCCTCTCCAAGGACTCACGCGCGCGTGCCGTGCAGCTGCCGGCCTGGAACGAGGCGCTGGGCCTGCCCCGCCCCTGGGACCAGCAGTGGTCGCTGCGCATGCAGCAGGTGCTGGCCTACGAGAGCGACCTGCTGGAGTACGAGGACATCTTCGAGGGCTCGAAGGTGATCGAGGCAAAGGTGGGCGAGCTCGTCGAGGAGTCGCTCACCGAGATCGAGCGGATCCAGGAGATGGGCGGCGCCATGGCCGCCGTCGAGTCCGGCTACCTCAAGTCGCAGCTGGTGTCCTCCCACGCCGAGCGCAGGGGCCGTATCGAGTCCGGCCAGGAGAAGATCGTCGGCGTCAACGTCTTCGAGACGACCGAGCCGAACCCGCTGACCGCCGATCTCGACACGGCGATCCAGACGGTCGACCCGGCCGTCGAGGCGCGGGTGATCGCCTCCCTCCAGGCCTGGCGCGACACCCGGTACCAGCCGCCCTTCAACCATCCGCGCCCCTGCAAGGCGCTGGAGAAGCTGAAGGAGGCCGCCAAGGGCACCGGCAACCTGATGGAGGCCACCCTGGAGTGCGCCCGCGCCGGTGCCACGACCGGCGAGTGGGCCGGGGCCCTGCGTGAGGTGTTCGGCGAGTTCCGCGCCCCGACGGGCGTCTCGTCGGCGCCGGTGGCGGTCCCCGCCGAGGAGGGCTCGGCCATGTCCGAGGTGCGCCGCAAGGTCGCCCTGACCGCCCGCGACCTGGGCGTCGGCAAGCTGCGCTTCCTGGTCGGCAAGCCCGGCCTCGACGGGCACTCCAACGGCGCCGAACAGATCGCCGTCCGCGCGCGTGACGCCGGCTTCGAGGTGGTCTACCAGGGCATCCGGCTGACGCCCGAGCAGATCGTGGACGCGGCCGTCGCCGAGGACGTGCACGCCGTCGGCCTGTCGATCCTGTCCGGATCGCACGCCCAACTGGTGCCCGACGTCCTCGAACGGCTCCGTGTGGCCGGTGCCACAGACATTCCGGTGATCGCCGGTGGCATCATCCCAGGCGGGGACGCCGAACAACTGCGGGCCGCGGGAGTGGCCGCCGTGTTCACCCCGAAGGACTTCGACATCACCGGAATCATCGGCCGCATCGTCGACGAGATCCGTACGGCGAACAAGCTCGACCCGCTCACGCTCGACCCCCTGGAGGTCCCCGCATGACTGTCAACCGTCTCCGCCCGCGGCGCTCCTGCCTGGCCGTGCCGGGCTCGAACCCCCGCTTCCTGGAGAAGGCACAGGGCCTCCCGGCCGACCAGGTCTTCCTCGACCTGGAGGACGCGTGCGCCCCGCTCGCCAAGCCCGAGGCGCGGCACACCATCGTCAAGTTCCTCAACGAGGGCGACTGGACGGGCAAGACGAGGGTCGTGCGCGTCAACGACTGGACGACCGAGTGGACGTACCGCGATGTCGTCACGGTCGTCGAGGGCGCGGGCCCGAACCTGGACTGCATCATGCTGCCGAAGGTGCAGAACGCCCAGCAGGTCGTGGCGCTGGACGTCCTGCTGACGCAGATCGAGAAGACCATGGGCTTCGAGGTCGGCCGGATCGGCATCGAGGCGCAGATCGAGAACGCCCAGGGTCTCAACAACGTCAACGAGATCGCCCAGGCCAGCCCGCGGATCGAGACGATCATCTTCGGCCCGGCCGACTTCATGGCGTCGATCAACATGAAGTCGCTGGTCGTGGGCGAGCAGCCGCCCGGCTACCCGGCGGACGCCTACCACTACATCCTCATGAAGATCCTGATGGCCGCCCGCGCCAACGACCTCCAGGCGATCGACGGCCCCTACCTCCAGATCCGCAACGTCGACGGCTATCGCGCGGTCGCCCAGCGCGCCGCCGCCCTCGGCTTCGACGGCAAGTGGGTGCTGCACCCGGGCCAGGTCGAGGCCTCCAACGAGATCTTCTCGCCGTCCCAGGAGGACTACGACCACGCCGAGCTGATCCTGGACGCGTACGACTACTACACGTCCGAGGCGGGCGGCAAGAAGGGTTCGGCGATGCTCGGCGACGAGATGATCGACGAGGCCAGCCGCAAGATGGCCCTGGTCATCTCCGGAAAGGGCCGCGCGGCCGGCATGCGGCGCACCACCAAGTTCGAGATCCCGGAGGGCTGAGCGCGATGCAGTTCGGACGCACCTACGAGGAGTTCGAGGTCGGCGCGGTCTACAAGCACTGGCCCGGGAAGACGGTCACCGAGTACGACGACCACCTGTTCTGCCTCCTCACCATGAACCACCACCCGCTCCACATGGACAGCAACTACGCGGAGCACACGACGGACTTCGGCAAGAACGTCGTCGTCGGGAACTACATCTACTCCCTGCTGCTCGGCATGTCCGTGCCCGACGTCTCGGGCAAGGCGATCGCCAACCTGGAGATCGAGTCGCTCCGGCACGTGGCGCCGACCTTCCACGGCGACACCCTCTACGGCGAGACGACCGTGCTCGACAAGTGGCCGTCGAAGTCGAAGAACGACCGCGGCATCGTCCACGTCGAGACCAAGGGCTACAAGCAGGACGGCACGCTCGTGTGCGTGTTCCGCCGCAAGGTGATGGTGCCGACCGAGACGTACATCAAGGAGCGCGGCGGCGAGCAGCCCGGCCGCCCGGAGCTGAAGTCGCAGGAGAAGTAATGAGCCGCCTCGCCCAGACCGCCGGTCTGACCGACGTCCAGCAGGAGATCCTCGCCACCGTCCGCGATTTCGTGGACAAGGAGATCCTCCCGGTCGCCACCGAACTGGAGCACCGCGACGAGTACCCCCAGGCGATCGTCGACGGCCTCAAGGAGCTGGGCCTGTTCGGCCTGATGATCCCCGAGGAGTACGGGGGTCTGGGCGAGTCGCTCCTGACGTACGCCCTGTGCGTCGAGGAGATCGCCCGCGGCTGGATGTCCGTCTCCGGCATCATCAACACGCACTTCATCGTGGCGTACATGCTCAAGCAGCACGGCACGCAGGAGCAGAAGGACCACTTCCTGCCGCGGATGGCGGCCGGCGACATCAGAGGCGCGTTCTCGATGTCCGAGCCGGGTCTGGGCTCGGACGTCTCGGCGATCACCTCCAAAGCGGTGAAGGACGGCGAGGAGTACGTCCTGAACGGCCAGAAGATGTGGCTGACCAACGGCGGTACGTCCTCCCTGGTGGCCGTTCTCGTGCGAAGTGACGAAGGACACCCCGAGGGGTCCGCGCCCCACAAGTCGATGACGACCTTCCTGGTGGAGAAGGAGCCCGGCTTCGGCGAGGTCCGCCCCGGCCTCACCATCCCGGGCAAGATCGACAAGATGGGCTACAAGGGCGTCGACACCACCGAGCTGATCATGGACGGCCTGCGCGTTCCCGCGGACCGCGTGCTCGGCGGGGTCACCGGCCGCGGTTTTTACCAGATGATGGACGGCGTGGAGGTCGGCCGCGTCAACGTCGCCGCGCGTGGCTGCGGCGTCGCCCAGCGCGCCTTCGAGCTGGGCGTGAGCTACGCCCAGCAGCGCCACACCTTCGGCAAGCCGATCGCCCAGCACCAGGCCATCCAGTTCAAACTGGCCGAGATGGCTACCAAGGTCGAGGCCGCCCATGCCATGATGGTGAACGCCGCGCGCAAAAAGGACTCGGGGGAACGAAACGACCTTGAGGCAGGGATGGCGAAGTATCTCGCCTCCGAGTACTGCAAGGAGGTCGTGGAGGACGCCTTCCGAATCCACGGCGGCTACGGCTTCTCCAAGGAGTACGAGATCGAGCGCCTCTACCGCGAGGCCCCGATGCTGCTCATCGGTGAAGGAACCGCCGAGATCCAGAAGATGATCATCGGCCGCCGGCTGCTCGAAGAGTATCGATTCCAGGGCTAGATGTCCGGTTGGGGGTGTTTTCTTCGAGAAGAAGATCACACCCCGTCAACCCGCCTCCGCCATCGACTCGGCTTTCCGGCTTACCCAGTTGCGGCCCCGAACCGCTACGATCGCGGGAAAGCCGCCGTCCCCCCGTCGAAGCGCGGCATCATTCGCTACGAAGGTCATCCATGCCCCACAGCCAAACCTCTGCACCTCGCGACAGCCTGGCCGGCGTACGCCTTGCGCGCGGAGCATCGCCGTGGCTCCTCCCGACCGTCGCCACCGCCGCCCTCAGCCTGGTCCGCGCCCGCCGCTCGGGCGTCGCCAAGGCCGTCGCCGTGCCCGCCACCGCTCTCGCGGCGGGCATGCTGTGGTTCTTCCGCGACCCCGAACGAGAGATCGCGTCCGGCAGGGTCATCTCCCCTGCCGACGGTGTGGTGCAGAGCATCATGCCGTGGAAGGACGGACGGACCCGCGTCGCGATCTTCATGAGCCCGCTCAACGTCCACGTCAACCGCGCCCCGCTGGCCGGCACCGTGACGTCGGTCGAGCACATCCCCGGTGGGTTCGTGCCGGCCTTCAACAAGGAGAGCGAGAACAACGAGCGCGTCGTCTGGCACTTCGACACCGAGCTCGGTGACATCGAGATGATCCAGATCGCCGGCGCCGTCGCCCGCCGTATCGTCCCCTACCTCCCCGAGGGCACGAAGGTCGAGCAGGGCGAGCGGATCGGCCTGATCCGCTTCGGTTCACGTGTCGACATCTACCTGCCCGAGGGCGTGGACGTCGCGGTCGAGGTGGGGCAGAAGACTGTGGCAGGGGTGACTCGCATTGACCGTGATTGACCCGGAGACCCAGACGGGCTGGGTGCCCGAGGCAGACGAGGTGGACGAAGAGGAGGAGATGCCTCTCTCGCTCCGCCTGTCGATAGCGGACACCCTCACCCTCGGCAACGCCACGTGCGGCTTCATGGCCGTGTACTTCACCACCACCGGCATCCTCATCCCGGACCTCACCGGCAGCCAGGAATCGGGCATGGCGCGCAACAGCGCGGCCACGGCGGTCATCCTGATGCTGTGCGCGGCGGTCTTCGACCTGTTCGACGGACTGGTCGCGCGCAAGCTGCGCTCGTCGCCGATGGGTGCGGAGCTGGACAACCTCTCCGACCTGATCAGCTTCGGCCTGGCACCGGCGTACTTCGTTCTCGTCTACGGCATGGTGGCGGACGGCGCCTATCAGAGAGTGGCCGCGGTCGGAGCGATCGTCGTGCTGCTGGCGGTGGTGCTGAGACTCGCGCGCTTCTCCTGTGTGACACCACCGAACGGCATGTTCCAGGGCATGCCATCACCGTTCGGCGCGCTGACGGTCGTCTCGATCGTGCTCCTGGAGCTGCCCTTCGTGGCGACGCTCCTCGCCATCCTGGGCACCGCCTGGCTGATGGTGAGCCGGGTCGAGTACCCCAAGCCGCGGGGCCGCCTGGCCGGCGCGATGCTCGGCTGGATCGTGCTGTCGATGGGCCTGCTGACCGCCTGGGCCTTCGACGCCCCTGGCGGCCAGCTGCTCCTGCAGACGGGCTGCGCGCTCCAGCTGGTCATGGGCGCGGTCATCCCGCTGTTCGCCACGGCCCGCCGGGTGAACAACTTCCGCGGCAACCGCCGCGAGGCGCGGGCGGCGCAGCTGCCGTAGCGCTCGCACGATACGACGGGTGTGGCCCGAGCCTTCGAGGCTCGGGCCACACCCGTTTCCGACGGTCGGGGCAGTCTGCCCACGCCAGGTCAGGTCAGGTCAGGTCAGGAAGTCGCGCCCGATCTGTTCCGCGACGCGCTCCAGGATGGGGCCGGCCTCGGCGATGCACTTGGCGATGTCCGGCTCGGCGTCCGTGAGCGGATAGGCCCGCCTGATGCCGGCCCGGCCCAGGGCCTCCGGCGGCAGCGCGAGACGGCCGCACACCGCGACGACCTCCCTGCCGGCCGCGCGAGCGGCCGCGGCCACTCCCGCGGGCGCCTTGCCGTGCAGGGTCTGCTCGTCGAGGGAACCCTCACCGGTGATCACCAGCTCGGCCCGCTCCAGCGCGTGGGCGAACCCCAGCACGTCGAGCATGACCTCGATGCCGGCGCGGAACCGGGCGCCGAGCAGCAGAGCGCCGTACCCGATACCGCCCGCGGCACCCGCACCGGGCGCTGCGGCGTACTCGGCGGCGCGCGGGCCGACCGAGGTCTCCAGCACCTTGGCGAAGTGCTCGAGGGCCGCGTCCAGTGCCGCCACGTCGTCCGGGGAGGCGCCCTTCTGCGGGCCGTAGACCGCCGGGGCGCCCTTCGGGCCGGTCAGCGGGTTGTCGACGTCGCTGGCGAGGACGAGTTCGACGGAGGTGAGGCGGGCGTCGAGGCCGGAGAGGTCCGCGGTCGCCAGGCCGGCGAGTCCGCCGCCGCCCGGCCCGACGGGCTCACCGTCCGCGTCCAGGAAGCGGGCGCCCAGCGCGGACAGCATGCCCGCGCCGCCGTCCGTGGTGGCGCTGCCGCCGACCCCGAAGACGATCGTGCGCACGCCCGCGTCCAGCGCCGCCCGCAGCAGTTCCCCGGAGCCGTACGTGGAGGCCGTCAGCGGGGCGAACACGCCGGCCGGCAGCCGCTGCAGTCCGCTCGCCTCGGCCATCTCCACGACGGCGGTGTCTCCGCGCAGCGCGAACGCGGCGGTGACCTCCTGCCCGAGGGGACCGGCGACCCGTACCTCCCGGCGCTCGAATCCGGCGGCGACCGCCGCGGCGACCGTGCCGTCGCCGCCGTCGGCGACCGGCAGTGCCTCCACCTCGACCTCCGGCAGGGCCCGGCGCAGTCCGGCCGTCACCCGCTCGGCGACCTCCACGGCCGTCAGCGAGCCCTTGAACTTGTCCGCGGCCACGAGCACCCTGCGAGTGCCCTGCCCTCCGGCGTCCGCCACTTGCATCCCCTTGCTCTCCGGGCCCACGCATCGGGGCCAGTCGCGCCGCTGCGACCTTAACCGGAGGACGCCCCCTCCGTCATGCCCTGTCCGCGCCGTGAACAGCGGTGAAGGGGCCGCCCCCGCGGCCCTGAGCGCGCCGGGATCGGGGCGGGCGTGGACTCGCCGTGCGGCCGGGCGTGGCGCGGGCCGCCGCGGAATCGGGTAGACCGGAAGCATGACCCCTGTGGGCAACGCGCCCGGACTCGCCGACCGCGTCCTCGGCGGCTGGCTGGGCCGGATCGCCGGCAACATGCTGGGCAAGCCGGTCGAGGAGGGCGACCTGTGGACGCGCGAGCGCATCGACCGCTATCTGCGGCGGGCCGACGCCCTCCCGCTCACCGACTACCTGCCTGAACCGGCCGCCGACCACGACGGCCCGCCCCTGCGCCCCGAGTGGCACCAGTGCGTACGGGGCCGCGTCCACGGCAGCTGCCGCGACGACGACATCGACTACGCCATCCTCGGCCTGGACCTCCTGGAGACCCACGGCTTCGGCTTCAGCACCGAGCAGGCCGGCGACCTGTGGCTGCTGCGGCTGCCGTATCTGCAGACGTTCACCGCGGAGCGCGCGGCGTACCGCAATCTCGCCAACGGGCTGAAGCCGCCGCTGACGGCGACGTACGACAACCCCTTCCAGGAGTGGATCGGCGCCTTGATCCGGGCCGACATCCACGGCTGGACCAGTCCCGGTCTCCCCCGCCGCGCCGCCGGCCTCGCCCGCCGGGACGCGGTGCTCTCACACACCGGCAACGGGGTCTACGGCGCGATGTGGGCGGCGGCGCTGGTGTCGGCCGCGTTCACCGCGCCCACGGTGCGGCACGCCGTGGACGAGGCGCTGGCGGTGATCCCGGCGAGCAGCCGCCTCGCCCGGACGGTACGCCGGGTCACCTCTCTCCACGGCGCCCGCCTGAGCTGGGAGGACACCCTCGGCACGGTGGCTCGGGAGACGGCGGGCCTGGGCTGGATCCACACGGTCCCCAACGCCGCCGTACTCACCGCGGGACTTCTCTACGGCGACGGCGACTTCACCCGCACCATCGCCCTCACCGTGCGGGGCGGCCTGGACACCGACTCCAACGGGGCGACGGCCGGTTCCGTGGCCGGGGTGATGACGGGAGCGGCGGCGATCCCTCCACAGTGGACCGAGCCGCTGCGGGACACCGTGCGCAGTGCCGTCTTCGGCTTCGACGGGGTACGGATCAGCGAGCTGGCGGAGCGCACGCTGCGGCTGGTGGGCGCGGACGTCCCGTGATTGTGCCGGTCGCCCGCGTGCCGCGCGGGGTACTGGATAGCCTTCGAGAGTGACCACTGCTGACTACGCCACGTACATCGCCTCGCTGCCCCGCGTCCTGGCCGGCGCCGCCTCGCTCTTCCGCGACGAGCGGGGGCGGGTGCTGCTGGTCGAGCCCAACTACCGTGCCGGGTGGGCACTTCCGGGCGGCACGATCGAGTCCGACGACGGTGAGACCCCGCGCCAGGGCGCGCGCCGCGAGACACTGGAGGAGATCGGCCTCGACCGCGAACCCGGCCGGCTGCTCGCCGTCGACTGGGTGCCGGGCCAGAACCGGCCACCGCTGGTGGCGTACGTGTACGACGGCGGAGTCCTGGACGAGGAGGACCTCAAGTCGATCCGGCTGCAGGAGGAGGAGTTGCTGTCCTGGCGGCTGGTGCCGCGCCAGGAGCTCACCGTCCACCTCCTGGGTTCCCTCGGCCATCGGGTGCTGGCCGCGCTGGACGTCCTGGCGGACGGCTCGGGGACGGCGGAGCTGGAGAACGGCCAACGGGTGGTGTGACCGGGGCGGGGCGACGGGCGGTGGGAGCGGGCGGCGGCTCGGTGTGGGGGCTGCCTCATCCCTCCACGTCACGCGGCTTGATGTCCACCGTGCGCAACTCCTCGTCGCGGGTCGCGGTCCGCGCCTCGGTGCGGTGACCGCGCTCGATGTAGTCGCGCACCACGAGTTCGACGGCGTCCTGGGGGTTGCCCACACCGGTGAGCACCATGACCTCCACGACGAGATCGGCATCGAGGGAGACGTTGACCTTGGCCATGCCGGGACGGTAGCACCGGCGTGGGCCGTTCGATATCCGTTCGCGGGCATCGGATCGCCCGGCCTACCCTCGCCATCATGACCAAGCCCCTCGTCGCCCTCCTCACCGGAGCCGGTATCTCCACGGACTCGGGCATCCCCGACTATCGCGGCCCGGACGGGCTGTGGCGGCGGGATCCGGATGCGGAGAAGCTGGTCACCTACGACTACTACATGGGCGATCCGGAGATCCGCCGCCGGTCCTGGCGGATGCGCCGGCAGCACGGCGCGCTGGCGGCCGAACCGAACGCCGCGCACCGGGCGATCGTCGAGCTGGAGCGCTCGGGGGTGCCGGTGCGGGTCGTCACCCAGAACGTGGACGGGCTGCATCAGCTCGCCGGACTGCCCGCCCGCAAGGTCGTCGAACTGCACGGCAGCGCACGGAGGTTCGTGTGCACGCACTGCCACGCGCGCGGCCCCATGGAGGACGCCCTGGCCCGCCTCGACGCCGGCGAGGACGATCCGCCGTGCCGGGAATGCGGCGGCATCCTGAAGCCGGCGACCGTGATGTTCGGCGAGCGCCTCGATCCGGTGGTGCTGGGCGAGGCTCTCGCCATCACCAAGGCATGCCAGGTCTTCATCGCCGTCGGCAGCAGCCTCCAGGTACATCCGGCGGCGGGCCTGGCGCAGGTCGCCGCCGACCACGGGGCCCGGCTGGTCATCGTCAACGCCGAGCCGACGCCGTACGACGAGATCGCCGACGAGGTGATCCGGCAGCCCATCGGCACGGCGCTGCCAGCGGTACTGCGCGGGCTGGGTCGGCTGGGCGGGCTGGAGGACGCGAGTGAGCTGGGGGCGAGGAAGGCACCGCGCTGATGACCGACTCCTGTCAACCGTCCGACGACCGCGGCCGGCTGTGTCGTGTCGTGCGGTGGTGGATGGGACCGGCGCTGGTGATGGCGGCGCGTGAGAGGGTGACGCCCCGGCGGCCGGTGAGGGCCGTCGGGGCGTCGAAGGGGGCCGTGTGCACGGCCTGGTGGCCGCTGGGGTGGGGCCTAGCCGCCGAAGGTGACGACCAGTCGGCCGTCCGCGGCGTAGGACCAGTGCAGGGCTCCGCCGTAGGACGAGCAGCGGGAGCCGTTCGTGCCGGACCAGAACTGGTTGGTGCTGTCGGCGCTGCCGATGATCCGGTCGTTGGTGCCGCTGCCGCTGCGGCAGGAGGTGTTGTTGGTGAACACCGAGGTTCCGGCGTCGAAGTTGAAGTTGCGCTGGGCGTTGTCGATGCTGATGTTGTCCGACACCTTCATGGAGCCGGGGTTGCTGTTGTAGGTGAAGCCGTGCTTGCCGTTGTGGTAGGCGATGCTCCGCCGGACGATGTGGTTGACGCCGATGTCCTCGCCGCCGAGCTTGTAACCGTTCCGGTCACCGTTACCGGCCTGGGAGCCGTCACTGAGGGTGCCGTTGTCGTAGGCGAGGGAGTCCTCGATGGTCACCACGCCGATCGGGCCGGTGTCCGGCTTGGTGTAGAGATCCCAGCCGTCGTCGATGTTGTTGTGGGCCACGGCGTACCGGAAGACGTTTCCGGGGCCGCTGGTGAGCTTGGCGGCGAAGCCGTCGGCGTCCTCACCGTCGGAGTCGGCGTTGTCGTGCGACTCCGCGCTCAGGATGAGGTTGTTCGACGGCCACTGGCTGCTGGGGGTGCTGGACAGCATCCGCGAGAGCTGGAGGCCGGTGTCGCGGTTGAAGCGCGTCACCGTGCGCTCGAAGATGTTGTTGCTGCCGCCGACGAAGATCCCGTTGTCCCCGGCGCGCTCGACGACGATCCCCTTGACGTGCCAGTACGACCCGTTGACGGCGAGGCCGCGGTTGGCGGGGTCCTCGGCCTGGGCCGAGAAGTTCAGGACCGGCGTCTCACCGGGGTAGGCGAGCAGCTCCGTGCGGTCGGCGGCGGTGCCGTTGTTGCCCGCCGGGATGGTGACCGTCTGCGCGTGGCTGTACGTCCCCCCGCGCAGGTAGATCGTGCCGCCGGGGATGATGCGGCTGATCGCCGAGGTCAGCGTGGTGGGCGCCGCCTGGGTGCCGGCCGCGCCGTCGGTGCCGTTCGGCGCCACGTAGAGAGCGGTTGCCGAGGGCGGCGGGGTGGTGGTGCCGCCCACTTCCGCGTCGAGATAGTCGACGTTGGGCAGTCCGGCGGCGGCGGTGGGGCTCAGCCGGACGGTGTTGCTGCCCGCGCTGACCGGTACCGACAGCGTCTTCGTCACCCATGTGCCCCAGGCGCCGGTGCCTTCGAAGGAGACGGTGGTGGCCGACCCTCCGTTGACCGTGAGGGTCGCGGGCCGGGCGGTGGCGGTCCCGTTGGCGAAGCGGATGCTCAGTGTCGCCGTCCCGGCGGCGGAGGCGTTCACGGTGAACTGCGCGTACGAGCCCACCGCGTTGGTGGCGTTGCAGAATCCGCTGCCGGAGTAGCCGGCCCAGTCGGAGTCGATGGTGCCGGTGCAGACCGCCGGGGAACTCTCGGCCTCGTAGCGGGTGGACGCTGCCTGCGCCGTGTTGCCGGACAACGCGACGAGTGTGCCGGCCAGCAGGCCGACGCACGCGATGACGGGTCTCCGTTGCATCGTTCTCTCTCCAGGTGGTTGCGGCTCGTCCGACGGTGGGGTTCGCTGACCCCTTTTCTCTGCGGCGGCCCGGTGCGACCATACGGCTGGTTCGACCACGTGAACATGGCTGACGACCGGGCGGCGCGCGCAGATGACCAAAGCGCTTATTTCTGGAAGGTAAGCGCTTGCCATGGTCGCGTCAACGGTCGTGCATGTGGTTGTTGTTCAGAAATATGAACGCCGAACGGCTGGGATCTTGTCGGCTAGCGTCGGCCCGCGGAGTCAGACGAGGGCAGCGACGAGCAGGGCGAAGGCGGCGATGATGACGGCCACGCGGACGTAGTGGAAGCGCTCCCAGCGCCGCAGTTGCTGCTTCCAGTCGGCGGGCCGGTTCTCGGGGGTCCACGTCTTGTTCCGGTTGTTGATCGGGACGAGCAGCAGGATCGACATGAGCACACTGAGGGCCAGCAGCGCACCGGCGATGACGACGAGGCCGGCGCCGGGGTGGTGCCGTCCGGCGACGGCCCAGACCGCGACGAGGGCGAGCGAGCCGATGTACCAGACCGGCATCACCGCGCCGAGCATCCGGCCCCCGTGGGCTTGGCCCAGTTGACGGCTTTCCTCGGGGAGCGCGTTGAGGATCGGATTCATGACGAAGGCGACGGAGAACTCCACCCCCACCATCACGCCGACGACCACGGTGGTGACGACCTCGAGTGTGTTGAGCACGGTGACCCCTCCTGATATCTAGCATTGACAGCTGATGAGGCAACGCTAGTACTACTGCCGCTCCATTGTCTAGCGGTGCTAGGGTCGAATCATGTCGGTACAGGAACGCAAGGAGCGCGAAAGGGCGGGCCGCGAACGTCTCATCGTGGCGACGGCCCGCGAGCTCGCCGAGCAGCAGGGCTGGGACGCGGTCACCACGCGCCGGCTCGCGGAGCGCATCGAATACAGCCAGCCCGTCCTCTACAGCCACTTCCGCGGCAAACGGGAGATCATCGGCGCCGTCGCCCTCCAGGGCGCCACGGAGATGGCCGTGGCGGTGCGCGCCGCGACCGCCGCCGTGGACGGCGCGCGCGAGCGGGTCGCCGCCCTCGCGCGCGCCTACCTCGACTTCGCCGCACGCAATCCGGCGGTCTACGACGCCATCTTCCAGCTCGACGGCGGCCTCGCGTACGCGCACGAGGACACCCCGGCACCCCTCAAGGACGCCTTCGCAGCGCTGCTGGAGAGCCTCGGCGAGGTCGCCGGGGACGGCGTCGAACCGGGGCTGTTCACGGAGACGTTCTGGGCCGCCCTGCACGGCCTGGTGACCCTGACCCGGGCCGGACGACTGCCGCCGGAGAACACCGAACAGCGGGTGAAGCTCCTCGTGGACAGGCTCGCCGTGGACTGACACACCGTCCCGGCGGGCAGGCAGCGGGGCCATCTGGGCCCCGAGTCGTCGGCGCTCCGCCGGACGCCAAGGTCAGCTCTTGGCGCCGGCCTCTGTTCCGTTGTTCCCCGGGGACGGAAACAGAAGCGGGAACAGGACGGCGGCACCCCGCCCGCTCTCGAAGTCCAGCAGTCGCCGCTTACGTTCCAGGCCGCCGCCGTAGCCGGTCAGGCTGCCGTTCGCGCCGACGACACGGTGACAGGGGACGATGATGCCGACCGGGTTCCGGCCGTTGGCGAGACCCACGGCACGGGAGGCGGCCGGGTTGCCGAGGGCCTCGGCGAGTTCGCCGTACGTGCGTGTCTCGCCGTAGGGGATCTGCCGCAGGGCTTCCCAGACCGTGCGCTGGAACGGCGTGCCGTGCAGGCGGAGCGGGAGCGTGAACTCCTTCGACTCACCCGCGAAATAGGCCTCCAACTGCGCCTCGGTGTCGGCGAAGAGGGTGTCGTCGCGCGGACCGAAGCTCTCCTCCGGCGGGCGGTGCCGCTGCTCGGTCATGTAGAGGCCGCACAGGACGCCGTCGTGGGCGACGAGCGTGAGAGGTCCGTACGGGCTGTCGATGACGGTGTGCCGCTTCATGATGCGTCCGTTCGTGAACATGCTCAGGCAGGAAGGAAGTTGATCGGGTGGCTGTCGGTCGCCCACAGGTACTGGACGGCGTACGCCCGCCAGGGGCGCCACCCCGCGGCGCGGGCGGTGAGCGCCGCGGGCGTGGAGGGCAGGCCCAACTGCTGGGCCGCGCGCCGGACTCCGAGGTCGGTGGGGAGGAAGGCGTCGGGGTCGCCGAGAGCCCGCATCGCGATGACGTCGACCGTCCAGGGGCCGAATCCGGGCAGCGCCAGGAGCCGGGCACGGGTCTCGTCCCAGTCGGATTCCACCCCCAACCCCAGCCTGCCGTCGGCAAGTTGCTCGACAAGGCCGGTGAACGTCGTACGGCGGGTGCGCGGCATCGCCAGGGACCCGGGATCGACGCCGGAGAGCGCTCGCCGGCGTCGATCCCGGGTCCC
>NZ_MUBA01000659.1:0-1399 GCF_002154575.1 Streptomyces bobili
CGGTGACCGGCCGGTCACCGTCGTACCGAAGGACTGCTCATGCTGAGTTCCCTGTGGACACCGACCACTCTTGGCGGCATATCTCTGCCGCACCGCCTGGTCATGGCCCCCATGACCCGTGACCGTTCCACCTCGGAGGGCGTACCGACCGAGCTGAACGCCGAGTACTACGCCCAGCGGGCCTCGCACGCGCTCGTCATCACCGAGGGAACCCAGCCCTCCCCCGACGGCCAGGGCTACCTCCTCACCCCCGGCATCCACAATGACGAACAGGTCGCCGGGTGGCGCAAGGTCACCGACGCCGTGCACGCGGCCGACGGCCGGATCGTCATCCAGCTGATGCACACCGGGCGCATCGCCCACCCCGACAACACCCCCCACGGGCGCCAGCCGGTCGCTCCTTCGGCGATCCGGCCGGAGGGCGCGATGTTCACCGCCTCCGGGCCCCAGGAGATGCCGACACCACGTGCGCTGTCGACGCAGGAGGTCACGGCGACCGTCGAGGACTTCCGCCGCGCCGCGGCTGCTGCTGTCGCGGCGGGCGCCGACGGCGTGGAGATCCACGGCGCCAACGGTTACCTGGTGCACCAGTTCCTGTCCGACAACACCAACCGGCGCACCGATGGCTACGGCGGCTCGGTCGAGGGCCGCATCCGCTTCGCCGTCGAGGTCGCCGCCGCGGTGGCCGACGAGATCGGCGCCGACCGCACCGGCCTGCGCATCTCCCCCGGCAACCCGTACAACGACATCGCCGAGTCCGACACCGCCGAGCTGTATCCGGCGCTCCTGGACGCCTTGCGCCCCCTGGACCTGGCCTACCTCCACGTATTGCACGCGGGCGACGAGGAACTGCTGGGGACGCTGCGCGCACTGTGGCCGACCACGCTGATCCTCAATCGGGGCGGCACCGACCTGCCCGCCCGCGCCAAGGACATCGAGAACGGTACGGCCGACCTCGTGTCCGTCGGCGCCCTCGCGCTCGCCAACCCCGACCTGGTCGAGCGGCTTCGTGCCGGCGCGCCGCTGAACACCCCCGACCCGGCCACGTTCTACGGCGGCGGAGCGGCCGGCTACACCGACTACCCCACCNNCCCGTGCCCACCGCGCCCGCGCCGCCGTCCTGCTCCGTGCCATGGACCTCCACCCCGGCCAGGAACTGCTGCTGATGCAGCTGTTGGACCGCGACGGCCAGACCCAGTCCGAACTCCTCGAAGCCGTCGGCCTGGACCACTCCACCGTCTCCAAGTCCCTGCGCCGCATGCAGGAAGCGGGCCTGCTCGTCCGCGAGCCGGCCCAGCACGACCGGCGCGTGATGGTGGTCCACCTCACCGACAAGGGCCGCGCCATGCGCGAACCCATCGCAGCCCTGTGGCAGAGCCTGGAGGAGATCTCCGCGGGC
>NZ_MUBA01000659.1:1421-1626 GCF_002154575.1 Streptomyces bobili
GCTGGTGCGGTGGCGCGGGCCGCGGACGGCCGGCGATGTGGGGCACCCCGCAGGGAACGCCGGTGTGCCGCCACAGCGCCGGCCGTCCACATACAGACGCCAGCCCCACCACTCCGGCCCCGCCAACCCCGCCTTGACCCCACGGAAAGTGTGACCCCATGCCTGCCACCAACTCCCCCCCCACCCCCTCCCCCCGCCCTCGTCG
>NZ_MUBA01000660.1 GCF_002154575.1 Streptomyces bobili
CCTTTGTACTCACCCGAGAGAATCTCTCAGGCTTTCCTCCGGGCGCTTCCCTTCGGTCTTGCGTTTCCGACTCTATCAGACCGTTTCCGGTTCTGATTTCCTCGGTGCTTTCCAGGTTCCCGCTTTTGTTTCGCGGTTTCCTTTCCGGCGGTTCCGACTCTATCAGATCCTTTCGGCGCTGATTCCCCGTCAGAAGGGGGTTGCCTTCCCGACTGTTGGGCCGTTCCGACGAGTGAGACTTTAGCGGATTCCCTGGCCCCGAAGCCAATCGGGGCTGCGTCCTTTCGAACGCGGATTCCTCATTTCGCGAATACACACGCCAATGACACGACGACAGACGAATCGACTGCTCGTCGAGGTGTGGTTGGTACTTGCGGAATGGCTGTCCGGGGACCGACCGGAGTCGGCGCTCACGTCGGACAACTCGGAGAACACTACGTAGCCGCCCCAGGTGTGTCAACCCAGGTCCTGGTACCACCCTGGAGGCGTAGCCTGCCTCTCATGACTACGCGTACGTGCAGCACCCAGCTGTGGTGGGCCGCCTGACGGCGGCCGGACTGACGTATGCACTCAACGGCCGCCGCCTCGGCGGCCGTTTCTGTTTCTCCCTCCTGGGAGTCGGCCGGCCGGGTGCGGCGGCCTCGACCAGGAGGTGGAGAGATGAAGCGGGTCTTCAGCGGGGTCAAGCCGACCGGGCATCTGACGCTGGGGAACTACCTGGGGGCCATGCGGCAGTGGGCCGCGGTCGACCAGCACCGGGCCGACGCGCTGTTCTGCGTCGTCGATCTGCACGCGCTCACCGTCGACCACGACCCCGCGCGGGTGCGTCGCCTGAGCCGGCAGGCCGCGACGCTGCTGCTGGCGGCCGGACTGGATCCGCGGCTGTGCACCCTCTTCGTGCAGAGCCATGTCGACGAGCACGCACGCTTGTCGTACCTGCTGGAGTGTGTGGCCACCGACGGCGAGATGCGGCGGATGATCCAGTACAAGGAGAAGGCCGCGCGGGAGCGTGAGCGGGGTGGGAGCGTGCGGCTGTCGCTGCTCACCTATCCGGTGCTGATGGCGGCGGACATCCTGGCGTACGGGACGGACGAGGTGCCGGTCGGAGACGACCAGACGCAGCATGTGGAGCTGACCCGGGATCTGGCGCTGCGGTTCAACCAGCGGTACGGGCAGGCGTTCGTGGTGCCGCGGGCCACTACTCCGGCGGTGGGGGCGCGGGTCATGAACCTTCAGGAGCCGATGTCGAAGATGGGCAAGAGCGACGACTCCGGTCCAGGCATCATCTATCTGCTGGACGAGCCGGACGTCGTGCGGAAGAAAGTCATGCGGGCCGTGACCGACAGCGGACGAGACGTCGAGTACGACCGGGAGGGGCGGCCCGGAGTCGCCAATCTGCTGGAGATCCTCGCGGCCTGCACGGGCGGGAACCCGGAGGCGCTGGCAGACGTATACGAGTCGTACGGCGCTTTGAAGAAGGACACCGCGGAGGCTGTGGTGGAGGTTCTCAGGCCCGTGCAGGCCAGGCACAAGGAGTTGTGCGCCGACCCCGTGTTCGTGGAGGGGGTGCTGAGGGATGGTGCGCAGAGAGCGCGGGCCATGGCCCGGCCGGTCGTGGATGCCGCCTACCGGGCGATCGGGCTGCTGCCCGCGGTGGCGGAACCCGCGGAGCCGGAGTTGAACGCGGCCCGGTAGGCGCGTGGGCTGGTGGCGAGGCGCGACGCGAAGTGCTGGCGCATCGTGACCTCGCTGCCGAAGCCCGCGCGGCGGGCGACCTCGGGCATGGGGAGGTCGGTGCGTTCGAGGAGTTTCTGCGCCGCGGCGAGGCGCTGGTCGAGCAGCCAGCGCAGCGGGGTGGAGCCGGTGGCTGCCGCGAAGTGGCGGGCGAAGCTGCGCGGGGACATGCCCGCGCGGGCCGCCAGGCCGGCGACCGTGAGCGGTTCGTGCAGGTGGCGGAGCGCGTGTTCGCGGACGGCGGCGAGGGTGTCGGCGTCGCGGTCGGTGTGCGGGGTGGCGTGTTCGATGAACTGGGCCTGGGTGCCGGTGCGGAAGGGGGCGGTGACCATCGAGCGGGCGATGGTGGCGGCCGCCTCCGCGCCGTGGGAGCGGCGGACCAGGTGGAGGCAGAGGTCGATGCCGGCTGCCGTTCCGGCGGCGGTCCAGATGTTGTCGTCCTCGATGAACAGGGCGTCGGGAACGACCGTGACCCGGGGGTGGTGGGCGCGCAGGAGGTCGGTGAGGTTCCAGTGGGTGATCGCGCGGCGGCCGTCGAGGAGGCCGGCCTGGGCGAGCGTGAAGGCTCCGCCGCAGAGGGCGGCGATGGTCGTGCCGCGGGCGTGGGCGCGGCGGAGGGCCTCGAGGACGGGTGCTGGTGCGCGGGTGAGGTGGTCGTCGAGGCCGGGGACCAGGATCAGGTCGGCGCGAGGCAGCCAGGAGAGGGTGCGGTCGGGGAGGAGGCTGAGTCCGCCGCGCATGGGGACGGGCGTGGTGGTGTCGGTGGCGACGCGGCGCAGGTCGAAGGCGGGGGCGTCGCGGTCTGTGCGGTCGGTGCCCCAGACCTCGGTGATGACGGAGACGTCGAAGGCTCGGATGCCGGGGAAGGCGACGAGGGCCACGCGGTACGCGTCCTGCGGTTCCGGTCGGGGAGGTACCTGCTCCTGCTCCTGCTGCATGCGTGGCAGTAAACCATCGATCGCTGACTTTCCGGCCTCTGGGGTGAGCGGGCTGCCAGCGGCAGGATCGAGGGCATGGATATCGCTGAGAACGCGGCACTGGTGGTCGTGGACGTGCAGAAGGGCTTCGACGAGGCCGAGTTCTGGGGGCGTCGGAACAATCCCGGTGCCGACGACAACATCGCCTCGCTCATCGACGTATGGCAGGCCTCGGGGCGGCCGGTCGTGTTTGTGCGGCATGACTCGGTCAAGCCGGAGTCGCCGCTGCGGGCGGGATATGAGGGGAACGGCTTCAAGGCGTACGTGGAGGAGAGGAGGGGCAAGGGTGCGGGGGCCGAGCTGTTCCTCACGAAGACGGTGAACTCCGCCTTCTACGGGACGCCGGATCTCGACGCCTGGCTGAAGGCGGAGGGGGTCGGCCAGTTCGTGGTGGCCGGGATCCAGACCAACATGTGCGTGGAGACGACCGCGCGGATGGGCGGGAATCTGGGGTACGACGTCGTGGTCGCGTACGACGCCACGTACACGTTCGACCTGGCAGGGCCGTTCGGCTGGCGGCGGACCGCCGACGAGGTGGGGCAGGCGTCGGCGGTGTCGCTGCACGGGGGAGGCTTCGCGCGGGTCGTCACCACCGCGGAGGTGGTGGACGCGGCGAAGTGAGCGCCCCCGGTGGGCGGGCCGGGCCGCCGTCAGTCCTTGGTGCCGGCGGCCAGCTCGCGGCTGCGGTCGCGGGCGGCCTCCAGAGCGGCGATGAGGGCGGCACGTACGCCGTGGTTCTCGAGTTCGCGGATGGCGCTGATGGTGGTGCCGGCCGGGGAGGTGACGTTCTCCCGGAGCTTGACGGGGTGTTCGCCGCTGTCGCGGAGCATCGTCGCGGCGCCGATCGCGGACTGCACGATGAGGTCGTGGGCCTTGTCGCGGGGCAGGCCGAGCAGGATGCCGGCGTCCGTCATCGCTTCGACCAGGTAGAAGAAGTACGCCGGGCCGGAGCCGGAGAGGGCCGTGCAGGCGTCCTGCTGCGACTCGGGGACGCGGAGCGTCTTGCCGACGGAGCCGAAGATCTCCTCGGCGTGGGCGAGGTGGTCGGCGGTGGCGTGGCTGCCGGCGGAGATGACGGACATGGCCTCGTCGACGAGG
>NZ_MUBA01000661.1 GCF_002154575.1 Streptomyces bobili
CGGGTGATCATGCTTGGCTCTCTCTGAAGGCTGCGGTCGCACCTGCGCCCCCGGGATGCGACACGCCATGTGACGATCACCATTACCTCGGACCCCGGGCCGTACCGCCACTCGGACGCGGCAGCCGTGTGAAACGCGCTCCATGGCCCTGGGCGGGCCCGTTTCGCACGGCTGCCGCGTCCGGCACCGGCGGCCCGCACCCGGTCGGCGCTATTCTCCCGACCAGGACGGGGCATTCGGAAAGCCGGAACGGGGAATCCGACAGTCGGAGAACCGCCGGCAGACCGCGCGACGGACCGCGCACAGGGGAGGGCCCGTGGATGCGACCACCACGCTCGTCACCGTCGTCGCGGTAGTGGCGGTGGCGGTGTTCGCCGTGGNNGGTGCGGCTGGTGCGGACCCGGCGCGGCCTGCGACGGGCGGGCCTGCCGACCGGCCCCCGCTGGGTCTTCTGGGGCGCGGTCGCCTACTTCGTCCTCCCGGCCGACCTGCTGCCCGACCCGGTCTACCTCGACGACATCGGTGTCCTGCTCCTCGCCCTGCGTTCCCTGCGCCGCGCCCCCGACCGCGCGGGCATCGCCGACTGACCGCTCGGGAAGACTTTCGCTCCCCGCAGGGCTCATCACCCCTGCTCAGCTCCCTGTGCCCGGCCCGACCCGCCGATGATCACGGAGAGTAAGGAAACCAACCACCCGTTCGATTCGTATAAGTGACTGAAGGTCCCACCACCGCACCGAAGTTCGCACCACAGCAGCGGGCCCGAGTGACGTCGCACAGCGGCACCGCTTGATCGATGCAGTACCGACGAGGGAGAGACGATGAAACCGTTCGCGCTCAACTACGCACGCCCGGCAGCGGAGTTGGAGTTCGCCACTCCGTACGCCTATGACCCAGGACTGCAGTTGAACGTGCTCCTCGACGGCCGGATCGCCGCTCGTGACCACGCCCTGCTGAGAGAGCTGGGGACGACGACCTCCACAGCGGGCTCCAAGACGCACTTCGACGACTGAGCGCGGGCGGCCGAGATGACCGTGCTCATCCTGACCAGTGAAGAGGACGTCACGGCGGACATGGTGGTCGTGCACCTGAACGCCGCCGGCGTTCCCGTCGTGCGCCTCGATCCCGCCGACCTGACCGGTTCCGTGGCGCTCTCCGGGGAGTTCGTGCACGGTGCCTTCCGGGGGCATCTGTCGTCCGCGGGCCGACTGGTGAGCCTCGACTCGCTGCGTTCCGTGTGGGTCCGCCGGCCCGGCGCGGCGGCGGCCCGCGCCCCCGAACCGTCCGCGTGGCTCACGGAGGAGGCCTCGCAGGCGCTGTACGGGATGGTGCGCGGCAGCGAGGCGCGCTGGATGAACCATCCGGACGCCGCCCGGCGGGCCCGGCACAAGCCCTGGCAGCTACGCCTGGCCCAGCGCAGCGGGCTGCCGGTGCCGGCCACGCTCATCACGACGTTCCCGCAGGCGGCGCGGGACTTCGCCGAGCGCTACCCCGACCTCGTGGTCAAGCCGGTGTCCGGGGCGCATCCGCAGGACCCGCCCCGGGCGGTGCCCACCACCCGGGTCCCGCCCGGCGCCGACTTCGCCGCCGTCGCCTACGGGCCGACGCTGCTGCAGCGGCGGATCGCCAAGCGGGCCGACATCCGGCTGACCGCGGTGGGCGACCGGCTGCTGGCCGCCCGCAAGGCCACGTGCGCCGACGGCGACCCGGAGGTGGTGGACGTGCGGTTCACGCCGTCCACCGCGCCGTGGTGCCCGGCCGACGTCCCGCCGCGCCTGGCCGAGTCCGTGCGCACCTATCTGCGGGAGGCCGAACTGGCTTACGGAGCCTTTGACTTCGCGGAGGACGCCGACGGGACGTGGTGGTTCCTGGAGTGCAACCAGTCGGGCCAGTTCGGCTTCGTCGAGGTGGACACCGGCCAGCCGATCGCCCGCACCATCGCGCAGTGGCTGGCCGGGGCTCCCTCGCGGCAGGGTGCCCGGCCCGCGGACCGCTGCGGTTCGGCGGTGCCGTGAGCCGGGCCGGGGCGGGCTCACGCCCTTCTCAGACCACCAGGGACAGCCCGCTCTCCCCGTCCAGCTCTCCGTCCAGCTCTCCGTCCGGGTCCGGGTCGCACTCGCCGTCCCTGGCCGCGTCCTTGTCCTGCTTCGGCACCCGGGCAGTCGGCGGCCGTACCTCGGCGGCGAGCAGCGCGTCCGCCGCGGCGACCGCCGCACGGACGTCGGACGTGGCCATGAGGACGCACAGCGTGTAGACGACGTCCTCCAGCTCGCGGGCCGTGCGCGGTGTCTCCCGCTCGGCCTGGGCGATCCTCAGCGACGCGTAGCGGGTGAGCAGCGTCCTGACGGTCTTCGGGTCCGGAACGATCACGAGCGCCCCTTTCTCCAGGTGTGGTGCGCTGCGTGTGCCCGGACGTGGGCGATTCATGCACGGGTGGGGCGCATGTCACCCTCCGGGGGCACGGTTCTCGCCACTTGGCCCCGCCCCCGGCCCGGTGACGTCAGGCCGCCTGCCCGCTGTGCAGGGCCGTGTACGCCCCGCCCTCGCGCAGGAGTTCCTCGTGCGTTCCGGTCTCCAGGATCCGGCCCTCCCCCATGACCACGATCCGGTCGGCGCCGCGCACCGTGGACAGCCGGTGCGCCACCACAAAGGTGGTACGTCCGTGCAGCAGCCGGGCGAGGGCCTGCTGGACCAGCGCCTCCGAGCGGGTGTCGAGCGCGGACGTGGCCTCGTCGAGGATCAGCACCTTGGGGTCCCGGATCAGCGCGCGGGCGATCGCCAGCCGCTGCTTCTGCCCGCCCGAAAGGCGGGCCCCGCGCTCACCGACGAGGGTGTCGAGTCCCTGCGGCAACCGGTCGACGAACTCGGTGGCGTTGGCGTCGCGCAGGGCGGCGCGGACCGCCTCCTCGTCGGCCTCGTCCTCCATGCCGTAGGCGACGTTCTCGCGGATCGTGCCGTCGAAGAGGATCGACTCCTGGGGGACCACCGACACGAACCGCCGGTAGGTGCGCAGGTCGAGGGTGTTCATGTCGGTGCCGTCGAGCAGCAGGCGGCCCGAGGTCGGCCGGATGAAGCCGATGACGAGGTTGAGCACGGTCGACTTGCCCGCGCCGGAGGCGCCGACCAGGGCGACGGTCTCGCCGGGTGTCACGGACAGGGTGAAGTCGCGCACCGCGGGCCGGTCGGCGTCGTAGGCGTGGCCGACGCCCTCGAAGGTCACCGCGCCGTCCAGTGAGGCGAGTTCGGCCTTGCCCTCGTTGTCCTCCAGTTCGGGCGCCTGGAGGACCTCGCCGACCGAGCGGACCGACTCCAGGCCCTTGGTGATGACCGGTGCCAGGCCGGTCAGGGTGGTCGTGGAGTTGGTGAGGGTGGTGAGGAAGGCGCTGAGCATGACGACGTCACCGGCGGTGACGCCCCAGACCTCGTAGTACGACACGAGCGCGGCACCCGTCAGCACCAGCACGCCGACCACGTTGAGCACCACCCAGGAGATGGAGCCGAAGCGGCCGTTGACCAGGTCGAGGCGCATCCCGGAGGTCAGCAGGCGGCGCAGGGTGCCGTCCATGCGGGTGAGCGCCTTGCCCTCCAGGCCGTGGGCGCGGGTGACCGGGATCAGCCGGGTCATCTCCGTGACCCGCGAGGAGAGGGTCTCCACCTCGTGGCGGAAGTGCTCGTTGTGGGCGCGCAGCCGGGAGCGCAGCCGGGCCACGACGAACGCGGCGGCCGGCACCACCACCAGGAAGACGGGCACGAACTCGGGCGTGCGTACGGCGATGATGACGAGGCCGCCGATGAGTACCGTGGTCGCGCCGAGCCCGTTCTCCGCGGTCTGCTGCACCATCTGCTCGACGGCCTCGACGTCGCGGACCACCTTGGCCTGGAGCACCCCGGCGCTGACCCGTGAGTGGTAGCCGATGGACAGTTGCTGCATGCGCGTGCACAGGGCGGAGCGCAGGCTGGTGCCCATCCGCCGGACGCTGCCGTACAGGAGGCGGACGTAGAGCAGGTGGAGCGGGTAGTTGACGATCAGGATGAACAGGATGACGCCGGTGCTGGTCCACAGGCGGGAGACGGGCCGGTGCTCGACGACGGTGTCGATGATGGACGCAGTGATGAGCGGCAGCAGCCAGATGGGGCTGTGCTTGACGGTGAAGACGACGACCGCGCCGGCCAGCCGGCGCCGGTCGGCGCGGAACAGGTAGGCGAGCGTGCGGATCGGGTGTTCGTCGCGGTAGCGGTGGTCGAGGGGTCTGTCGAGCGACGACGCCATCGGCGGAGGTCCTCCCCTGGTGTGCCCGGCTCGTGACTTCTCTTCGAAGTCGGGACATGACGAAGTCCGGTGCACCGGAAGGTGATCGCGGTGCACCGGACGCGTCCCAGCCTGGGCCCGGCGGGCCTCGGAGGTCCAATGCAAGAAAGCGAACGCATTCAGCAGTGTGGCCGCTGAATGCGGGCCCGGATCAGGACTTCGAGGTCAGGTACTCCTCCACTCCCGGCGCCTGGTGCGCGTCCTCGACGCCCACCACACCGCCGGCCGCCTTCGCGTCCGGCTTCAGCACGTACGTCGACAGTGCGGCGGGCCGGCCGACGTCGGAGAAGTTCTGCGGGCTGCCGAGGCCGGTGTCGACGCTCTTCTGCGAGCGGTGCGCCTTCACCACGTCCTCGCGGGCGAGGCTGCCGGACTCGCACGCCTTCTTCAGGTCGGCGCCCAGGAGCTGGGCGGCGCTGTAGCCGGACAGCGCACCGGAGTCGACCGGGGAGGCCGGGTACTTCTTGGTGTACGAGGCGACCATGGTCTTCACGCCGGGGATGTCGGCACTGACGGCCGGGGCGCCGCTGACGATGTTCAGCATGGCCGACAGGGCGGGCGCGGCAGGTGTCTTCATCAGCTGCGGGGCGAAGCCCGGTGCGCTGCTGACGACGGGCACGCGCAGTCCGCGGGAGGCGGCGACGCCCACCAGGGACGCCGTCTGGGCGGGCCCGGCGCTGATCAGGATGGCCTTCACCCCGTCCTTCTTCAACGCCGTCACCTGGGCGGAGAGATCGGTGTCCGTCGCCTTGATCTTCTGCCCGGAGACCTTCAGGCCGGCCTTCTTCGCCGCCCAGGTGGAGCCCTGGAGGGCGTTGGCGCCGTAGTCGCCCTCGAAGTAGACGTGCCCGATGGTGTCGCCCTTGGCCAGGCCCTTGGTACGGGTCAGGAAGTCGACGGCGGCGATCATGTCGAGGTCGTAGGTGGTGGCCATGACCTGGACGGAGTCCTTGCCGAGCAGCGAGGCGGCCCAGGCCTGGGGGTAGGTGAGGAGGTGGTCGCGCTCGATGTCGTCGAGGAGGGCGGCGACCACCGGGGAGCCGATGACCTGCGGCAGGGCGACGACGTCCGGGGAGATGTCGGCGTAGGCGGTGACGGCCTTCTGGACGTCGTAGCCGTGGTCCTTGACGACGATCTCGACCTTGCGGCCGCAGATGCCGCCCTTGGCGTTGGTCTCGTCGGCCCACATCTGCTGGGCCTGCACGATGGACTTGCCGAGGGTGGCGTAGGGGCCGGTCAGGTCGGTGAGGGCACCCAGCTTGATGGCCTTGTCGGTCACTCCGGGGCCGGACTTGACGCCGTCGGCGCCGTCGGAGGTGCTGTCGCCGTCCGCTTTGGAGCTGCAGCCGGTGGCCGCG
The DNA here is from genome assembly GCF_002154575.1 of Streptomyces bobili. Classification (GTDB taxonomy): domain Bacteria; phylum Actinomycetota; class Actinomycetes; order Streptomycetales; family Streptomycetaceae; genus Streptomyces; species Streptomyces bobili. Next base: position 5,665 of record NZ_MUBA01000661.1, read on the forward strand.
ATCAGCAGGGCAGCCAGTGCCGCGGTGAGGGCGGTGCCGCGGGTGCGGTGCTTGGGGTTCACGGGGTGTGCTCCTTGGCTCGTGCGGGTGTGGCGGGTGAGGTCTCCGCACTCGCCGGCCAGGGTGCGGACGGCGGCCGGTCGGGTGACCGGGCGGGCCGCAGTCGGGCGCGGACGCGGCGGGACAGGCCGTGCAGTCCGTCGGGGGCGTACAGGAGGATCACGACGATCACGGCGCCGTAGAGGTAGCGGGCCGCCTCGGTGGGGCCGAGGGCGCCCTCGCCTCCGGTGCCCGGGGCGGCGACCAGGGGAAGCTGGTCGGCGTACCGGGTCATCAGCAGGGGGAGCGCGGTGACGAAGAAGGCTCCCGCGGTGGCTCCGGCGACCGAGCCCAGGCCACCGATGACGATCATGGCGAGGTAGTCGACGGAGAGGGCCAGGCCGAAGTAGTCGGGCACGACCCGGCGGAAGGACAGGGCCAGCAGGACCCCGGCCAGGCCGGCGTACATCGACGACACGACGAAGGCGGCCGAGCGGTAGCGGGCGACGTTCACGCCCATCACGGCCGCCGCGGTCTCGCTGTCGCGGACGGCCGACAGGGCCCGGCCGGGACGGCCGCGCAGCAGGCCGCGCGCGGTGAACCAGGTGAGGGCGAACAGGGCGAGACCGAGGTACCAGAGGCGTTCCTCGGCGCCGAACGGCACGCCCAGCACGGTGAGTTCGGGATCGTCGGCGGTGAACCCGAACCCGCCCAGGGTGAGCGGCGGTACCGAGCGGCCGTTGAAGCCGCCGGTGACCGAGTCGGCGGTCAGCAGCAGGTGGTGGCCGAGGAAGACCAGCGCGAGGGTGGCGATGCCCAGGTAGATGCCGCGGACGCGGCCGGCGACGGGACTGAACAGGCCGCCCGCCGCGCCCGCCAGCAGCACGGCCAGGACGGCGGCGAGCGCCGGGGGCAGGGCCGGGCCCGGGTCGCCGGCCAGCCAGGTGTAGCCGTAGGCCCCGACCGCGAGGAAGAAGGCGTGGCCGAGGGAGAGCTGTCCCGCGGTGCCGCTGAGCAGGCCGAGGCCCACGGCGCCGATGGCGGCGGCGATCGAGAAGAGACCGATGCGCAGCCAGAAGGCGTCGAGGTAGAAGGGCAGGGCGCACAGGAGAAGGGCGGGCAGCAGCAGCTTGCCCCACTTCGGGACGAGTTCAGACACGGACCGCTCCCTTCGCGCCGAACAGACCGGTGGGCCGCACCAGCAGGACGACGACCATCACGGCGTACGGCGCGACATCGCCGAACCCTTCGCCGAGGACGTGCAGTTCGGACTGGTAGCCCGCCACGAGGGCCTCGGTCAGGCCGATCAGCAGGCTGCCCGCGAGGGCGCCGGGCGGCGAGGCCATGCCGCCGAGGATGGCGGCGGGGAACGCCTTCAGGGCGATCTGGCCGGTGGTGCGCTCCAGGCCGGGCGCCGGGAACGCGGCGAGGAACACGGCGGCGAGCGCGGCGAGCGCCCCGGCCAGGCACCAGGCGAGCATGCGCACCCGGCTCAGCCGTACGCCCATCAGGGCGGCGGCCTCCACGTCCTCGGCCGCCGCGCGCAGGGACAGGCCCCAGGGCGTGAACCGGAAGAGGGCGAAGACCCCGGCGATGACGACCGTGGAGACGACGATCGCGGCGAGCCGGCTGTCGGCGACGGTCACCGGGCCGAGGCCGGTGACGGCGTCGCCCCACGGGTCGCCGAGGGTGAGGAGATCGCCGCCGATCCGCCGGGACAGGTCGGTCACCAGGATGATGTCCACGCCGATGGTGACGATGGTCTGCACGTGCGCGGCCTTGGGATCGGGGTCGCCCCGTTGCAGCAGCAGCCGGTCCAGCGCGCCGGCGACGGCCGCGGTCGTCAGGACGGCCACCGCGAGGGCGCCGGCGAAGCCGAGGTCGTCGTGAAGGACGGCGACCAGGTAGCCGCCGAGCAGGAGCAGCGAGCCGTGGGCGAAGTTGAGGACGCCGGAGGCCTTGAAGATGACGACGAAGCCGAGGGCGACGAGGGCGTACACGGCGCCCAGGGCGAGGCCGTTGAGGAGGGTGTCGAGGAGGGTGGTCACGGAGCGTTCTCCCCGGGGGGTTCGGTCACTGCGGTCTCTTCGGTGGTCTCGGTGGGGTCAGTTGGTTCGGTCGCCTTGGTCGTCTTGGTGGTTTCCGCCGGATCCGCCGTTTCCGCCGCTTCCGGGGTCTCCAAGGCTTCTTGGATCTCCGGGGTCTCGTCCGGGGCGCCGGTGCCCAGGTAGGCGCGCAGCACCTCGGGGTGGCGGCGGATCTCGTCGGGGGTGCCGTGCGCGAGGCGGCGGCCGAAGTCGAGGACGGTGACCTCGTCGGCGAGGCGCATCACGAGGCCCATGTCGTGTTCCACGAGGACGACGGACAGGCCGAGTTGCTCGCGGACCGTGCGGACGACGTCGGCGGTGGCGGCGCGTTCGGCGCCGTTCATGCCGGCCACCGGTTCGTCGAGCAGCAGCACGCGCGGCTCCAGGCAGAGCGCGCGGGCGAGTTCGACGCGCTTGCGGTCGCCGTACGACAGCAGGGCCACCGGGGTGTCGACATGGGCGCCGAGGCCGGTGAGTTCGGCGATCTCACGGACCCGGTCCAGGTGGGCGCGCTGTTCGCGTACGGCGCCCGGCAGGCGCAGGGCGCTGGCGGCGAAGCCCGCGCGGGACAGGGCGTGCCGGCCGAGCATGAGGTTGTCGGCGACCGTGCCCTCGGTCGTGACGATGTTCTGGAAGGTGCGGGCCACGCCCAGCGCGGCGATCCGGTGCGGGGCGAGTCCCGTCAGGTCGGTGTCGCCGAGCAGGACCTGACCGGCGGCCGGGCGGCACAGGCCGGACAGCACGTTGAAGCAGGTGGACTTGCCCGCGCCGTTGGGCCCGATCAGGGCGTGCACGGAGCCCGGGGCGACGGTGAAGGACACCGCGTCGAGGGCCGTGAGACCCGCGAAGCGGACGGTGACGTCCCGGACGTGGAGCGCCGGGGGTGCGGCCTGCGGACCGGCGGCGGGGCCGGTGGCCGTGCGGCCGGTGGTGCGGATGTTCACGCGGCCCCCTGACCGGTGGCGGGCTCGTCGGTGCTCTCGCCGAGGTACAGGCGTCGTACGGCGTCGGTGCGGGCGAGTTCGTCGGCGGGGCCCGACAGCCGGACCTCGCCGACTTCGAGGACGTGGGCCTGGTCGGCGAGGGACAGGGCCATGCCGGCGTTCTGCTCGACGAGCAGGACGGCGGTGCCCTGCTCGTTGATCTCCCGGATCACCTCGGCGATGCGGAACACCATGCGCGGGGCGAGGCCGAGGGACGGCTCGTCGAGCAGGAGCAGACGCGGCGCGGCCATCAGGGCGCGGCCGATGGCGAGCATCTGCTGCTCGCCGCCGGACAGCAGTCCGGCCGCCTGGCCACTGCGTTCGGCGAGGACCGGGAACAGGCCGTACACCCGGTCGCGCGACTCCCGCACCAGTGCGGGGGCGCGCCGGCCGAGGCCGAGACCGCCGGCGCGCAGGTTCTCCTCGACGGTGAGACCGGCGAAGACCCGCCTGCCCTCGGGGACCTGGACGACGCCGGCGCGGACGGCCGCGACCGGGTCGCGTCCGTCGAGGGCGGTGTCGCCGTAGCGGACCCGGCCCGCGGTGATGGTGCCGCGGTGCAGGCGCAGGGTGCCCGAGACGGCCCTCAGCAGCGTGGTCTTGCCGGCGCCGTTCGNNTCAGGGACACGGAACGCAGGGCTGACAGGGCTCGTCCGTACATGACGTCGAGCCCTTCGACGTGCAGTGCGGGCGGATCCTGCGGTGGTGCTTCGGGCATCGCGGCTCCTCGGGTCCGTGCCGGCCGGTCACGGCACTTCGGGGGACGGGGGGCGCTCACCACAGCACGGGGCCGAGGGGCCGGTACAGGCACTGGGCCGGGCTCGCTGCGCGGGCCCAGTGCGGGGGG
>NZ_MUBA01000662.1 GCF_002154575.1 Streptomyces bobili
GGTCGGCGGAGGGGCGGGGGCTGCGGCAGCGGCTGGCGTTCCTCAGGGCGCGTCTCGGGGAGCCGTGGCCGGACGTCTCCGACGCGGCGCTGCACGCGCGCGCTGACGACTGGCTGGAGCCCGAACTGAGCCGGGCCCGGCGGCGCGGCGACCTGGCGCGGATCGACGCCGGGAAGGCACTCGCGCGGCTGCTGCCCTGGGCGTCCGGCGAGGCGGCACGGCTGGACGAACTGGCGCCGGAGCGGATCACGGTGCCGAGCGGGTCCGGAATCCGGATCGACTACGCCGACCCCGGGCAGCCGGTGCTGGCGGTGAAGCTCCAGGAGATGTTCGGGCTCCAGGAGTCGCCGCGGGTGGCGGGCGTGCCGCTGCTGGTGCACCTGCTGTCCCCCGCCGGTCGGCCCGCGGCCGTGACCGCCGACCTCGCCTCCTTCTGGAAGGACGGCTACAAGGGCGTACGGGCGGAGCTGCGGGGCCGGTATCCCAAGCATCCGTGGCCGGAGGACCCGGCCGGTGCCGAGCCGACCCGGCACACCAACGCGCGGCTCAGGCGGTGACCGGTTCGGTGTCGGCGGCGGGGGCCGGTTCCGGCCCTGCGGGGCGTCGGCCGCGGGCCTCCACGTACAGCGCGAGGGCGAGGAGGAGGACACCGAGGGTGAGGAACCCCCAGGGCAGGTAGGAGGTCATCAGCAGCACCAGGGTGCGGTTGGCGGCGACCAGGTCGACGGTGTGCTCGATGTAGTCCTCGCGCATCTTCACGTGGCCGGCGAAGGCCGTCACCTTGTCGCGGTCGCCGAGGAGGGTGCCGCCGCGCAGTTCCTCCCGGTGGATCTCCTCGCCGTAGACGGGGGCGCCGGTGACGGGTTCGACCCAGAACCTGCGGACGGTGGTGTACCAGCGGGTGGTGCCCGTCCTGGCGACGGTCTCGGGGGTGATCCCGGCGACGGGCATGGTCCTGGGCATGGCGACCTGGGTCCAGGGGATGGTCTGCTCGAAGTAGTAGACCTCCAGGCCGCGGAACTTCTCGGTGCCCTTGTAGTGGATGGGGGCGGTGACGCGGGCCTGCGCGTCGAAGTACTCGTAGTCGCGCTTCTCCGTGCGGAAGGGCCATTTGAACTCCAGGCCCTCGCGGCGGACGGGGTGGCCGTCGACCATCTCTCCGGTGGCGTGGACGGGTTCCTGGGTGTGGGCGTCGAAGATGTAGCGCTCGGGGATGCGGGAGACCATCTTGCCGTCGGGGCCCTGGACGTAGGACAGGCCGTCCCAGACGACGACGTCACGGCCCGCCGTCCGTTCGATCCTCTCCGACTCCTCCACGTTGCCCTTGAGGGTCTGCACGATGGTGACCTTGGGGACGGTACGGGCGGTCATCGTGCCGTAGTCGAGGAGGGTGGCGTTCCGTGCCTCCAGCACCATGTCCTGGTAGGCGTTGGCGGGCACCTTGGCAAGGCGCGGGAAGGCGTACCAGCGCAACAGCGGGGACAGCGCCGCGAAGAACACGGCGAGGGCGAGCAGGATCAGGCCGGACTTGCGGCGCATGTCGGCCTCCCTCCCGAGTGGTCACGGGTGTGCGGGCACTGTCGTCAGCAGGGGTTTCGGGGAGGTCTCGCCGGTCGGGGCGCCCAGGGCGGTGAGGGTGAGGACCAGGGCGAGCGCGAGGGCGAGGCCGGTCGCGGCGGCGATCAAGGCGCGCATACGGGCCTCCCGCGGAGGTCGGAGGTCGGGGGTCAGCCCCATGGGAACTGATGGATCGTCAGGTCCGGCACCGTAGCAACGGGCGGGCGAGATGAGAACACCTCCGCACCACCGACGGC